>DVNY01000061.1 GCA_018714085.1 Candidatus Caccomonas pullistercoris
TGTGCGTTGCTGTCCGCCGCTGTGATGTTCCCGCAAGTTCGTATGTTCTGTGCCGGGCGCTGCGCGGGGCGGCCGATTCCTCAGGGGGGGGGGAGGCCGGGACGGGCGGAGGCGGTTGCCGGGTGAGCTGGTTGAGGGGGGGCATGCCGGTCGGGGCATGAAAAATCCCGCCCGGCTGTGTCGGAGCGCGGGCGGGACTTTGTGTGACGTCGGTTGGGAGCCGGCGTGTCAGTTGAGGCTTACTTTGTAGGACGCGCTTTGTCCGCTGTTCGTCTTGACGCTGACCAAGGCGATCTGTGAGGCGATACGGGGAAGCGTGATGAGGTTCTTGCCATTGGCGTTCACGTTGGCCAGCGAGCGTCCGTCTATGCCGTAGATGGCGACAGATTTGATTGCGTCGTTGGCTTTCACGGTCAGGCGCCCGCCGTTGTTCGTGAGTTCAATGCCTTCGGCCGAGCCCGTGACGGCTGTCACTTTGCCGATGCCCACGGGGACCGTGCTGGCTTCTTCGCAGATTTCGTGGACAACGGGCGACGCTCCGGTCCATTTGAGCTTGACGGCGATGGCGTCGGTGCAGTGGGCGTCGGCCAGCGAGAAGTTGGTGACGGCGCCGGTGAGTTCGCCGAGTTCGATCCATGTCTCGCCGTCGCGCGTGGCCGTCACGGTGGCGTCGTAGCCGCTCGACGCATCGACGAAGACGGTGACGTTGTCCACAAGGTTCGGGTTCTGCAGGTTGTAGATCAGCTCGCCCGTGCGCGGTGACGAATAGTAGGTCGAGGGCTGGTTGTCGAACACTTCCATGACGCCGGTGCCGGTGTTGGTCATGGCCGTGGGCACTTCGCCGAACTCGTTGTAGAGCTTGTTCACCTCAATCTCGTAGAGGCGGAGCCATTTGCTCGTGTTGGCGTTACGGACGAGCAGGCGGACATATTTGACACTGTCGCCGTTGGTCTCAAAGTCGCAGTATGACATCTCGTCGGAGTATTTCACCACATTCTCGTTGTCCATGGTGAAATTGGTGACGCTCGTGCCTTTGATGCGAAGCGTGGTCCAACGCTGGCCGTCCTTGGAGGTCTGCACGTAGGCCCCGTTCATGTAGTCGCCGTTGGTCGTGCCGACGCAGACGCGGACGTCATAGACGGGCGTTGCCTCGCTGAGCGTGATCTGGTAGGCATCGTTGTTGGCCTGGTTCTTGTTGAGCACGCAGAACGTCGAGTAGTCGCCGTCGTAGAGGTAGTTGCTCGTGTGGTTCTGCCATACTTCGCCGCTGGGGATAGTGGCTCCGGACACTGTGGCCGGTTGCGGGATTTCGAACCGGAACGTGGCGCGGTTGGGGCGGAGCGGTTGGGGAGCGTTGGTTTTGTTGCGCAAGCCGATATACTTGCAGGGGGTGTCGAGGACGGCTCCCTTGGCCAGCGTGTTCCATGTCTTTCCGTTCTGTGAGTGGACAACGTCGAAGTGGTCATAGACGGTGTCGGCTACGGTGAGGTTATAGACATGCACGGGAGCAACGAGCTGAATGGCCAGCAGGTCGCCGGGAGCGAGCGTGTAAGTGGTGCTCGTGGCCATGCACACGCCTGCTTGATTGCTCTGTACGCGCGGCGGGGTGATGCCGTCGGCCGTGGTGTACGCCGTGGGCGCGTCGATGCTCTGTCGCTCGGGGAACATGTCGTTGAAGGCCTTGCTGCCCATCCATTCGGTAACGAACGGTTTGAGCGTCACGGCCGATGCGTTCACCTGGTAGCGGCCAACCTTGGGATTGGTGCCCATGCTTTCGAGCGTCTCGACGGTGTAGCGCGAATCGGTGGCGAAGGCGTTGGCTTTCTTCTGGGCTTCGAGGTAAGCGCTCCATTCGTTGGTCAGGTTGTCGGCGTTCTTGGCTGCGAGGAAGTCGTTGACCGTGGTGGCCATGTCGTGCACGAGGTTGAGCCACGGGCGGAGGTCGTTGAAGAAGAGGCGGTCTGACTCGACATCGCTGGTCTCCATGCCGGCCACGGTCTCACTGGCGGCGATGATCTCGTCCATCTTGGCTTTCAGGCTGGCTGCGTCTGCCTCTTGGCCACGCTCAATGCTGGTCTTGTAGCGCTGGATGAGGGTGGTGAGTTCGGTGGGGTCGTTGTCCCTCAGGTAGGGGGCGAGTGTCCGGAACGCCGGGGCGTAATCCTCGCTGATGATGGCGGGGATGGCGGCTTCCCAACTCTTCATGTTGTCGAAGCCGTCGTTGTTCCATGCGTAGTCGGCCACGCTGAACAAGGCAATTTTTGAAATCTCGCCCTGTTGCATGGGGTTGCTGAGCACGCCGGCGCAGTTTTCGAGCGACGTCGGCATGCGTGAGTTGTCGTTGACCTGCGTCATGTCGATGAAGTTCGAGTACATGTCCGAGGGGAAGATCTGGCTGTCAGAACGGCCATTGTCGTTGCAGGGGTAGTTCCACCACCATGCCACGTCGCGGCCGAACTCGTTCTTCATCGTATTGAGGTCGTTGTTGTTGGGCACGGTCCATACGCCATAACCGGTGGTGTAGAACACGATCTTCTCCGGGATTTCCGAAAGGGCTTTGAAGTAAGCCTGACGGTTGGCCTGGTTGGTCCAAGTGAGGTTGTAGACGTGTGGCACATAGTGGAGCGGTTTGACCGTGTCGGCAGGAGCGGCGCCCGGCGTGTTCCACGTCGCGTCTATCTGGTTTTGCAGGTTGGTGAAGAACTGCGTGTAGAGCGGAAAGTTGTCGGGGTTGTCATAGCCGCCGGCGTCATCGGTGAACACGCCGAACTGGCGGACGCCCAAGTCGTACATGAGCTTGAACTTTTTCATTACGTCGGTGACGTCTTGGTCGGTCTTTGTTTTAAGTCCCGGGTGGATGGCCCAGATGAAGCTGACTTTCGTGGCGTGTGCCGTGGCGGTCAGTTCCTTGAACATCTCCTGCGTGAGCCAGCCGTTCTTCTCCTGTTGCTCGGTGATGGTCGTCGGGTAGGGGTCGAGGTAGTAACCGGAGTGGTAGGGGTCGCTCTTGGCACCGTAGAGGTAGGTGTTGAGTTTATAGCGAGCCATGAACTTCATGATGTCTTTCTTCACGGCGACCGAGTAGGGGTAGCCGTAGTATCCCTCGACGAGTCCGCGCGACTGCTGGTCGGCGTAGTCGTTGATGGTGACGCAGGGCAGGTTTTCCGTCCCGTTGTCGAGCATCTGTTCGAGGCTGGCGAGGCCGTAGAACGTGGCGTCTGTGTTCTCGCCGAGGATGACGAGCTGGGCGTTCGCCCCGTCTGACGTCAGCGAGACAATGTGCCGGTCGAATTTCCCGGCCTTGGTCAGGACTGTCCGGTCGATGTTCAGTTCTGTGGCTTTCTGGTCGGCGGCACCTCCTGAGCCGGCAACGCCCAAATAGACGTTGGTCTGGCCTGCCGCAGCGGCGTCGGTGAAGCTCACCGTGATGCCGTGTCCGGCCAGCACTTCCTGCGCCCGGTCTTTGGTGTATTGGTCGATCGTCGGGTCACAGACGATGTTGACGGTCGGGGTGAACGAGACTTGGCCGTCGACGGCTTTTTGCTCCTGCGGCACAGGATAGATGGTGTACACTTCGTCCGCGAAGGCGGGCAGGGCGCACATTCCACCCATCGCCCACAGCAGGCACACGGGGATTGCGTGTCGTTTCATAGATGATACATTAAATGATTAGAGTGATTTACTTGTTTTATTTGAGAGCCTTCAAGGTTTCTTTGAGTGACTTGATCTTTTCTTCGGAGTCGCGTTCTTTCTTGCGTTCCAGCTCAACTACTTTTTCGGGCGCGTGAGCCACGAACTTTTCGTTCGAGAGTTTTTTCTTGATGCCTGCGAGGAACTTCTCCAAGTGTTCCAACTCGGCTTCGATTTTGGCTTTTTCGGCTTCTACGTCGATGAGGTTGCCCAGGGGGACGGCCAGTTGGAGCGTGCCGACCATGAAGGCCGAGGCTCCGTCGCTCTTGGCCGACACACGGGTGAACGTGTCGATGTTGGCCATCTTGGCGATGACTGCTTCGAACTCGGCTACGGCTTCCTTGTCGACGATTTCCAGCGTGAGCGGCTCTTTGGGCGAGAGGCCTTTCTGGCTGCGGATGCTGCGCACGTTCGTCACGATGGCTTTCACGGCCTCGATGTGTCCGACCAGGTCCAGCTCGGCGTCGGTCGGTTGGGTGTGGGTGATGGGGACAGTCATTATAGTCTCGCCTTCTTTCCTCTCTGAGAGGTTTTGCCAGAGTTCTTCGGTGATGAACGGCATGAACGGGTGGAGCATCTGGACCAGCGTTTCGAAGAACGCGAGGGTCTCTCCATAGGTTTTCCGGTCGATGGGGCAGCCGTAAGCGGGCTTCACCATTTCGAGATACCAGTTTGAGAACTCGTCCCAGAAGAGGCGGTAGGTTTCCATGAGCGCTTCGCTCAAACGGTATTTTGAGAAGAGGTCGTCGATGGTTGCCTGGCTCTTGTGGATCTGGGCGGCAAACCAGCGGGTGGCCACTCCTGCGGTTTCGGGCTGTTCGGCGTCGGCCACCTCCCAGCCTTTGATCAGGCGGAAGGCGTTCCAGATTTTATTACAGAAGTTGCGGCCTTGCTCGCAGAGCGCCTCGTCGAAGAGGATGTCGTTGCCGGCCGGTGCGGCCAGCATGATGCCCATGCGCACGCCGTCGGCGCCGAACTTGTCGATGAGTGCGAGCGGGTCGGGCGAGTTGCCCAGCGATTTCGACATCTTGCGGCCGATTTTGTCGCGGACGATGCCGGTGAAGTAGACGTTGCGGAAGGGGGGCTTGTCGGCGTACTCGTATCCGGCCATAATCATGCGGGCCACCCAGAAGAAGAGGATGTCGGGGCCGGTGACGAGGTCGCTTGTCGGGTAGTAGTAGTTGAATTCCGCGTTGCCCGGTTCGAGGATGCCGTTGAAGAGCGAGATGGGCCAAAGCCAGGACGAGAACCACGTGTCGAGGGCGTCTTCGTCTTGGTGCAGGTCGTTGAGTGTCAGTGCGTTGTTTCCTGTCTTTTCGATGGCTTGTTCGAGAGCCTCTTGCGGCGTTTCGGCCACGACGTAGCCGCCCCCCGGCAGGTAGTAGGCCGGGATGCGGTGGCCCCACCATAGCTGGCGGCTGATGCACCAGTCTTTGATGTTTTCCAGCCAGTGGCGATAGGTGTTCTTATATTTGGCGGGATAGAACTTGATCTCGTCGTTCATGACGGGGGGGAGGGCGATTTCGGCAAAGTGCTGCATACGGAGGAACCACTGCATGGAGAGCTTGGGCTCTATGGGCACGTTGGTGCGTTCGCTGAATCCTACGTTGTTCGTGTAGGGTTCTACCTTTTCGAGCAGTCCGGCGTCGGCCAGGTCTTTTTCGATCTGTTTGCGCACCTCGAAGCGGTCCATGCCGACATAGAGGCCGGCGGCCTGGCTGAGCGTGCCGTCGTCGTTGAAGATGTCGATGCTTTCGAGGTTGTGCTTCTCGCCGAGCATGTAGTCGTTGACGTCGTGGGCGGGCGTCACTTTGAGACATCCCGTGCCGAACTCGATATCCACGTATTCGTCCTCAATGACGGGGATGGAGCGGCCGACGAGGGGGACGATCACGCGCTTGCCGCGGAGCCACTGGTTCTTCGGGTCGTTCGGGTTGATGCACATGGCCGTGTCGCCCATGATGGTTTCCGGGCGTGTGGTGGCTACGACGGCATAGGCGCCGTCGGCCTGCGGATCGTCGACCATGTAGCGGAGGTAATAGAGCTTGCTATGCTCTTCCTTGTAGATCACCTCTTCGTCCGACAGGGCGGTCTGGGCTTTCGGGTCCCAGTTGACCATGCGGACGCCGCGGTAGATGAGGCCTTTCTTATAAAGGTCTACGAACACCTTGATGACGCTTTTCGAGCGCGTCTCGTCCATGGTGAAAGCCGTGCGGTCCCAGTCGCACGACGCGCCGACGCGCCGCAGTTGTTTGAGGATGATGCCGCCGTGCTCGTCGGTCCAGTCCCAAGCGTGTTTGAGGAACTCTTCACGCGTGAGGTCCGTTTTTTTGATGCCTTGTTCGGCAAGGCGGTTCACCACCTTGGCTTCCGTGGCGATGGACGCATGGTCCGTGCCCGGCACCCAGCACGCGTTTTTCCCCTCTTGGCGGGCCCGGCGGACGAGGATGTCCTGAATCGTTTCGTTGAGCATGTGCCCCATGTGCAGGACGCCCGTCACGTTGGGCGGGGGGATGACTACGGTGAACGGCTGGCGGCCGTCGGGTTTCGAACTGAACATCTTGTGGTCCATCCAGTACTGGTACCACTTATTTTCTACTTCTTCGGGATTGTATTTCGCTGCTAACTCCATGACTTGAAAGTCGTTTCAGTTTTTAATCGTAGTGACGGGCAAAGGTAGTAAAAAATGCGGCTGCGGCCAAAACGACGGGGACGGAAGTTGGCTGCTTGGCTGAAAGTCGGCCGTCGCCAACGAGGGAAAGCGCGGCATGGGCATGGCTTTATTGGCCTGTTCCCGGGGCGACGAGCAGGCCGACAGGAAAAACGAACCGGCTGACAGAAAATCCGGTCAGCCGGATAGGGATTTCTGTCAGCCGGACCGTGAAAAGGCCTTGCGCGCGAAAAAAAACGCCGCTCCCCACGCTGGGGAACGGCGATAGTCGTGTGCCGGGCTGGCGGGTTGCCGCCGGTTATTTGCGGAAGAGCATGTCGGCCGTGATGGCTTGCCACTTCCCGCCCGGGGTGCGGAAGTTCACCTTCCCGTCGTTCCAGTAGGTCGGGTATCCGCCATAGATGCCTCCGGTGAAGATGACCTTGATCGGGTGGAAGCCCTTGGCCAGTACGCGTTGGGCGTTCTCGCGGCTTTGCCGCTTGATGCGGTCGCTGTCGTTGTCAATGAGTTTCACGCCGTCGATCCAGAATTGCGTGTTGGTGGTCGAGAATTCGTAGGTGCCGTCTTCCGGGATGTAGACATAGCCTTCGGCCACGGCGGCGTAATTCTCGACGTCGCGGACGTTGCCCGGGACGAGCGTCTGCGAGCGGACGGCCTCAATGGTGGCGGCAGCCTTGCGATACCAGTGCTTGACCGTGTCCAGGTCAGCCGCATACATGAAGTTGCCGTTGGCCAGGCGCAGGTCGAGCCCCTTGCGCGGTGTGCGGTCGAACGTGACAGCCGGTGCGGGAACTTGCTTGTCAGCCTCGATGGTGCGGACAGGGCCCATGAGGCCGCAGGGCAGGACGACGGCTGCCTTGATCGTGCTGCTTTGTGTCAGGGCGATGGGGGCGGTGTAGGTCGTGGACGATGCGGTAGGCTGGCTGCCGTCGAGCGTGTATACTATCTTCTCGGGGCGCGTCGTGGTCAGCGTGACGTGGGTGGTGTCGCTGAACGCCAGGTGGCTGCAAGAACCGCCCGGTTGTTCCGGCAGGGGGATGTGGAAGCCGATGCCGTGGGCTTGCAGGCGCAGGGCGGCGTCGGTGTCGATGCGGCGGACAAAGTCGGCGTAGTCCTTGCGGCCCGGCATTGTCCAGCCGATTTCGGCCACCGCCAGTGCGCGGGGATAGAGCAGGTTCTCGAGCTGGCCCTGCGTGTGGATGTATTCCGCCCAGAGGTTGCCTTGTACGCCGAGGACGTAGCGGTCGGCGTGATTGGCAGAGAGCACTTTGGGCACGGGGTCGTACTTGTAGACGCGTTCGAGGTAGGAGTTCCCGCCGATGCAGGTCTGCTCCACGTTCGGGTCGCCTTGGTAGAAGTTGATGTACAGCCCGTGGCTGCTGGGCGTCATGATGACGTTGTGGCCGGCACGTGCGGCGGCGATGCCGCCGTCTTCGCCGCGCCAGGACATGATGGTGGCCGTCTTGTTGAGGTTTCCGCCTTCGAGGATCTCGTCCCAGCCGATGATGCGTTTGCCTTTCTTTTCAAGGTACTTCTCGACGCGGCCCACGACGTAGCTTTGGAGCTGTGCCTCTTTGGGACGGCCTTTCTCGTCGACGTAGCCCAGTTTGCTGATCAGCTTCTGGCAGTTCGGGCATTGCTCCCACTCGATGCGGGGGCTCTCGTCGCCGCCGATGTGGAAGTATTTGCTCGGGAAGAGAGGGGCGAGCTCGTCGATGACGTCTTCGAGGAAGTCGAACGTGGTCTCCTTTCCGGGACACATGACGATGTCTTCGACGCCCCAGATGATGCGGGGCGTGATGGAGTCGCCCTTGCACGAGAGCCAGGGATAGGCGGCGATGGCGGCCAGCTCATGGCCCGGGATTTCCAGTTCGGGGATGATTTCGACGTGGCGGGCTGCGGCGTAATCCACGATGTCTTTCACTTCGTCTTGCGTGTAGAAGCCGCCGTAACGGCTCCCGTCGCCTTCCGTCCGCCATGCGCCGACCTCGGTCAGCTTGGGGTATTTCTTGATTTCGACGCGCCAGCCCTGGTCGTCGGTCAGGTGCCAGTGGAGCGTGTTAATCTTGTAGTGTGAAAGCATGTCGATTTGCTTTTTCATCACGTCGACGGGGATGAAGTGGCGGCAGGGATCGAGCATGATGCCGCGGTAGGGAAATCGCGGCTCGTCGTTGATGACGACGGCGGGGGCTGTCCAAGCCTTGACGCCAGCCTGTGGGGTGGCGGCTTCAATCTGTGGCGGGAAGAGCTGCATGAGGCTTTGTGTGGCATAGAAGAGGCCGCGGTCTGTGCTGGCGGTGATTTCAACGCCCGGCTGGCCTACGACGAGGCGGTAGGCTTCGGGCTTGAAGCCGGATTTGTCTATTTTCAGCACGATGGAGCCTGCGGTCCGTTTCTTGGCCAGTTGGATGTCGTAGCCCGTGGCGGCGTTGAGCCGGGCGATGAGGCTTTCGGCCACGTCTTTGGCTCCCTTGCCTTCGGCTACGACCGTGGTGGTCGGCGCCAGGGTGAACTGGCCCGTTCCGTGCACGATTTCCTGCGGCGTGGGGACGATGTTGAGCGCGACGGACTGGGCGCCGGCCGGCAATCCGCAGGCCAGCAGGAGTGTCGCGATGAGCAGTGAGGTTTTCTTCATGTTGCGTCTGATTGGTTTAAGGTTTATTTATAATGGATTGGGTATGGTCGGGGAGATGACGGGCGCACTGACCGTTTTTCCTGTCAGCCGTCCGGGAATTTCTGTCAGCCGTCTCGTTTTTCCGGTCACTGCGGCGGGGCTGCCCGTCGGTGGGGCAGGTGTATTGCCCTTTATGCCGGGTGGTGTGCCCGAAGCGGACGGCATGTTGCGGACAGGTGTGGTAGCAGGCCAGGCAGCCCGTGCAGTGTCCGAGCCACTCGGGGCGTCCGTCGGGCCGGTGCCGGATGTTCCGTACGGGGCAGTGGGCGCTGCACGTGTGGCAGCCGTTGCACGAAGGCAGCGTGTGGAAATAGCGGTCGGTGACAAGCAGCCGGTTGAACAGCGGCCTGAGCACGCGCGACTTCATCCAGGGCATGCGGCCGGGGGTGACGCGGCTGACGCCCCGGTGGGCGGCAAGGACGTCGGCTGCGATGGCGTCGAGCGCAGGGCGGGCTGCGTCGAGCTTCCGGTTGGCGACGGCTTCGCTGTCGACGTCGAAGCCCGGGAGGCAGACATAGGTGTTGGGCATCTGTACGGAGAAGACGGCGTGCAGGGTCATCCCTTTCGACTGTAAGGCTGAGCGGAGTTCCCTGTCGGCCAGTCCGATGTCGTCGCCGCAGGTCATGACGCCGTAGACGTAGGCTTCCGGCGCGGCAAAGCCGTCTAGGAGCGACTGCATGAAGCGGCGCACCCAGCGGGGCAGCCCCCAGGCATGGACGGGGAAGACCCAGCCGATGCGGTCGTAGCGCAGGGCGCCGCGGACGGTGCCGGAGGCTTGCGCCATGTCGTAGAGGGCATCGCCCGTCAGGCGTGCCAGGGTCTGCGCCACGTAGCGGCTGTTCCCCGTGCCGCTGAAATAGAAAATCGCGTTCATCTGAGGCGTTGTTGGAAGACAAAGCAATCTTTGAACACCGCTTTGGCGCTTTCGACCGGATGGGCGAACAGGCCGAAGACCGCACTGCCGCTGCCGCTCATGGCGGCGTAGGCGGCACCGAAGTCGTAGAGCGTCTGCTTGATGGCGCCGATCTCGGGATGCGCCGCGAAGACGCTCGCCTCGAAGTCGTTGCCGAGGCGGCCGCGCCATTCCGTCACCGGGCGCGCGATGACGTCGGCCAGGTTCGCCTCGGGCCGTCGGGGCGTCACGCCGGCGTAAGCCTCGCGCGTGGAGACGTGGACGGGGGGCTTGATGAGCAGGAGCGTCCATCCTTTCAGCGAGAGCGCGAGGGGCGTGAACCTGTCGCCGATGCCGGTCGCAAGGACGGGGCGTTCGCGAACGAAGAACGGACAGTCGGCTCCGAAGGCTGCAAGCCGCCGCTCCATTTCCGTCTCGCTCAGCCCGAGGGCGAACTGCTCGTTCAGCTGCTTCATCATGTGGGCCGCGTCGCTGCTGCCTCCGCCCAGCCCGGCGCCGGTGGGGATGTGCTTGTCCATGTAGATGTCGAGGGCCGGGAGGCCGAACTCCTCCTTCATCGCGAGGTAGACCCGCACGACGAGGTTGTCCGCCGCCTCACCGTCGATTCGCAGCCCGACTTGCTGGAAGGCGTAGGGCGCGTTGGAGTGGAGCAGGGGTTTTGTCTCGAGCGTGTCGCACAGCGGGACGGGGTAGAAAACCGTCTCCAGATTGTGGTAGCCGTCGGGACGTTTTTCCACCACGTAGAGGCCGAGGTTGATTTTAGCCGGAGGGAAAGTTAGCATAGGCTTAGTCGTAAGTCAGGCAAAGGTAACGTTTTATCAAAAATAAATCCGTACTTTTGTCCCATAATTTTGAATAAGTCTAAAAGCTAAACAAGAGTTATGCTTACTATCAAACAAATCACAGACGATAAGGAAGCCGTCATCCGAGGGCTTGAAAAAAAGCATTTCGGCGGTGCGCGCGAATGTATCGAACAGGTGCTCTCTTTCAACAACACGCGCAAGGCCGCGCAAGCTGAGCTCGACAGCTGCCTCGCCGAGGTGAAAACGCTCTCGAAGAGCATCGGCGCTCTCATGAAGGAAGGCAAAGCGGCCGAAGCCGAAGCCGCCAAGCAGAAAGTGGCGGACATCAAAGTGAAGACCAAGGAGCTCGAAGCCAAGATGGCGACGGCTGAGGCTGACATGACGCAACTGCTTTATACCATACCGAACGTGCCCTACGACATCGTGCCCGAAGGCAACGGGGCGGAGGACAACCTCGTCGTCAAGACGGGCGGGCACGACACCGTGCTGCCCGAAAACCCGCTGCCCCACTGGGAGTTGGCCAAGAAGTACAACCTGATCGACTTTGATCTTGGCGTGAAAATCACGGGAGCCGGTTTCCCCGTTTACGTCGGCCAGGGCGCCCGCTTGCAGCGCGCGCTGATCGACTTCTTCCTCGACGAGGCCCGTGCGGCCGGTTACACGGAAATCATGCCGCCCACCGTGGTCAACGCGGCGTCGGGTTACGGCACCGGCCAGCTGCCCGACAAGGAAGGGCAGATGTACCACTGCAATCTGGACGACCTCTACCTGATCCCGACGGCCGAGGTGCCCGTGACGAACATCTACCGCGACGAAATCCTCGACGAGAAAGACCTTCCGGTCAAGAACTGCGCTTACACGCAGTGCTTCCGTCGCGAGGCCGGTTCCTACGGCAAGGACGTGCGCGGCCTCAACCGCCTGCACGAGTTCTCGAAAATCGAACTCGTCCGCATCGACAAGCCCGAACACTCGGCTCAGTCGCACCAGGAGATGCTGGACCATGTCGAAAACTTGCTCGTCAAGCTCGAACTGCCATACCGCATCCTGCGCCTCTGTGGCGGCGACATCAGCTTCACGGCAGCTTTGTGCTACGACTTTGAGGTGTACAGCGAAGCGCAGAAGCGTTGGCTGGAAGTCAGCTCCGTGTCGAATTTCGACACGTATCAGGCCAACCGCCTGCACTGCCGCTACCGCCGCGCGGACAAGAAGATCGAACTCTGCCACACGCTGAACGGGTCGGCGCTTGCCCTGCCGCGCGTGGTGGCTGCCCTTCTCGAGGACTTCCAGACGCCCGACGGCATCCGCATCCCCAAGGCTCTGCAACCCTACATGGGTTGCGACATGATCCGCTCCTAACGGGCGGCCATACGGGTACGGATTGGGAAAATCCTGTCGCTGTGACAGAAAAAACAGTCACTGCGACAGGATTTTCTGCCAGCCGGCTCGTTCAGGCGTCCGTAGGGGCGAGACTTGTCTCGCCCGGATTTCCACCGTCTGTCCCAACCGGACGAAACGGACAAGGGCGAACACTTATAAAGCGCGACGGCGTCCAGAGATTGCGGAGCCGTCGCGCTTTGTGCGTAAATAAAGGGACAGGAGGCCTGTAAGCCGGGTTCTGTACCGCCCTCAGGGCGGTGTCTGCCATTTATCCGGGCCTGCCGTCGCCGACAGGCTCTATCGTTCTACCCTCCGGCGCATTGCTCGGGCGGGTCACCCTCAGTCGCCGGTTTACATGAACTTTCAACATCCGGCAGGCACGGCCTGCATGTCGCCATGCAGCCGGTGGGCTCTTACCCCACCTTCTCACCCTTACCGGCACCGTGTGGCGCCGGCGGTTGTTTTCTTCTGCCTTCGCTCACCCTTGCGGACGACTTCCCGTTAGGAAGCGGATTGCCCTGTGTTGCCCGGACTTTCCTCCTGCGCCACTGGGACGCACGCGGCAGACCGGTCTCCTGTTCCTTAATGATGCAAAGGTACGAATTAAATCCGATTCGCGTCTTCCCCGCGCTTCTTTCTCCGGTTCCATGGCAGGTGGAAGCGCGGGCGGCGCCTTTCAAACTCGCTCAGCGCGCGGTCGGCCTGGCTGCGTCCGAGGCGGATGAGGGCGTCGGCCTGCGGGAAGTCGAACACCGAGGCACACAGCATGGGGACTTCGACCACAACGTCCACCGGGTGCGCCGCCAAGGTCTGCGCGATGAGGCGCTGTGTCATCAGGTCGAAGATGGAACGGATCGTGCCCACGTATCCGGCCGGGCCGCCCGCATTGCTGAAAACGCCCGTCAGCAGGTTCGTGCGCCATGAGCGCACCGCCTTGTATTTCGCTCGCAGGTAGGCTATGGGCGTCGGAGCCTTGGCGCCAGGCGCACCCGGGCGGTTGGCAATGTCCCCACCCCCGCCGTAAGCGTAAAGGTTGACGGCGATGCTGAGTTCGCGGCGGCCTGGAAGGGCCAGGTCGACCGGGAGCGGATTGACCACACTGCCGTCCACGAGGCGCGCGCCCTCTTTCTCCACGGGGGTCAGTACGGCCGGGATGGCGATCGAAGCGCGGACGGCCTCGTAGACGCTGCCGCGTGTGAACACCTCGGCCCGGCCGGTGGTGAGGTTGGCCGCCACGATGGACAGCCGCACGGGCAGCGACTCGATAGGGCAGTCGGGGGCAAGCTCTTTGAGCTTTTCAATGAAACGCCCGCCCCGGATGAAGCCCTGCTCGGTCAGGGCGAAGTCGAGATAGTCAGTCATGTTGTCCGTCGAGACGGTCCGCATGAAGCCTTCGAGCGCGTCGAGCCTCCCCATCGCATAGAAAGCGCCGACCACCGAGCCGATCGAGCAGCCCGCCACTGCCCGTATGCTGTAGCCCCGGGCTTCGAGCGCACGGATGACGCCGATGTGTGCCAGCCCGCGCGCTCCGCCGCATGACAGGGTGAGCGCAACGTCTTTTTTCATGTACATATATAATTAATGTGTGGCAAAGACAGTGAAAGGCGAGAGCCGGAACGAGAGAAAGCCTCGCTTTCTTCTTGGATTGGCTGAGCCGCATCCTGTCTTCGCAGGGCAAAGTTAGCAATTTCTCCCCGCCACATCCGGATTTAATAGGAAGGAAACGATTTTTTCGGGGCCGGCGATGAAAAAAAACGGAATACGTTTGGAGCATTCCCGAAAAAGCCTTACTTTTGCATCGCTTTTCCGAACAACAGACAGGGCGCTTAGCTCAGCTGGTTCAGAGCGTCTGCCTTACAAGCAGAGGGTCGGGGGTTCGAATCCCTCAGCGC
>DVNY01000062.1 GCA_018714085.1 Candidatus Caccomonas pullistercoris
AAAATTCAGTCTTTTTTGTAACCTAAGTTGTACCCCCTAAGGCATTGACATTTTGATAATGAATTGAATTTCAAGGATATAGGAGAGTAGGTTCATAACCCTCTCTCTCCGCTGAACGTTCCGAAGAACAGAACAGTTAGCAAATGGGTTCCGCAATTTCAATGATTTGCGGAACTCATTTTTTTGTAGTATTACTTCATACGAACAGCAGTTATTACTGCTTTTATTTGATCACTTGCTCCTACTATAATTTGGTAAGGGACGGGAGAACTTGAAATTGAACTGAACGGCATGAGAAGTAAATTATTCTCTGCATGACATTATTATTCAATAGGGAGGAATACGAAACAAAACAGCGAAAGGCTGTGATAGACTCATATCATCACCACCTTTCGCTGCGTGTGATTCCGTTGGGGTTCGAACCCAAGACCCACGCCTTAGAAGGGCGTTGCTCTAATCCAACTGAGCTACGGAACCAAAACCGTGCGCAAATTTACGACTTTCTCTCGTTATTCACAAAGATTTGAAGCGTTTTCTGAGCTTTTCTTCATGAGCCGTTCGTAAATCCCGTGCATCACTTTGGCGGCAGCATCATTGTCCGCCGGCGTGGTGAACGCTTCGAGCAAGACTGGACGTGCCCCGCTTGACCGTGACCATGCAGCTAAGGCCGTGTCAAGTTCGTCGTTTCTTCTCACGCTATAATAGCTGACACCATATGAGTGGGCTATGCCTTGCGCCGATGTGTGATGAGTGGCGGACACATATTTAGAGGCCGCAGGGCTTGCTCCCAATCCGGGCAGAGTCGAAAAGATCTGCCCACCTCCATTGTTAAGCAGGAGAATGCGGAGATTACCACACAACTCACTGTTCCATAAGGCATTTTGATCGTAGAAGAAACTGAGATCGCCGATGAATACATAAACCGGAGTGTCGCTAATCAAAGCGTGACCAACGGCTGTCGAAAGCGAACCCTCGATACCATTAGTGCCACGGTTGCAGTATACGGGATAGGGATAACCATCAACAAAGTGGAGGGCATTCCGCACAGAGTTGCTGTTGGCAAGATGTAGGGGGCCGGGGTATTCACGCATATACTCGAACGCTTTTTGAATAACACCCAAATCGTTGAGTCTGTTGGGGCGGAAGCACCGGGGCACGACCTGAAAACCTTTGAGGCAATCCAGAGCCATGCGAACAGCTTTCTTCTCTTGCATGTTGTTCACAGCACGTGCAATGGCATGCAATCCTTCGCCTGCCGTAAGAGGAACGACCGCCGCAAGGTGATTGAAGGTGTCGACAAGCCCGCGGTCTTGGCCGATGCGCACGACGTCCGCACCCGTATGGCGCAAATATAATTTGACACGCTTGTTCACAAATGTGCCCCCGACGTGAAGCACAAGATCAGGCTTGAACACCGATTCCGGACCTACTTCTTCGAGCACTTTGGTACGATGGCTTCCCGGTAGACCAGACAAGACCTCAGGCAAAACGAGCAACGCACCAGAGCTCACAAGGTCGCGCAACTCGTCGTCAACATGCAGCCCGTCAACCTGACCAACGACCAAAACGGGACAACGCGCCGCTTCCAATCTCTCTACAACCTCGTCCGGGAGCAGAGCTTTTGTTGTTCGTACGTAGCAAGATGCGGGGCGCACCGCGGGCAATTCGGGCGTAGTGAAACTGAAAAGCGGCTCAGATATAGGCACGTTGAGGTGGACTGGCCCGTGAGGCAGGACCAAGAAAGCTTCGTTGAGCAAGCGGCAGAGCCATATCCTCGATGCTTCATCCGTGAGTTCGTGCAACTGCGCGCTGAACGTGGCGTAAGGGGCGAGGGCACAAGGCTGGGGCAGGGTCTGGCCGTCTTGCTGTCCAATCCATTGCTGCGGACGGTCGGCCGAAATAACAAGAAGGGGAAGTCCGCGATAGTGCGCTTCCGCCACGGCGGGCAGGGTGTTGAGCAGTGCTGTGCCAGAGGTGACACAGACGGCCACTGGTTCGCTCAGGGATGCGGCCATTCCGAGAGCCACGAAGGCGCTGCTGCGTTCATCCGTCACAGCGTGGCACGTGAACGCATCACATACTGCAAAATTATGGACAAGCACCGCATTGCGTGATCCCGGACAGACCACGACATGCCGTATGCCGCAAGCTGCCATATAGGCTGTCAGTATGTTTACGTTACTTTTATCGCAAAACATAGTTACGGAGTTTCAAAAAGATCAAGCATCGTGCGCAACTTTCTTTGAGTCTCGCGCCATTCACTCTCTTCGCAACTGTCAGGAAGCAGTCCTCCGCCAGCATAACAATGGACAGCGTCAGCCTCAATCTCCATGCAACGCAATGAGACATAGAGCGCACATTCGCCTTCCAAGTGTAATGGCCCGCTAAATCCAGCGTAATAGCGGCGGGAATGCGGCTCTGTTTTACGCAAAAAATCACCAGCCTCTCTTCTCGGCTGGCCGCACACGGCAGGGGTGGGATGGAGGCGTTCGAGCAACCGCCCCGTGGTCCAATCTGGCGAACAAGTGAAACGGATGTCAGTGCGCAAATGGGCTACACCGGCGGCACGCACCGGGTGTGGACTACCGATGCTGAGCGCGGAGGCCACGGGCGCAAGCTGTTCTTGCAGGTAATCGGTCACCACCTGTTGTTCATGACAGTTCTTGGCACTCCATGCGTGCAGGTCGGGATTGGCGCTGTCGGCGTCCCACACCATGGTTCCAGCAAGCGACATTGTCTGCCATCCGGCGGCCGAACCTGAAAGTAATTTCTCGGGCGTGGCTGTGAGCCAGCATCCCGTGACAGGAGTCGACCACAGGGCGACATACTGATGAGGATAGGCCTGACAGGCTGTCAGGAAGAGTCGGAGCGGATGAAGCAGAGCACCAGAGGGGAGATAGTCGGCGCGACGCGAGAGGACGAGCTTGTCAAAGCGTCCGGAACGTAGGGCATTGAGACAGGGTGTGAAGCTCTCGCCATAAGCCTTGCGCCAGCTGTCTGCGCCCGATGCGGGGCGCAGGTTCACGGTGAGGCGGGACGCCGTCCGTGGACAGGTCAGCCGCAACACACGGTCGGGCCGGATGAAAACGACAGGCGTTTCCGGCCCGACATGAAACGGAGCCACGACATAGCCCGCAACTTCGTCGGCCGCCATGAGTGTTAGGGCCACGTCTGGCTTGGCGTCGTCTTGCGCAATGAAAGTGAAGTCCAAAGCATCAGGCAAGCGGAAGAACGCATAGGTGCGTCCTTCGAGCTGCCCGACGAGATTTTCGGTCTCTTCCAATCCGGGCGTCATTTTGTAGACTTAGTATTTATAGGTGACGGAAGCGGGCTGGCCTTCGTAACGAAAGTTGCAGAGCACGACATTGCGCCCGGCGACATCGGCCGAGTATTCAAATTCAAGCGTGTAGTCGCGCTCGGGATAAAGGGCATGTTTCACTTCCACTTTCTTGACGAGGTGCGTGGTCGGTCCTCCCATCAGGCCGGCATAGTAGAGATGTTCAAAGCCGAGGCACCCCATCTGTCGCGTGACGCCCTCGGGCAGGAGCCCGTTGACGTTGAGCCGCTCGTCGGGTGTGAATGTAAGGGTCACTGTGTTGAGCGGGTTGTTCTCATTTTCAGTGTAGTCGATGTGGTGCAAATCGCCGTTTTCATAAAAGAGCGAGGCCGACGACGTGTATTGCGGGATGGGAGCAAAGCCGTCGTCAACGGTGATTTTACGCCAGTTCGAGAGCGCCCCGTTCCAATAGTTGAACTCGTAGATGCTGTTGTCCACCGTGATGCGGCTGATGAGTTTGTCCCCATTGAGGTCAATGGTGTAGCGCGACTGTCCGCCGCCGCTCATCGACACGCTCTGTGCGCCATAACCTAAATTGAAGGTCGAGGCCAGCGAAACGTTGTTAATGAACGAGGTCCCCGTGGCTGAGGTCAGTCGGCCGCCGCCATAAGTCAATTTCCAATCGCAACAATCGGGGAGGTTGCCGTTATGAATGATTTCCTTGACAGGGTCGCCGCCGCTTGTCGGCAGCGTAGGTTGCAAGGCGGGGGCGGGGTCATCGCCGCAGGCTGTGAGACCGGCCAAAGCGAGCCCCAGTGTGGCAGTATGTGCAAAGCGGATGAGTTTCATGTCTGTGCGTTTGTTTGTTCGTTGCAAATATAGTGAAAGGCGAGCGCAATGGCAAGAGAAAGTTCACTTTCTTCTTGACTTTGCCGAGCCGCATCCTGTGTTCGCGGAGCTAATATGGGGGGCAGCCTCAGTGCGGCCGGCGAGGCAGATGACGAAGCCGCCCGGGGCTCACGGCGAGATAGACGCCGGCAATGATGCACACAGCGCCGAAAACGGCATAGGCCGAAACAGGTTCGCCGAGAAAGAGGTAGGAGAAGACGAGCGTCGTCACGGGATTGAGATAGATATAGTTGGCCGACGTGATGGGGCCGAGCCGTTCAATAATCTTGCTCCACAGCCAGTAGCATCCCATTGAAGCGACGAGACCGAGGAAAAGCAGATTGCCCCACACGGCGGGATGGGTGAGCAGGGCGGGATCGATGTCGACCGGACGAAACAGGAAGTAAACGAGGATGGTGAGCAAGCCGTAGCCGAAGACCTTGCGCGTCAGCAGGGTCGCGCCGTAGCGGTCGCACAGGCGCTTGGTGACTAACTGGTAAATGGCCCACGAGAAGGCTGCCGAGAGCGCCAGTAGGTCACCGACAAGGTGGAAAGCAAAGCAGCCCTGTCCATTCATCACCACCAGTGCCACGCCGACCAGCGCCAGTGCGGACGCCCCCCATAGCCGCGCAGCCGCGCGCGATGCACGGGTCAGCGTGGCAAGCAGGGCTGTCAGCAACGGGGCTGTGGCCACGACGAGCGAGACATTGCCGGCCAGCGTGTATTCGAGCGCCGTGTTCTCTGTGAGGAAGTAGAGCGAACCGCCCGTCACACCGGCAATAAGCATGAGACCCTCATCGCGCCAACCGACGAACCAACGGCGCCGACAAAGCAGCACAAGGCAGGCATAGGCTTGGGCAAAGCGGAGCAGGAATATCTCGGCCGGCGGCAAGCCGTGCAGCAGGAGCACTTTGGTCGAAACGAACGTTGTGCCCCAGATGGCCACCGTCACGATGGCAAGCAGGTGGAATACGGCGTTACTTCTCGGCATTTCCGCCCTGGATTTCCTGTCGCTTGGCTTCGTCCCATATTTCGTCCATCTCGGCCAAGGTCATGTCCGTCAGCTTGCGCCCTTGCTTGATGGTATGCGCTTCAAGGTAATTGAAGCGTCGTGTGAACTTCTGGTTGGTGCGTTCGAGCGCCGTGTCGGGGTTGATGCCATAGAGCCGGGCAGCATTGACCAAGCTGAACAGGACGTCGCCGAACTCTGCCTCGGCCTTGTCGGCATCGGCGTGGGCCACCTCGCGCTCAAACTCGCTGATTTCCTCCTTCACCTTGTCCCACACCTGGCTGCGTTCTTCCCAATCGAAACCGACGTGGCGCGCCTTGTCCTGTATGCGATAGGCCTTGATGAGCGAAGGGAGCGATGCTGGTACACCGCCGAGTACGGTCTTGTTGCCGTCCTTTTCTTTTTGTTTGAGTTGTTCCCAATTGTCTGAAACTTGATCCGCCGTTTCGGCCTCGACGTTGCCGAATACATGGGGATGGCGGAAGATGAGTTTGTCAGAGAGCTTGGAGCAGACGTCGGCAATGTCGAATTCTCCTTTCTCTGCTCCGATTTTGGCATAGAAGAGCACGTGAAGCAGGACGTCGCCCAATTCCTTGCATATGTTCTTCTGATCATCGTGAAGAAGGGCATCACTGAGTTCATAAACTTCCTCAATGGTGTTGGGCCGCAGGCTTTGGTTGGTTTGCTTCTTGTCCCAAGGACATTTGACGCGGAGCTCGTCGAGAATGTCAAGTATGCGGTTGAATTCGTCTAACTGTTCTTTGCGCGTGTGTGGCATGTCTGAATGTTTTTTAATGGTGTTCGTTGATACCGTTGCCTGTCGGGGTAACGGCAAATGGCTTGCAAACTTACAAATTTTCCAGTGCAGGCAGTCTGTCGTTATCCCGTTTTTTGCGGATGGCCTGCCGGCGCTTACGGCCCGGCTGAGAGGAAATCCTGTCCGGCTGACAGGAGCCCCGGGCCGGCTGGCTGGATATTCCGCAACCGGGCTTCGGCTCCCTGTGAGCCGGAAAAAAGGGTTCATTCATTGTGCGGATTTCAGCTACGCGACCGAGCAGTAGGTCAGAAACGGTGCCGCCGCACCTGTCGCGAGGGGCGAGCTGGTGCGGCGGGCAATGTAGGGTCGGAGGGGTATGGGCGGCTTATTTCAAGTTGGCCTTTTCCAGTCCGTAACCGTATTTCTTGTCTGC
>DVNY01000063.1 GCA_018714085.1 Candidatus Caccomonas pullistercoris
CTGGAGGTCCCAGGTTCAAGCCCTGGCTGGTCCACGAGCAGTTGTGCCGGCCGGACGAATTTTTCGTCCGGTCGGCACAACTGCTTTTTCATCCCCATACAGGGACGCCAAGATAAACGACAAGGACTCCACCATAAAGTCAGAAACTACCTGAAAGGCCTACGACACAACCAGTCAGCGCACACGCATCCTCCCCCCGCCGAACCGGACACGGAAAGAAACACACAGGCGGAAGCCTCATATGTTCAGAAAAAACACTAACTTTGTAAAAGTAGACCCAATCGGAGGAAACCAAGTCCCGAAAACCTTCGCAAGACCTTGGCTCCGCATCGGGTTGCCGGCGAACAGCCCAGGTTCCTTCACCATACGTCACTCTTCATCCAAAACGTACCATTATGTCCAAGACCTTAATCCTCGTCCTACTGATGGCAGTCAGCCTCTCGGCACACGCCCAATTTGGCCAACGCGACATCCGTTTCGCTTTCGGCGCCGGTTACAACTGCGTTCTTCGGACGGCTGGCGAATCCACGCGTCACGAAGCCAACTTCTTTCTCATGGGTTTCAACGTCTACGCCGACTACGCCACCAATTTCGCCGCTCCCAGCAACCGCCCCTACCAAGGCACATTGGGCCTGACCGACGGCTACCGCTACCATCACTTCAACGTCGGATACGCCGTCCCTGTCCGCCAGATTTACCTCATCCCGATGCTGGGGCTCACCCAGCGCGAACGGCTCTACTATAACCAACGGCCACAAGGTGCCCCTCGCGTCCGCACTTATTACGGCGCCGCAGGTGTCGGCATTGCTTACGTGAAAGGCATCACCATGTTCATGTTCAAGCTCACGAGCCAGCAGGTCGGTTTCGCCGTCGGTCTGAAAATCTGACATTGGCGCCACATCGATCACCCCCTACCCGAAAGCCATAGAACGGGACGGCGGCCAGGAATTTCTGCCAGCCGTCCCGCTTTTTCTGTCACTGCGACGGTTCGCCCTGTCACTGCGACCGTCAGACGCCCGAAAAGGCGGGACGCGATTTGTGCGCTTCGCGAAAAAACGCTACTTTTGCCGAACTTACTCCACACTGCCCCGCAGCGGGCAAACACCTCGAAGTAGAATGTTAGAAATAAAGAACTTACACGCCTCGGTAGAGGGCAAAGAAATCCTGAAAGGCATCGACCTGACCATTGGCGACGGCGAAGTCCACGTGCTTATGGGGCCGAACGGCTCGGGTAAGTCGACGCTGAGCAACGTACTCGTCGGCAATCCCAAATACAGCGTCACGGAAGGTTCCGTAACCTTCAATGGCAAAGACCTGCTGGCTCTGTCGGCCGAAGACCGCTCACACGAGGGCCTGTTCATGTCGTTCCAAATGCCGGTCGAAATCCCCGGCGTGTCGATGACCAACTTCCTGCGCGCCGCCCTCAACGCCAAACGCAAATACCACGGTCTCGAACCGCTGCCGGCGGGCGAGCTGCTCAAGCTCCTGCGCGAAAAGCGGAAACTGGTAGGCCTCGACGCCCACTTCATGAGCCGCGGAGTGAACGAAGGGTTCAGCGGAGGCGAGAAAAAGCGCAACGAGATATTCCAGATGGCCGTGCTCGAACCCTCATTGAGCATCCTCGACGAAACAGACTCCGGCTTGGACGTCGACGCACTGCGCACCGTGGCCGAAGGCTTCAACCAGCTGCGCACACCGCAGACAAGCGCCATCGTCATCACTCACTACCAACGCATGCTCGACTACCTCCGGCCCGACTATGTGCATGTCCTCGTCGACGGACGCATCGTCAAAAACGGCGACGCCTCCTTGGGCTACGCCATTGAGGAACGCGGTTTCGACTGGATCAAAAACGAAATAAACGCCTAAGCCATGAGGGCCGAACAACAGTATCTCGATCTTTTCGACAAGGAACGCGACACTCTCTTCCGCCACAGCTGCGACACCCTCAACGCCCGCCGCGACACGGCGCGCCGCGACTTGGACCGTCATGGCTTCCCGACGCGTCACGACGAACGCTGCAAGTACACCGACGTGGCATCCGCTTTCGCGCCGGACTACGGTCTTAACCTCACGCGCATCGTCCCGGGCGTCGATCCCTATGCCACATACCGCTGCCAGGTGCCCAACCTGAGCACAAACCTCTACTTCGTTGTCAATGACAGCATCATGCCGCCCGCTGCCGCCAGCGCCCCCCTCCCTGACGGCGTCACGCTATGTTCACTGCTCGAAGCATCCCGGCGCTGCCCCGACCTTCTCAACGCCCACTACGGCCAGCTGGCCGACACGGCCAACGACGGCGTCACGGCACTCAACACGATGATCGCCCAAGACGGACTGTTCATCCATGTGGCTGCGGGCGTGAAATGCACCCGGCCGATCCAGATTGTCAACGTCTCTGCGGCACAGATCGACCTGCTCTCGACGCGGCGCGTCCTTATCATCGTCGAACCGGGAGCCGAACTCTCACTCCTTTTCTGCGACCACTCAGACGACCGTCACCGCTACGCCACGACCCAAGTCACCGAGGCTTTCGTCGGACACGACGCCCATCTCAACCTCTACTCCATCGAAGAAACGCATCCCGGCAACAAGCGGTTCAGCCACCTCTATGCTGACCAGAAAGCCAACAGCCGCCTCACGCTGGGCAGCATCACGCTCATGGCCGGCCTGACCCGTAACCGCACAGACATCCGCCTGACGGGCCAAGGGGCCGAGACCTGCGCCTATGGCTGCGTCGTGGCCGACGGGGAGGAACACGTGGACAACAACCTGCTCATTGAGCATGCCGCCGAGGGATGCACGAGCGACCTGCTCTACAAGTATGTGCTCGACGGGCGTGCTGTGGGCGCCTTTGCCGGCCACATACTGGTTCAGCAGGACGCCCAGCACACCGTGTCGAACGAGACGAACGCCAACCTCTGCGCCTCGCCCGAGGCTCGCATGTACACGCGCCCCATCCTCGAAATCTATGCCGACGATGTCAAGTGCAACCACGGCTCGACTATCGGACGGCTCGACGAGCAAGCCCTCTTCTACATGCGGCAGCGCGGCATCGAAGAGGCCGAAGCCCGCCTGCTCCTGCAACACGCCTTTGTGAACGACGTCATCCGCCGCGTCGAGCTCGAACCGCTGCGCGACCGCCTCTCACATCTGGTCGAGATGCGATTCCGCGGCCTGCTGCGCCGTTGCGAAGGCTGCACGATGTGCGCACAATAAGGTTCCACCTCAGCCGGAGGCCTCCGACCATAAACGGAAACTGCCATGTACGATATAGAAGCCATCAGAAAAGATTTCCCCATACTCAGCCGGACGGTTTATGACCGTCCGCTGGTCTATTTGGACAACGCCGCCACCACACAGAAGCCCCGCGAAGTGGTCGAGGCCATTGTGAACGAATACTACTCGGTCAACGCCAACGTGCACCGCGGTGTCCATTTCCTCTCGCAGCAGGCCACCGAACTCCACGAGCAGGCCCGCGAACGCGTGGCCCGCTTTGTCGGCGCCCGGTCGAGCCGCGAGATCGTCTTTACGCGCGGCACGACAGAAAGCCTCAACCTCGTCGCGTCGAGTTTCGGCGAAGGCTGCATGAAAGCCGGCGACGAAGTCATCCTAAGCACGATGGAACATCATTCGAACATCGTGCCGTGGCAAATGCTCCGCGACCGGAAAGGCATAGTCATTAAGGTCATCCCCATCAACGAAGCGGGCGAGCTCGACCTCGAAGCCTTTGAAAGGCTGTTCAGCCCCCGCACGCGCATGGTGGCAGTGACACACGTAAGCAACGTGCTGGGAACCGTCAATCCTGTCAAGGAACTCACCTCCATCGCCCATGCCCACGAGGTGCCCATCCTCGTAGACGGCGCACAGAGCGTCCCCCACTTTCCGGTCGACGTGTCCGACATCGGCTGCGACTTCCTCACGTTCAGCGGCCACAAAGTCTACGGCCCCACGGGCATCGGCGTGCTCTACGGCCGCGAAGACTGGCTTGACCGCATGCCTCCCTATCAAGGCGGCGGCGAGATGATTTCGCACGTCACGTTCGCCCAGACAACCTATGAGCAGCTCCCTTACAAGTTCGAAGCCGGCACGCCCGACTATGTCGGTTCGAACGCTTTGGCCGTGGCTTTGGACTATGTCAGCCGCCTCGGCATGGAACACATAGCCGCCCACGAGCGCGAGCTTACGGCCTACGCCATGGAACGGCTCGGCGCCATCCCGGGCCTCCACATTTACGGACAGGCCCGAGAGAAGGATGCGGTCGTCGCCTTCAACATTGAGGGGATCCACCACCTCGACATGGGCACCCTGCTCGACCGCTTGGGCATCGCCGTCCGCACCGGGCACCACTGCGCACAGCCCCTGATGGAACGCTACGGCGTCGAGGGCATGGTGCGGGCCTCATTCGGCCTTTACAATACCTGTCAGGAAATCGACACACTGGCCGAAGGCATCGAACGTGTACGCAAGATGTTCTGACCGCAGCGATTGAAAAAACTGTCAGCCGTCCAGGATTTTCTGTCAGCCGTCCGGAAGTTTCCGGACGGCTGACAGTTTTAACGGGCGCTACGCCCGTCTTATGGCTCTTGGCGTCCGTCTGCCCGCCCGATACGTCAGAGGCCCGGAAACAGCTGTTTCCGGGCCTCTGACGTCCTGTTCCGCCGATGAGCTGGCTATGTGATTATTCCAAATACGTGTAACCGTAAAGGCCGGAGCGGTAATTGGCGATGAACTCCTTGCCTTCTTCAATCGTGATGCGCTCCTCCTTCACGGCCTTGCTGACCCACGATTCCAGGCGACGGACAAGTTTCTTGGCGTCGTACTGCACGTAGTCCAACACTTCGGCCACGGTTTCGCCGTCGATTGTTTTCGCAATCGAATAACCCGAGTCGTCGACCGTCACGTGCACGGCGTTCGTGTCCCCGAAGAGGTTGTGCATGTTGCCAAGGATTTCCTGATAT
Organism: Candidatus Caccomonas pullistercoris; assembly: GCA_018714085.1. Classification (GTDB taxonomy): domain Bacteria; phylum Bacteroidota; class Bacteroidia; order Bacteroidales; family Bacteroidaceae; genus Alloprevotella; species Alloprevotella pullistercoris. The sequence continues at coordinate 4,962 of DVNY01000063.1, forward strand.
GCACCGACAAGGAAGACGCCAATGTAATAGCGCTCGCCGGGACGGATGGCATGCAAGGGGAGATAAGCCGTCTGTTGGACAGAATTGACGTAGTTTGTGATCTTCCCGTCACTGTCGCACGTGATGTCCTGCAAAGTGGCCGGGCGGTCTGGCCGCTCGTCGAGGCGCTGAATCGGCATGATCGGGAAGAGCTGGTCGAGCCCCCACGAATCCGGCAACGACTGGAAGAGAGAGAAGTTGCAGAAATACTTGTCGGCAAGGAGCTTGTCGAGCTTGCGAAGTTCGTCGGAGACATGCTTCTGGTGATGCACAAGGTCGTTGACCTCGCGCGTGATGCTCCAATAGAGGCTTTCGATCTGCGCGCGGGTCTTCAAGTCGATGATGCCATGGCTGAACAGGTCGAGGGCCTCCTCGCGTGTCTGCTCGGCATCGTGCCAGTCTTCGAGCATGGAGCGCGGCGAAAGTTTGTCCCATATCTCCGAAAGGTCGCGCACAAGCGGGTGGTCCTCCTCCGAGGCCTCGAAATTTTCATCCATCTGCGGGACGCTCACGCTTTCCAGCACATCGAGAATCAGGACGGAATGGTGTGCCGTCAGCGAGCGGCCGCACTCGGTGATGATGTTCGGATGGGGGATGTTGTTGCGATCTGCGGCCTCCACGAAAGTATAGACGCAGTCATTGACATACTCCTGGATGGAATAGTTGACCGAACTGCCCGAGTTGGCAGAGCGTGTGCCGTCGTAATCGACGCCCAGGCCGCCGCCGCAGTCGACAAACTCGATCGAAAAGCCGAGCGCATGAAGCTGGACATAGAACTGGGCAGCCTCACGCAAGGCCGAAGAGATGGCGCGTATCTTCGGGATCTGACTGCCAATATGGAAATGGATGAGTTTCAGGCAGTCTTTCATGTTCATCGCTTCAAGGACTCCGAGAGCCTCTAACAACTCGCTCGAATTCAAGCCGAACTTCGAAGCGTCACCGCCGCTCTCTTCCCATTTCCCGGCTCCCGAGGACGCCAGTTTGATGCGGATGCCGAGGTTGGGCCGTACGCCCAGTTTCTCGGCCGTATGGGCAATGATTTGCAGTTCGGGAAGCTTTTCGACAACAAGGAATACGCGCTTGCCCATCTTTTGGGCCAGCAAGGCCAGTTCTATGAAATTCTGGTCTTTATGCCCGTTGCAAATGATGAGACTGTCGCTGTCCATGTTAGTCGCCAAGACAGCGTGAAGCTCCGGTTTGGAGCCGGCTTCAAGTCCCAGATTATATTTTTTGCCATGGCTGATGATCTCCTCCACGACCGGACGCATCTGGTTTACCTTTATGGGGAAAATGATGAAATGTTCGGCCTGGAATTTATATTGTTTGGCTGCCCGTTTGAAACAATCGTCCGTCTTTTCGATCCGGTTGTCCAATATGTCAGGGAAACGTACGAGCAGGGGGGTCGACAAGTCGCGCATGGCCAAGTCATCGACCAGTTCTTTCAGGTCTACTTGGACGCCGTCTTTCCGGGGAGTCACATACACGTGTCCTTTTTCGTTTATCCCGAAATAACTGACGCCCCATCCTCCGATATTATACAATTCTTCGGAGTCTTCGATTCTCCATTTTCTCATTTCGATTCCGTCGTGAGATTAAGTTATAGATTTAGGTATTGCTTGATCTGGCGTACAATGCCGTTGATTTTCGATGTACTGTCGAGCACATCGATGTCCACGACGTAGCGTGCTTTCATGTAATACGGCTCCCGCTCTGCCAGCTGGGCGGTGATGAAGCTGCGCAACTCCTCGGGCGACTTTCCTTTCAGCAAGGGACGTTCGCCGCGGCTCATGGCGATGTGCTTCAGCAGGGTGTCGGCCGAAGCTTTCAGGTAGACGGTTTCGCCATACTGGTTCATAAAATCCATGTTGTCGTAGAAGCAAGGCGTCCCTCCGCCACACGAAAGCACGATGTTTTCGAACGTGGCTACTTCATGGAGCATACGCCGTTCCAAGTCCCTGAAAGCAGCCTCGCCCCTTTCGGCAAAGATCTGTGCGACTTTGCTGTGGAAACGCTCCTCTACGTACCAATCAAGGTCATAGAACGTGCGGCCCAGTGACTTGCCGAGCGATTTTCCGACAATGGTTTTGCCCGCACACATGTAACCGACAAGAATGATGCTCTTCATCATAGGCTTTACGCTTTGCGGCGACGCCGTGACGGGCGGGCGGGCTTGTCCGCTTCGGCGGCGACTATTTCCTTGCACTCGTCGTAAGTCAAATCCTTGGCCTGCTCCGCCTTGTTCTTGGGGATTTTATAGTTTTTCCCTTTATAGGCGATGTAAGGGCCGAAACGACCGTTGAGCACTTCCATCTCAGCGTCCTCTTCGAACGTCTTTATATGGCGTTCGGCTTCTGCCTTACGTTTGGCTTCAATCAAGGCGACAGCGTCGTCAAGCGTCACCTCCATCGGGTCTGCCCCCTTGGGGATTGAAACGAACTTGCCTGCATGTTGCACGTATGGGCCGAAGCGGCCGGCATTGACCGTCACCGTCTTCCCTTCGTACTCTCCCAACGTCCGGGGCAGTTTGAAGAGCTCGAGCACTTCGTCGAGCGTAATCGTTTCGAGGCTTTGCCCGGGTTTCAACGTGGCGAAGCGAGGTTTCTTCCCAACACCGGCTTCGCCGATCTGGGCCATCGGCCCATAGCGCCCTATCTTGACCGAGACGGGCTGCCCCGTCGCGGGATCGGCGCCCAACACCCGTTCGCCGACCTTATGCTCACTCTTTTCTGCAAGCGTCTTCTCGACTTGCGGCTCGAAGCCATCATAAAAACTACGCATCAGTTCGGTCCAATCCTTCTTGCCTTCGGCGACTTCGTCGAACTCTTTCTCCACATGGGCAGTGAAGTTGTAATCCATAATGTCGGGGAAGTAGGCCAAAAGGAAGTCATTGACCACAATGCCAGTATCAGTAGGGATGAGTTTGTTTTTCTCCACACCGACAGTCTCGGTCTTCGTTTCTGCCGTTACATCGTCGCCGGAAAGGGTCAGCTGATGGAACGTTCGGGATGCTCCTTCTTTGTCAGCCTTCACGACATACTCACGCTGTTGGATAGTCGATATGGTCGGCGCATACGTCGACGGACGCCCGATGCCGAGCTCTTCGAGTTTGTGGACCAACGAGGCTTCGGTGTAACGCGAGGGCTGTTGCGTGAAACGCTCCTGCGCCACGATTTCCTGGCGTTCAAGCTGCTGCCCTTCGCTCATGGGGGGAAGCAGGCGTCCCTCTTCTTCATTGTCGGCGTCGTTATCATGCGATTCTCGATAAACGCGAAGGAAGCCGTCGAACTTCACGACCTCACCCGTGGCGACGAACTGATAATCGGAACCGGCCACATTGATGTTTACCACCGTTTTCTCCAAACGTGCGTCTGCCATCTGACAGGCTAACGTACGTTTCCAAATCAGCTGATAAAGCCTCTTTTCTTGCGCCGTACCAGTGATGCTTTCGCGGCCCATATCCGTCGGGCGGATGGCTTCGTGCGCCTCTTGTGCCCCTTTGGTGTGTGTGTGGTAGTGGCGGAGCTGATGGTATTCCGCGCCCATCTGAGCCTCGATCGCCGTCTTGCAACTGTTCAAGCAAAGCGTCGAAAGGTTCATCGAGTCGGTTCGCATATACGTAATCAGTCCCGACTCGTACAGCCCCTGCGCCACGCGCATGGTCAACGCCACCGGGAATCCCAATTTGCGGGCCGCCTCTTGTTGGAGTGTCGATGTCGTGAAGGGGGGAGCCGGGGTGCGCTTTGTGGGGCGTGTCGTGATGCTCGAAATGGTGAAGTCGGCCGTCCGGCAAACTTCGAGGAAATGTTCCGCTTCGGCGGCCGTTTTGAAACGTACTGACAGCTCGGCTTTCAACAAAGCGACAGCACCATTAAGTGTCGGGACACGGAATTCGCCCGTTATACGGTAAGACGCCTCAGGCTTGAATTGCGCAATCTCACGTTCCCGCTCGACAATCAGACGGACTGCCACACTTTGCACGCGGCCGGCGGAAAGATTAGGCCGTACCTTGCGCCACAACACGGGAGAGAGCTTGAAACCCACCAACCGGTCCAAGACACGGCGCGCCTGCTGAGCGTCGACCAGGTTAAGGTCAATGTGACGCGGATTGGCTATGGCCGCCAATATGGCAGGTTTGGTGATTTCATGGAACACTATGCGCTTCGAGCGTTCCGGGTCGAGGCCAAGCACTTCCGCAAGATGCCACGAAATGGCTTCTCCCTCGCGGTCTTCATCGGAAGCCAACCAAACTGTATCCGAAGCCTTCGCTTCTTTTTTCAGTTCGCTGACAACTTTCTGCTTGTCCGCAGGAATTTCATATTCCGGCTTGAACGTTTCCAAGTCTACGCCGAAATTCTTTTTCTTTAAGTCGCGTATGTGCCCATAACTGGACATGACTTTATAGTCTTTGCCCAGAAATTTCTCTATTGTCTTTGCCTTTGCCGGCGACTCGACAATCACCAGGTTCTTACTCATCGTAGCTTCCGCCTTTACTTTTCTGTGCGCAAAAGTAGGAAAAAAAACTGCGTGGGCACACATTAATATATATAAAGTTTAGATTGTGCGCCTTGGTGCACTATCCGGGGCTGACAGGAAAGGCCGGCGCCGGCGTAATGCAGGCGGACCACTTTCACCAAGGCGGCCTACGTATTCTTCCGTTTCGACGGAGTTTTCCCGTCGCCCAAGAGGTTAAACGTCTGCCGATGGAAAGGCGACGGGCCACAACGACGGATGGCTTCGCGGTGAGCCGCGGTCGGATAGCCGAAATTCCGCTCCCATCCGTAAGCCGGATACTGACTGCTAAGGCTACGCATGGCGTCGTCACGGAAGGTCTTGGCCAAAATGGAAGCCGCCGCAATCGACTGGAACTTGCGGTCGCCTTTGACGATGGTCTGATAGGGAACGTCGCCATACGGTTTGAAACGGTTGCCGTCGACGATGATGAAACGCGGCTGCACGGACAACACGGACAAAGCGCGATGCATCGCCTCAATGGAAGCATTCAGGATGTTCATCTCGTCGATCTCCTTTGCCGTCACTTCGCCCACCGCCCACGCCACGGCATCGCGCATAATCACCTCACGCAAGGCATAGCGTTGACGCGCTGTCAGGCGTTTCGAGTCGTCAAGCTGGCCGTTCTCATAACCTTCGGGCAGTATGACGGCAGCCGCAAACACACTACCGGCCAAGCAGCCGCGCCCAGCCTCGTCGCAACCGGCTTCAACGAGGGCCTCTGCGTTATAACGGGATAACAGATTTGTCTTGTTTTGCATAGTTCTAGGATTATTCAGATTATTGTTCGCTTCGTTGCAATGACGAAGTGGAAATTCCACTTGCTTGCGAGAAAGAAAAGACGCCCCGAATGGTCTCGGGGCGTCTTCCGCTATGGCTCGGGACCGGGCGGCCCCATTCATTCATCATTTTCTGAGAACGACTTAACGGCGGTCGCGACGAGCGCCGCGGTGTTCGCCTCCGCCACGCTCACGGCGGGCAGGACGTTCCTCGTAGTCGGCGGGCTTCTCTTCAAGCACGCGATGCGAAAGACGGAACTTACCGGTCTTTTCGTCGATGTCGAGGAGTTTCACACGTATCATGTCGCCTTCCTTGATGCCGGCTTCTTCCACCGTTTCAAGGCGACGCCATGCAATCTCGCTGATGTGGAGCAGGCCTTCACGACCCGGCATGAACTCGACGAAGCAGCCGTAAGGCATGATGCTCATCACCTTGGCGTCATAAACCTCGCCAACCTCAGGGATAGCCACGATGGCGCGGATTTTGGCCACTGCGGCTTCGATGGACGACTTGTCGGGAGCGCTAACCTGCACCTTGCCCACGCCGTCTTCCTCATCGATAGTGATGGTGGCGCCGGTGTCTTCCTGGATGCCTTGGATGATTTTTCCACCCGGGCCGATAACGGCACCGATAAACTCTTTGGGTATGGTGAACTGCTCCATCCGGGGAACTTGCGGCTTGAAGTCAGGACGCGGACGGTCGAGCGTTTCCATCATCTTGCCGAGGATGTGCTCGCGGCCGGCTTTGGCTTGCATCAGGGCCTTTTCAAGGATTTCATACGACAGGCCATCACATTTGATGTCCATCTGAGTGGCGGTCAGTCCCTTGCGCGTGCCGGTCGTCTTGAAGTCCATGTCGCCCAAGTGGTCCTCATCGCCGAGGATGTCAGAGAGGACGGCATACTTGTCTTCGCCCGGGTTCTTGATAAGTCCCATCGCGATACCCGAGACGGGCGACTTGATGGGCACACCGGCGTCCATCAGCGACAGCGTACCGGCACAAACCGTGGCCATCGACGAAGAGCCGTTTGATTCAAGGATATCTGAAACGATGCGTACCGTGTAGGGGAAATCCTCGGGCAATTGTCCTTTGAGCGCACGCCATGCCAGATGGCCGTGGCCAATCTCGCGACGACCCACACTGCGCTGTGCCTTTGCCTCACCAGTGGAGAAAGGCGGGAAGTTGTAGTGAAGGAGGAAACGCATGTAGCTCTTGTCGAGCACGTCGTCCACCATCTTCTCGTCGAGTTTCGTACCGAGCGTACAGGTGGCCAGCGACTGCGTTTCGCCGCGGGTGAAGATGGCCGATCCGTGAGGCATGGGCAGCGGGCCGGCTTCGCACCAAATGGGTCGGATGTCGGTCGTAGCACGACCGTCGAGGCGTTTGCCTTCGTCAAGGATGCAACGGCGCATGGCGTCGCGTTCCACGTCGTGATAATAGCGGTCGATGAGCGTGTTCTTCTCTTCCAATTCAGCAGCATCGAGGTCTGCGTGGGCAGCGGCATACTCTTCCTTGAAATCTTCACGGATTTTCGTAAAAGCCTCTTCGCGCTGGTGCTTGTCGTGGTCGCCGGCCTCGGCGATGGCGTAGGCCTTGTCGTAGCAGGCTTCGCGGACAGCTTTACGGAGCTCCTCGTCGTTCACCTCATGACAGTATTCGCGCTTCACGTCAGTGCCAAGCTCCTTGGAGAGTTCCTTCTGCAAACGGCACATAGGCTTGATGGCCTCATGGGCGGCTTTAAGCGCACCGAGCAGGTCCTGTTCGGAGACTTCGTCCATTTCGCCCTCAACCATCATGATATTTTCCTCCGTTGCGCCGACCATGATGTCCATGTCG
>DVNY01000064.1 GCA_018714085.1 Candidatus Caccomonas pullistercoris
TTCAATCAATTGGAATGCCTGACAAACTGGTTCCTCGCTTGGTCGTATCCGGACATCGACGATTTCATCGAAGCGGTCGAAGAGGCGACAGAAACACTTGATTATCCCTATAAAGCGCCAGCATCAGGCGAAAAAGGTCGGCCTGCCTCCGTGGAGGAAGTCAGTATGTTTCATAAGATGAACGCTTTGATGGGGATGCTAGCCTTGGGAGATGTGAAAGACAGTTTGAACTATCTTCGCAACCATCGGAACAATTGCATCCATCGCGGAGAGACTGTGAAAGAAGAGACCGTCAAGATGTTTCATAAGTATAATTCGTTCGGCACTATTCGCACGCTGCTTGGCCGCGTGGTTGATGCAGTACGAAAGGACGTCGCCGAACAATTGCGGGCCGAAGAGGAAGAGCGTGAAGCCGAGCGGCGCAAACTGGCAGAACAGGGTGTCCATCCGGCGCGTGTGGTGCAGAACTTCACGGGCTTTTGTCAGCTTGATGTCGACGGGGTGGGCAAGATGACGGTGCCGTCGCCGTTGTTGTCAAAAGTGACCAAGCTGAAAATGGGCGACAGCGTGCAAGTGAAGGTCGCGGACGGTAAGATAGTGGAGATTAAAGTTCCATCTTGTTGAGCCGGCCGTAAACTTTCCCGTTCCGGGTGCCCTGACGGGAAGAACAAGTCGGCTGATCGTCTCAACAAGTCGGCTGACAGAAAAAACGGGTCGGCTGACCGTTTTTTTTCGCAGTGTAGGGGTGACATTCATGTCGCCCGGAAGTCGTCCGCACATGCCCCCCGCGCACAATGGCCGGCCCCGTCGGGCGGCGGTCATCCGGGCGAGACAAGTCTCGCCCCTACGTGCGTTTGTGCAGGTCGGCTGATCGTTATTCCTACGCCTACGGGCGTTTTTATTCCTCTCTATTTTCAATCTGCACAACGACGACGCGCTTTGTCCTCTCGGTGAGGGCGAAGCGCTGGTCGGGGCGTTCGCCGACGAGCCAGGCGATGGCGTCGCCGCTGCAAAGGACGCAGGCGCGCGCCTTGTCGTGGAGGGAGCGCTTGCGGTCGGTCAGGTAGTCGCTGACGAGCTTCGTGCCCAGCATGCCGTAGGGTTGGAAGCGGTCGCCGCGCCGCACGGGGCGGCAGGTGAGGTCCTGTGCGCGGTCGGCGTCGAGGCAGGCGGTCCGGGCGTCGTGCGGGATGGGACCGAGGGCCTCGCGCGTCAGGGTGGTGCGGCGGAGGCGGCGGCCGCCGGGCAGGTCGTAGGTGCCGTCACGGTCGAGGGCGAAAGGGGTGAAGTCATGGATGGCCGGGCGCAGGCGCAGCGTTCCGCGGTCGCGCACGAGCTGCCATCCGGGTGCGTCGTAGCGGGCGCCGCTCGCCCCGTCCATGTGGCCGGCCACGGCGTCGGTCTGTGCGGCCGTAAAGCCGAAGGGCGCGAGCCATTCGTGCAGCAGGGTCGGCACGGCTACTTCGGCTCTCAGGGCTGCGATGTCGATGTCCAGACCGCCGCCCGCCGGGCGGCAGACGCGGCTGCGGGCGGCGGCCACGGCGCTGTCCATGAGCTGTCCGGCCTCGGCCATGCGCGCGGCGGTGGCCGCCAGGGTCTCGACTACCGACGGGTTCAGCTCCCTCAGCCGGGGCATCACTTCGAGGCGCAGCCGGTTGCGCTTGACGTCGGGCACGAGGTTCGAGCTGTCCGTCACGTAAGGCTGGCCGCACCGGCTGAGGTAGCAGACGGCCTCCTCGTGCGTCGTGCCGAGCATCGGGCGCACCACGCGCCCCCGCCGCCATCCCATGCCGCCGAGGCCGCGCCATCCCGTGCCGCGCACGAGGTTGAGCAGGAGCGTTTCGGCGTTGTCGTCGGCGTGATGTGCCACAGCCACGACGTCGGCCGTACGCCGGTCGAGCAGGTGGCCGAACCATTCGTAGCGCAGGCGGCGCGCGGCCATTTCGATGCTTTCGCCGTGGCGGCGGGCCTCAGCGCGGGTGTCGAACCCTGCGGTGTGGAGGCGGACGCCGAGCTTGTCGCAAAGGCTTTCGGCGAACCGCTGGTCGCGTTCCGACTCCGCGCCGCGCAGGTGGAAGTTGCAGTGGGCGGCTTCGACGCGCCGCCCGACGGCGAGCAGGGCCCTGAGCAGGGCCACCGAGTCGGCGCCCCCGCTCAGGGCCACGAGCAGGGTGGCTTCCGGCCCGACGCCGCAGTGGCGGCTGAGCGCCGCATTGATTTTTTGGGCGAAACTGTCCATCGTTCTGTTTTCGCGTTCAGTCAAAGCGTTTTCCCATTCAGTATGACACCGACGTTTCGATGCCCGCCGCGCGCAGCAGGGCGGCGATGCGGTCGAGCTCTTCGGGCGAGGCCTTGCGCAGGTCGTGGTCGGGCGTCTCGCGGTCGATGGTGTAGATCATCACCTCGCGCGGGGCGATGCGGCGCACGGCGTCGAGCCACGGAAGGACGTAGCGGTCGCCTGTGTTGTCGACGTCACGGCCTTCGGCGTCGCGCCCTTTCATGAACATGGTCTGTACGATGGCCTGCCCGCCGTAACTGCGGAGCGTTTCGACAACCTGCGCCACGTCGTACGTTCCCGCCGGGCGGTTGACGCGGCGGATATATTCGGCGTCCACGGTGTCGAGTTTGAGGATGTTGTTGTCCACCCTGAGCAGTGCGGCGCGCACTTCGGGGCGATGGGCGAGGGTGGCGTTGCTCAGGACGCTCACTTTGGCTTGGGGGCAGTAGCGGTCGCGCAGGCTGAGGGTGTCGTCGATGATTCCGGCGAAGTCCGGGTGCGCCGTGGGTTCGCCGTTGCCCGCGAAGGTCAGTACGTCGGGGCGTGGCCCTTCGGCGGCCATTTTCTTCAGTTGTGCTTCGAGCGCGTCGGCCACGGCCTGTCGCGTGGGGCGGCGCTGCGTGGGGCGGCGCTGGGCGTTGAACCCGCATTCGCAGTAGATGCAGTCGAATGTGCAGACCTTGCCGTCGGGCGGCATGAGGTTGATGCCGAGCGAGACGCCCAGCCGGCGGCTGTGTACGGGGCCGAAGATAGGAGCAGGAAAGATAATGGTAGGCATGGTGGGAATAGGTGTTAAAAAAATGTGGCGCAGAGTCAGGGCGCGGGGATGGCCACTTTGCGCGTCGTGGTGCCGCGGCGCTCGATGTAGATGCCCGGCCGGGTGGGACGGGCGGTGGGGCGGCCGTCGGGGGTGAACCACAGGGCGGGCGCGTCGGCCTGCGGCCGGGTGGGGACGGCGGTGGCGGGCGGTGTGGTGAACTCGCGGTGCGCCACGATGGGCCAGTCGATGCGCACGCAGAAGTCGTAGTGCGTGGCGGGGCGCAGTCCGCCGAAACGGACGACGACCGTGGTGTCCGCGCCGGGGGCGAGGTTCAGGTGGGCGTAGCGGCGCACGTCGTGGCTGCCGCTGTCGTGGTTTCCCTCGAAGAGGCTGAATGTCGGCATGTCGCCGCTCCATCCTTCTGTCGCTGCGTTGTGGAACGTGATGGCGGCTGCGAGGCTGTCGGCCGAAGCGTTGAGCCGGATGTCCGTCACTTCGGGTTGTGCGGCCGCTGTGACGGCGATGTCGACCGGCTGGCTGTGGAACGCCGTGACGCCGTCGGCCGAGCAGAGGAGCTGCCTCCGGCCGCCTGTGAGGAAGCGGGCGTAGGCTGTGATGACGGTGTCGGCGCCGGCTGCGAGGCTGACGCCCGTGTAGCAGAGGCGTTCTGCCTTGTCCATCGGCTGTTCCGCGCTTTCGGGCAGGGTGAGCAGGGCGATGGGCGTGGTGAGCGGTTCGTCCGACGTGTTGCGCAGCCCGAGGCGGACGGCGACGGCGTCGTTCGTGTCGGGGCGGCGTTCGAAGCGTAGCGACGTCAGGCTGAGCTCGCGGCCCGTGCGGCGGAGCGTGTCGGGCAGGGCGGTGTTCACGGCGTCGGGATGGAGCAAGACGGCCTCCTGGTTGCAAAAGAAGCCTTGGCTCTGGTCCGTCGTGCCGGGCTGGGCGTCGGGCGCGGCAGGGGCAAGGACGTCGAGGCGGAAGTATCCGTCGTAAGCGCCGCCGTAGCCCCAGTTCACGTGGAAGCGTCCCTCGGTGTCGACGCCGTCGAGGACGAAAGCGTGGGCCGACATGGCATACGTGCTGCCGGCGTAGATGACCGGGCGTCCCTCGCGGAGCTCGCCGATGAGCATGGCGCGCCAGTCGGCCGGGCGGTATTTGTAGCTGTCGGCGTAGTGGGCGTAGCCGTAGCCCAGCACGCGGCGTGCGGCGGGCACGATGTCGCGCAGGTAAGCCCCCGAGGCCGCCGGGCTCCACTGCATCTTCACCATCTGTCCGCACCAGAGCGAGAGGTCGGCCACGGCGCGCGCTTCGGCGTCGGTGTAGGCGCCCGGCTCGTAGCGGTCGCGGATGTGTGTCCAGTCGATGGGCGTTGCGGGCAGGACGTCTGTCGTCGTGAAGTGGGCCGACGAGTGGGCGAAGACGGTGTCCCGGAGGGCGGCGGGCTGCCGGTAGTGGGTCAGGACCTGCTCGAAGGCGGTGGCCACGCAGCCCACGATGCAGCGCTGGCCGGTGGGGCGGCCCGCGTCGTCGGTGTAGAGCGGGCAGGTGCGGTTGAAGGGGTCATACTGGTCGCGGATGGACGCGAGCAGCGGCGACACGGCTGGCGTTGTCACGGTGGACGCCGCGCGGGTAGCCGGGGCGGTGGCGAGCTGGCCGGCGTAGCTGTCGAGCAGGGCGCTGAGCGCCGGGGGCACCGTCGTGCCCGTCTGTCCGTAAGCCAGGACGGCGGGCAGGCGGTCGTCGGC
>DVNY01000065.1 GCA_018714085.1 Candidatus Caccomonas pullistercoris
CCCTCCCGCCTGTCCGGCACCGTCCGCGTGCCGGCTTCGAAGAGTATTTGTAACCGTGTGCTCGTCATGTCGGTCCTGGCGGCCGGCCGTGCGGGCATGGCCAGAGTCCGCAACCTGTCCGACTGCGACGACACGCAGGTCATGTTGCGTGCCTTGTCCTCCGGCGCGGAGCGGGCGGACATCGGCGCGGCCGGGACAGCCATGCGCTTCCTGACGGCGCTCTATGCCGCCACGCCGGGCCGCCATCGGCTGACGGGCTCGGAGCGGATGTTGCAACGCCCGATAGGGGTGTTGGTCGAGGCGCTCCGCCAGTTGGGCGCGCAGGTGGACTACGCCGGTCGTGAAGGCTATCCGCCGCTGGCCATCGACGGGCGCCGTCTCGCGGGTGGCGAGGTTCAGCTTTCGGCCGGCGTGAGCTCGCAATACATTTCCGCCCTGCTCATGGTGGGGCCGACGATGGAGCACGGCCTCAGGCTTCACCTCGAAGGGGAGATTATTTCGCGCCCGTACATCGACATGACGCTCGGGTTGATGCAGGCTTTCGGCGCCGAGGTTGGCTGGGCCGACGGGCGTACCCTTGTGGTGAGGCCGCAGGCCTACCGGGGCGTGGAGACGTTCGAGGTGGAAAACGATTGGAGTGGGGCGTCGTACTGGTACGAAGCCGTAGCGCTCTCGCCTGATGCCGGTGCGCAGCTCGTCTTGCCCGGCCTGTGTCGCGACAGTTTGCAGGGCGACGCCGCCGTGAGGCGCTTTTTCGAACCTCTCGGAGTGCGGACGGCATTCACTCCCGACGGCGTCGTGCTCACGAAAGCCGGATCGGGCGAAACGGCCGCAGTGACAGAAAATCCTGTCAGCCGTCCAGAATTTTCTGTCAGCCGTCCCGCCGAAACGGTCAGCCATCCAGGAAAATCCCTTGCGTTCGACCTCTCTTCGCAGCCCGACCTGGCGCAGACGCTGGCCGTGACGTGCGCCATGCTCGGCCGCCCGTTCCGCCTGAGCGGCCTGCGTACACTGCGCATCAAGGAGACCGACCGCATTGCCGCTTTGCAGGCCGAACTGGCCAAACTGGGCTTTGTGGTGAGAGCCGAAGGCGACGACGCCCTCAGTTGGGACGGGCAGAGCTGCAAGCCTGATGCCGCGCCCAGCATCGCCACCTACGACGACCATCGCATGGCCTTGGCCTTCGCCCCGTGTGCCTGGCGTTTCCCGGGGCTCGCCGTGCAGGCTCCCGGGGTCGTGAGCAAGTCCTATCCCGGCTACTGGCAGGAATGGGAGCGGCTTGGGGCGCAAGTCGAACGGATGGAGGAAGGAGGCGCCGCATGACCGTCCTGCTCCTCTCTCTTGTGGTCATGGGGCTCGTTGTGGCTGTCTTTACGCTTGTGCGCAACTGGCGAAAACCGCAAGCCGACGAACCGCTTCCCCGGTCTTCCGCACGGCCCGCAGGCTGCTGCGGACAGCACGCCGTGTGTGAGAAGACGCTCCGCCTCACCGACCCTTCGGCCGAGGCCGTTTATTATGAAGACGAAGAACTCGACGCATACGCCGGCCGCGCGGCCGACCAGTATTCCGACGACGAGGCCGACGCTTTCCGCGACGTGCTCTATACGCTTCGCCCTGACGAGGTCGACGGTTGGGTGCACTCGCTCGGCTTGCGGCACATTGATTTGCCCAATCAGGTGAAGGATGAGGTCATCCTCCTGCTTGAAGAAAGGAGGGAGGCATGACCGACGGCGGTTTGCTGCAATACGCTTTCTTCCAACACGCCCTGTGGGGCAGCCTGCTGGCCAGCGTGCTCTGCGGTCTGGTGGGGACCTACGTGGTGACGCGGCGCCTTGTCTTCGTCGGCGGTGGCATTGCCCACGCCTCGCTGGGCGGCGTCGGGCTGGGGGCTTTCCTTGGTTTCCCTCCCCTGTGGGGCGCGGCGGCGTTTGCCCTCTTTTCCGGTTTCGGCATACAGTGGCTCAGCCGTCGGCGCGAGGTGCGCGAGGACTCGGCCATTGCGATGCTTTGGACGTTCGGCATGAGCGTCGGCATCCTCTGTGCCTATCTCACGCCCGGCTTTGTGACCGACCTTCCGTCGTTCCTCTTCGGGAGCATCCTCTCGGTGACGAGCGCTGACCTGTTTGCGCTGGGCGTGATGGCCGGCTTGGCCCTCCTGCTCCACCTGACGATGGGGCGCGTCGTCGTGGCGGTGGCCTACGACCGTGACTTTGCTGCGACCCAAGGCCTGCCCGTGCGTTTTGTCGAGGCCGTGATGACGGCGCTGACGGCGTTGGGCATCGTGTGCAGCCTCCACATGATGGGCATCGTGCTGGTCATTTCGTTGCTCTCCGTGCCGCAGATGGCAGCCGGCCTCTTCGCCCGCACCTATGGTGCCATGGCCGTGCTGTCGGTGGCTTTTGCCCTGATGGGCAGCGTGGGCGGCCTGCTGCTGTCCTATTATTATAATGTGCCGAGCGGCGCCACTATCGTGTTGCTCTGCATCGGGATTTATTTCGTGGCTAAGGCAATAAAACAGCTCTGCCCTTGTTTATTTACAAAAAGCCCGGCTTGAAATTTTGAGACGTCCCCGTTCCTATATCGCCCTGCTTGCCGGCCTCGTCCTCGTGACGGTGCTGGCGGCCTGCTCCACGAAGAAGAACACGGCTTCTTCGCGGTGGTGGCAGTCGTTCGTCACGCGCTACAACGTCTACTTCAACGGTCACGAAGCCTACAAGGAAGGCTGCTTGACCAAAGAGAACAGCAACAAAGACAACTTCACGGAGATGCTTCCCCTTTTCGTGGTCGGCAATGAGAGTAGCCGTACCATCGGTGCGAGCAACTTTGAGACCGCCGTCACCAAGTGCGAAAAGGCCATCCAGCTTCATTCCATCAAACGCAAGCCCGCTGTCAGCCCGAACCGCCGCCGTTCGCCCAAACTCCGTGCCTATCTGAGCCGGAAGGAGTTCAATCCTTTCTTGAAGAACGCTTGGATGCTCATGGGCAAGGCCCAGTTTCAGAAAGGCGACTTCCTCGAAGCCGCCAGCACCTTCTCGTACATCACGCGCCTTTATGCGCCTGAGCCCGACGTCGCCGCCGAAGCCCGGGTCTGGCTCGCGCGCTGTTATGCGGAGTTGGAGTGGTTCTATGACGCCGAGGACGTCATCTCGCGGCTGCGGCGCGACACCGTGCCGCCCCGCCTGAACCGTGAACTGGACGCCACAATGGCCGACCTGCTCCTCCGGCAGGAACAGCTGGTAGAGGCGTTGCCCTATCTTGAACGGACGGTGAAAGCGGAGAAGCGCAACAAACAACAGGCCCGCGGCTACTACCTGCTCGGACAGGTCTACACGCAGCTCGGGCGTCCCGCCGATGCCTACAAGGCCTACCAGCGCTGCCTGCGCCAGAGCCCGCCTTACGAGCTGGCCTTCAACGCGCGCATCCAGCAGACGGAGGTGCTCACGACTAAGGCCAACGCGAAGAAGATGATAAGCCGCCTGCGCCGCATGGCCCGTTCCGACAACAACAAGGACTACCTTGACCAGGTCTATTACGCCATGGGCAACATTCATCTCACCCTGAGCGACACGGCTGCCGCCATCGGCGCCTATGAAAAGGGCCGGAAAGAGAGCACCCGCAACGGCATTGAGAAGGGAGTGCTCCTCCTGCGTCTCGCAGGCTTGCGGTGGGAGCGCAAGGAGTACGACAAGGCGCAGACCTGCTACGCCGAGGCCATCGGCCTGCTCGACAAGGAACATGAAGACTATGACCTGATCACGCGTCGCTCCAAGGTGCTCGACGCCTTGGTGCCCTACACGTCGGCCGTGCACTTGCAGGACAGCCTGCAAGAGCTTGCCCGTATGCCCGAAGCCGACCGCCTGGCAGCCATTGACCGCGTGATCGAAGAATTGAAGCGCCAGGAAGAGGAGGCACGCCGCGCGAAAGATGACTCCGCCGCCGAAGCACGAGCCCAAAAGGGAGGCGGCACGGGCGGCACGCTGGCCGGAAACCGCCCCGGGGCGGCAGGCACCTCGGGCAATGACGAGTGGTATTTCTACAACCCCATGGTCGTGAGCCAGGGCAAGCAGGCGTTCCAGCGCCAGTGGGGGCGGCGCACCTTGGAGGACAACTGGCGCCGCTCGAACCGGACCGTGCTGGCCTCGTTGGACAGCGAGGGCGTCGACTATGAGGCCGAGGATTCCATCCGGCTGGCCGAAGAGCGCGCCGACAGCATCGCCGAAGCCATGGATGCCGTGGCTGATTCGGCGCAGAACGACCCGCACCAACGCGAATACTACCTGAAACAAATTCCCTTTACGCCCGAAGCCGTGGCGGCGTCGAACGAGATCATCAAGGACGGGCTCTTCCACGCCGGACTGATTGAGAAAGACCAGCTCGAAGACTTCCCCCTCGCCGCAGCCACGTTGGGCCGCCTTGTCAGGGACTTTCCCGACTTCCAGCCGATGGATGAGGTTTACTATAACCTTTTCCTGCTCTATTCCCGCTGGAACAAGCCAGCCGAAGCCGCCGATTGGC
>DVNY01000066.1 GCA_018714085.1 Candidatus Caccomonas pullistercoris
CGTGGGGACGCCACCCCGGACGCCCGGCTGACCGCCGCGATGCCGCGGATGCCTGCTGTACACGCCTATCTGCACCGCCCGCAAACGTAGGGACGCCACCCCGGACGCCCGGACGACCGCCGCAATGACGCGGGATGGCTGCTGGCGGATGTGTGCCGTAGGCTTATTCCGTCGGGGCTTCTTCGTAGAGGATGGGGCGGGGGTTGCTTTTTTGCGCGTAGGCGCCGAAAGAGGAATAGTAGCGGTCGTAGCCGATGGTCTTGCCCAGTTGGGTGTTCGTGAGGGTGAAGGTGCCGTCGTTTTCAGCTTTGACGGTCCATGTGCTGCCTGCTTCAGGTTTGTCGCTCAGCCCGAAATAGTCGTACTCTTCAAGTTGTTGGACGAGGTAGCGTCCGTGGCAGTCCTGAATGGTGTAGCCGTCCGTCGTGGCGGTCAGCGTGAAGGCGTAGGACGGGTCGGCGATGTGGAGCGTGCCGTCGGCGTCGACGGCGGCCGGTTCGCCCACGTAGAGGTAGCTGTACGTCGAGTTGTCGGCTGCGGCGGTGGCCACGTTGTACTGGCCACCGAGGTTGACCACGAAGAGGTAGCGCCGGCCGCTCGTGACGGTCGAGGCCTTCTTGAACTTGGCTGGGGGCGTTTGTGCGGGGAGGCTTTCGGGCGTTGCGGCCACAGCGGGGCACGCTGCGCCCCAGACGATGAGTCCGGACGTCAGGGCGGTGAGAAGTGTTTTCTTAGACATAAGGTGTACGATGGGTGTGGTGGGGGTGACGTGGCTGCGTGCCGTCTTATTCGGGAGCGTCCCGGGCCATTCGTGGACAAAATTAAGACTTTCGGCGGGACCATGCGGCATCTGCATCCTGCTTTTTGCCGTTTTTCCCGCACCGGGCGGCAGGCCGAAAAGGTGAGCCCCCCGGCCGCACATAGCGACCGGGGGGCTCGGGGGTTAGATCCGTGACGCCGAAGCCACGATTACGGCACGAGGTTTACTCCTCGTTCCAGTTGTCTGCGCTCCAACCGCCTTTTTGGCTGAGCTGGACGCCGTCGCCCACCTCGTCGTGCACAATGGAGGGGTTGTCGCTTCCGCTGAGGATAGGAGCCTCAATCTGGAGGTCGATGCACTCGGCCTCAGGACGGACATACTTTGCTTTCATACTGCAATGAATGATTATTTGATAATGACTTTCTTTCCGTTCACGATGTACAGGCCTTTCGGGAGGTCGTTCGCGTCGGTCTGCTGTACGCGGCGGCCGTCCACGGTGTAGATGGCGACGGGCGTCTGGGCGTCGGTCGTGGCCTGATCGATGCCGACGGGGGCACCGTCAAGGGCGTAGCCCGTCACACCGGCGCTGGCGGCCTGCGGCAGGGCGAGGTAGGCTTTGCCGGCCTTGCTGGTGAAGGCGGCGCCGTCCTTAGCGGCCCAATAGAAGCCGAGGTTCTGGTGGTTGGCGTCGTACGAGAGCATGTAGAAGAGGCAGCCGTCGCCCTCGGTGGCCACGTCGCTGGCAGCGCCTTTGAGCAGGTTGCCTGCCACGGCCTGTTCGTCGCTCGTGGCGAGGTTGTAGTCGTGTGCGCCGGCCTCACCCTTGACGAGGACAGCCGTCCCGGCGGGGATCACGTCGCCGCTGTTGTAGCGGTAGTCAATCGTCAGTTTGCCGTCGGCCACACCCGTGATGACGGCGGCCTGCAACCCTTCGGGCAGGATCACTGCGTTGTCGCTGTAAGCGGTAGCGTAGCCGTCCTCGTTCACCTCGATGCTGTTCTTCACGTAGAGGCTGGGCTTAATGCCTTGCTCGTCGGTGTAAGCACCGTAGGATTCGTGTTCCGTGCTATACTGGATGAACTTCTCTCTCAGTACGTTGGTGATCTTCACCGTACCGTCGGCCTGCGGCTCAACCGTCCACGTGTCGCCGTCCTGGCGGTCAGCGCTGACGTTGAAGCTGGTGTGCGTCTCATCCATGTACAGGTAGCGGCCATAGGCGTCCTGAATGGTGTATCCGCCTTCGGTCTCGGTCAGCGTGAAGCCGTTGAGCAGGTCCGTGGCGCCCATGAGGTCAGCCGGGGCGGCCTCATTGACGGGGAGGTAGTCGTATCTGCTGTTTGCAGCGACGGTCTGGGCGATGACAGCCGTGCCTTCGTTGTCGGCAGCGAGGATATAGGTCTTGCCGCTCTCTACGGTCGTCGTCTTCATGTAGTCGCTCAGCGTCGTCACGTGGAGGGTGAACTCGGCCGTGGCGGTGGTGAACTCGTCGGTCTCGGCCACGGAGGCGGTGATCGTCGTGGTGCCCACTGCGAGGGCTTCGATGCGTCCTTCGGCGTCAATGGTGGCCACAGCGTCGTCCGAGCTGGTGTAGGTCACTGCGCCGTCGCTCGTGTTGGTCAGTGCGGGAGCGGTGAACGCGCCGGCGTCGAGCAGGTTGAGCGTGGCCGTCTGGGCTGCGAAGCTGAACTCGGGAGCCTCCTTGCCGCCTACTTCTTCGTAGAGCACGGGGAGCGTGCCGCGGTCGTTGGCATAAGAGCCAAATGAGTTGTAATTCGGATCGAATTGCACGTATTTGTTCACTGATACGTTGGTGATGAGGAACGTACCGTCAGCCTGCGGCTCAATGGTCCATACGGCGTTGTCGCCCGCCTCGTTGCCTACGTTGAAGTTGTCGTAATTGCCCGACTTATAGAGGTAGCGGCCGTCTGCCTGTTGGATGTAATAGCCGCCTTCCACAGCCGTCAGGGTGAACGCGTTGTCGAGGTTCTCCATGTAGAGTAGGCCTTCGGCGTCCGTCTGAGCCGGAGAGGTCACTTGGAGGAAGTCGAAGCCTTTTCCACTGGCGACGGGCTGGGCCACAAGGAGCTCTCCCTCCACGTCAACGACGATGAGGTAGCGCTTGCCGCTCGTGATGGTCGTTGCTTTCTGGAACTTGGGCATGCTGGCGAGGTCGGTGACCGTCAGCGTGTAGCTGGCAGAACCGGCCATGTAGGCGTCCGTTTCGGGCGTCGTGGCGGTGATGGTGGTGGTGCCTGCGCCCACGAGGGTCACATCGCCGGTCGAGGCGTCCACGGTGGCCACGCTCGTCTCCGAGCTGGTGTACGTGGCGGCTGCGTCGGTCGTCTTGGTCAGTGTCGGGGCAGTGAACGTGCTGCCGAGGTCGGCGGTGAACTTCGTCACTTCGCCGAACGAGAGGCCGGCTGCTTCCTTGCCGGGTACAACGTCTTCGTTTTTAACAGAAATGCTTTTCACCCAAACGGCTTTGGCTTTGTCATTAATGGTGATGGTGATGACACCGTTTGTGGCTTCGCCCGTAAAGGTGTATTCCTTGTTCGCGTTGGCCGTACCACTGGCGATTTCAGTGACTTCACCGTTGAAGTTCGTGTCACCTACTTTCACTGCGATTGTGTTACCTGCGCCGCTTGCCGAAGCAACGATGGTAACAGAGGTCACGCCGTTCAGGCTTTCGTTCGCGGTGAGCGTGAATTCGCCGATGGGGTTGCTTCCGGTTCCAAATTGGACGCCGCGCGGTTCGTAGTTTCCGGAAACTTTTTTTTCGAATTGTTCGGCGGTGTGACTGCTTGCCCAGCCGAGTTCGCCCTCACCCACAGTGAGCTTCATGTCCTGTCTCTTATAC
>DVNY01000067.1 GCA_018714085.1 Candidatus Caccomonas pullistercoris
GTCGATCATCTCGTCGCTGACTTCTTTCAGGCCGAGGTCTTCCATGTCTTGCTCGAACTCGTCGCGCATGTCCTGCGTCAGACAGTAGTAAGAGCTCGTGTAGTCGCTCGCCCAGCAGGCAATCAGGCGCAAGAAGCCGAACTTCTCGAAGTAGGGATAGAGGTTATATCCGCTACGCAAGGAGGCCACACGAATGTAGTTGAGGATGTAAGGCACGATGTTGCTGCGGGCATTCATCCGTTCGTTGATGTACTCTTCGGTGGTCCATACGGAGTTCGGGTAGCGGCTGGTGAACTCGGAGACGTCGGTCTTCTGGTTCTGCACGGAGGCCAAGAGGGCATACTTGTCGTGGTGGCGCGTGTTCTCAGGCAACAGGGTCGACACGTTGGGCGTAGCCTTTCCGCGCTCGTCGGTCGTGCGGATGAGTTCGTAGACGTCGAGCTGGTAGTCGTGGTCGCCTTGCAGCGTGAAGTAGTTGTGCAGCATGTAGAACGGCATCACGTTGTTGATCTGGTTGAGGTTGATTTCGCTCATCGAAAGCGAGCGGTCAACGTTCACCGGGTTCTGGTTCTGTGTGAAGTCACCAATGGTAGCTGCGCCGGAAGGCTCGCGCATGGAGTAGACAGTACTGTCTTTCATCGATTCAGCCATTTCGACCATCTTCGGGCTCCATCCGTAGTTGGCGGCCACGGTGTTGCGTTCCTTGTAGGCACGGCTGCGGCTCATACTGCCGTTACGCGTCACGAGTTCGGTGTTGCTGTATATGACATAATTCTCGAAAAACGCCCGTACGTTGGCCTGGAGCGTGGTCAACACGCGGTCAGCGTTGTCCTCGCCCGCCACGTGTTCGGGATAGCTGCTCGGCACGTAACCCATGCGGAGCATGTTGTAGACGGAGTTCATGTTGTTCGAGCTCTCAGCGAGGTTCGACCAGCAGAAGTAGGGGTTCATCTGGTGCTGGTGGCCCCACTCGTGGCTGAAGCCCCAGATGGCGTCGCTGTCGTTGAAACGCATACGGTCAGGATTGAGCACGCGCCACTGCGTGTCGTACATGAACGTCACGCCCATGCCGCCTTGATACATGTAGTAGTCATAGTTCACAAAAGCGAGCGTCTTGTTCTTCGGCACGCGGTCGAACTTCTCAAAACCGATGAGGTAGTGTTCCCAAGCGATGAGGCTGTCGAGGATATTCATCATCTCCACGTAGCGGCCAGCGGTGTGCTGCTTCAAGGCGCTGACTTCCCAGCAAGAGTGAACGCGGTCGCCGTTGAGGTCAATGGTGGTATAGCAAGAGTTGTCGAGGATCTTCTGCAGCTCGTCGTTCGACTGGTGCGGGGTCAGGTAACCGTTCACCTGAGCATTGACGAAGTGCACCTTCACGTCGGGAGCACCATCGGGGTTGCTGCTGTAATAGGTAATATAAGCCAGACCGGGCCAATCGGTGGTCTTGTCAATGATGTTGATACCGTTGCGGAGGGCATAGCTTTCGCTCTTGTACCAATACTTGCCGTCTGCGTTGTAGTCGGACTCCTTCTGCGGCGACCAGCCAATGACGCGGAGACCTACGGACTTGTCTTCGGGTATGCCGTCGACGATGACAGCCGTCTTGCCTTGGGTCAGCATGATACCGGTCACTCCTTGAATCTGGTCGTAGAGCTTACCCGGCGTGCTCCATTCTGCGGAGAGCGTGTGCGGATCGAGCAGGCACTCGTACGAACCGACGCGGAACTTCGTGTCGTAGTTGCCAGCCAGCAACTTCGTAGCCAAAGTGCGAATGAACGGATTGCTCAGCGTATCGAGGTTGGCAGCTGTGAAACCGTCGACGAGTTCGGTCATCAACTTGTCCTTAAAGATATTTGCACCAGGAATTTCAACATTCTTACCGAACTGCATTTCCGCGCACGACGCGAAATTGTTAGCTCCGTTCGTACCGCCGGAGTAGACATAGAATACAATCTTTGTCGGGTTCTTGAGCGGCTTCTCGAATTCTACGCAACGAGCCGAGCTGGACTTTTCAAAATCTATGCTGACGTAGGGCTGCGAGCCGTCGTTGCCGTCGCAGGTCACGAAGATATCGACTTCACCGAAGTTACCGTTGGTGTTGCCATCCGTACGAGGAATGTAGTTAATGAAATCGATCTCGTCTACATTCTTAAAGTTGTAGGTCATGATAACCGGCGTCTCGTGGGATACGTTGAAGCCACTGTACGGACTGTGGTAAAGCGTACTCGTGTTGTTGTCGTAAGTGCGCTCAATGCCTTCGTTGCCGTTCTGGACATTCACGCTGGCGCTCGACGGCGTCATCCAGATAGTTGGTTCGATCATCTCGGCTGTCTCGTCGCCTGTCTGGTTTACGACAAGCGTACGGGTCATCACGTCATCTCCCGTCGTAGTGAACGTCACCGTGGCATTGCGCGCGCTTCTGTCGAAGTTTTGCGTCACATGCACGTAAACATTGTCTCCACTTCCCTTACGTACAGTCATCCAATCAGCGTTGCTTGACACATTGAAGGCGCCGTTCGTATGTACGTTAAACATAAGGGTGCGCTCGCGATAGTCCACGTTCTGTTTAGTCGGTACTGCCAAAACGGGCAACGTGCTTTCCGTAGCCACTTCTTGCGCCACTACACCCATTGGCCCGGCTGCCAACAAGGCTGCGAGACCGAGCTTGATGTATTTCATTTCTTTCTTATTCATGATTTATATCTTTTCTTTCTTCTATGAATTAAAGAGCGACTTTCTTGTCACCAACAAGGAATACACCCTTGCCCAGCTGAACTGTGGTGCCGCTTGAAGTCACAACGCCCTGCCACATGAGCTGGCCGGCAGCAGAATAGATACGGACAGTTTCGCGGGCGGGAGCAGTCAGCGTTACGCTCGTGCCGTTGACTGTTACTTTCAGCCCATTGTCAGCCGTCGTGATGTCGTCGATTCCCGTCGCAATGGTCGGATAGACAGCAAACGGGACGCTCTCAACCACGAAGCCGTCAACGCGATAGGGGTTGTCGCGCGGTTCCAAGCGGCAGAAAACACGGTCAAAGGCTTTCTTGAAAGTAAGCACGTTGGAACGAACCGTATAATCGCTACCGCTGGCCAAGCGAACCTCGCCTCCGTTCTCTTTGGCGTAAACGCGAGGCGTTACTCTGGCTGCCGTTGTACCCTCAGTGCTCTCACCGGCAAAGTACAAGAAATCCGAAAGGTCGAGAGACTTAATTCCATCGTCCTCTGAGTCGTCAGTCAAAAGGAAATCGAGTTTTTCTTCCACACCCGGATTGAGCAGCTCAGCGAGATCAAACGGTGCCTGAGTGGTGTAGCTGAACCAGTCGGGGATAGCATCGCGCGACGGCAGGGATGCAAACGTCAGTTTGTTGTTGTTGCAATCGTAGGCTTCAAGCGTAGCGTTCTCCACCAGCTTTGTCGGCAACGTCACTGTTTCGAGGACATTATTCGCGCAGTAGATGCCTTTGATGAAATCGGCACGCGAGAGGTTGAGAATGCGCAGGCTGTTGTTCGCAGCTACCACATCGTGCAGTTCTGCCAAAATCGCACCGTTGATTGTCAGCGACGTCAGTTCGTTGTTGCTGCACACCAGCGCACCCAGCTCAGGCGAATTAACCGTAAGCGAACGCAGGGCGTTGTTGCTGCAATCCAAGTAGTTCAACTGACTTTGTGAAGCGAGGCTCAGCGACGTCAGTTCATTGTTAGAGACGTCAATGACTTCAAGGCCAGTCACGCCAGTCAGCGTAAGGCGGCGCAATGAATTGTCCGACGCATAGACACGTTTGAGATTCGGTGTCTGCGTGTTAATGGTCAGCGTCGCGATTTCGTTGCCCGAGCAGTTGAGGTCTTCCAAAGCATCGCCTCCATTCAGCGAAAGGGTGCTGAGCTCGTTGTTCGAACAATCCAAGGACACGAGATTCGGAGCCTGGTTGATCATGATGCGACTGATACCGTTACCCGCACAGTTGAAAGTGTTCAAATCATTGCTGGCTTTCACCACAATGTTGGTTCCTTTCACTTCCGCGGTCACGGTGTCCTTGTCGTAGGCCACAGGTGTGCCATCACCCCAATCAACGGTGATGCCTCCGCGAACATGATTCGTGATCAGCGTCATTGTTTCCCCGGCGCTTTTCGACGTTGTCAGCTGGATAGTCTGGTCCTGTGCCAAGGCAGGCAAACCGAGACTACATACTGACACGGCGGTCAAAAAAAGTAATCTTTTGTTTGTCATTACAATATGAGTTATTGATGGATGATTTAGAGTTAACATTGCAAAAGTGCGAATAAATCGCGGACTGACAAGCATGTCCCTCCTTTTTTTTACCCTTTTTGGGATTATTTAGCCGTCGAAGAAGAATACGCCCTGCCCCTTTTTGGCCAAATATCTTTGCCGTCAATGAAAATATCACTACTTTTGCCTCAAACAGTCAACTTAAACGAATTAATATCATGAGAGTAATCATTGAGCCTACCTACGAGAAGCTGTCCGAATGGGCAGCCAACTATGTCGTAAACAAGATCAACGCGGCCAAGCCCACCGCCGAAAAACCGTTCGTACTGGGTTTGCCCACGGGTTCATCGCCGATCGGAATGTATCAAGGCCTCGTAAAAGCCTGCAAGGAAGGCCGCGTAAGTTTCAAGCACGTTCTGACGTTCAACATGGACGAATATGTGAACCTCCCGGAGGAACATCCTGAAAGCTACCACTCTTTCATGGCCAAGAACCTCTTTGACCATATCGACTGCCCGAAGGAGAACATCCACATCCTGAACGGCAACGCCGCCGACCTCGACGCTGAATGCGCCCATTATGAGGAAATGATAGCCCAAGCCGGCGGCATCGACCTCTTCATCGGCGGCATCGGTCCCGACGGGCACATTGCGTTCAACGAGCCGGGCTCATCACTCACGTCGCGCACCCGCGTCAAAACGCTGACAACCGACACGCGCATTGCCAACTCACGTTTCTTCGGCGGCAATCCTGACAACGTGCCCGCACACGCCCTGACCGTTGGTGTCGGCACGGTGATGGCCGCACGCGAAGTGCTCATCCTCTGCAACGGCCACAACAAGGCCGCCGCGCTGAAAGCCGCCGTCGAAGGCAGCATCACGCAAATGTGGACCATCTCGGCCCTGCAACTCCACCAGCACGGCATCATCGTCTGTGACGAAGCTGCTACGGACGAGCTCAAACACGGAACCTACAAATACTTCAAGGACATCGAGAAAGAAAATCTCTGATCCCACTGCGTGTCAGGGCACACCCACAACCCGGAACGCGCGATACATAGAAGGCTGCCGCCTGCGCCACACTGGCGGGCGACAGCCTTTCACTTTCTTCACTCAGAACCCGAACACTTCCCATACCTCCCTACATGGCACAGCAGACAGCCAATCCTTTCGCCCGGCCGCTTTATATCATGACGAAGCCGGCAGGCGCACTTTGCAACATGGCTTGCGACTACTGTTACTATCTCGAAAAGTCCAAGCTCTACCCCAACAATCCACGCCACGTCATGAGCGATGAGTTGCTCGAACGCTTCACGCGCGACTATATCGCCATGCAAACCACGCCCGAAGTCCTGTTCACGTGGCATGGTGGCGAAACGCTCATGCGCCCGATTTCGTTCTACAAGAAGGCGCTTGAACTCCAAAAAAAGTATGCCGACGGACACACCATCAGCAACGCGATCCAAACCAACGGCACCCTTATCACCCGCGACTGGGCCGAATTTTTCAAGAAGAACAACTTCCTTGTCGGCCTCTCGCTCGACGGCCCCGAAGAATATCACGACGCATACCGCCGCACCCGCAACGGCCGCGCCACGTTTCTCCAAGTGATGAAAGGCGTTCAGTGGCTTAACCGCTACGGTGTCGAATGGAACGCAATGGCGGCCATCAATAACCTCAACGGTGCGCACCCGCTTGAGTTCTACCATTTCTTCAAGGAAATAGGTTGTCAGTACATCCAGTTCACTCCTGTCGTAGAACGGTTCTACCGCCATCCCGACGGCCGCCTGCTTGCCTCGCCCGTCGACGGCGCCACGGCCGAGTTGGCGCCCTTCTCCGTCACGCCGGAAATCTGGGGGGATTTCATCTGCACCATCTTTGATGAATGGGTCCGCAATGACGTTGCCCAGTTCTACGTCCAACTGTTCGACTCAACCCTTGCCGGATGGATGAACGTTCCCCCGTCGGTCTGCTCCATGGGCGAAACCTGCGGCCACGCCGCCGTCATGGAGTTCAACGGCGACCTCTACACGTGCGACCACTTCGTCTTCCCCGAATTCCGCCTTGGCAACATCTACGAGCGTAGCCTGCTCGAGATGATGAACAGCCCCGAGCAACAACGCTTCGGCGAGAACAAGCGCGACCTGCTCACCGACCAATGCCGCCAGTGCGAATATCTTTTTGCCTGCCACGGCGAATGCCCGCGCAACCGTTTCGCTCTGTCGGCCGACGGACAGGAAGGCCACAACTACCTTTGCGCAGGCTACCATCGCTTCTTCGCCCACGTGGCTCCGTACATGGACTTCATGAAATACCAGCTCATGCACAACCAAGCACCAGCCAAGGTCATGCAGTGGATACAAGACGGGCAACCTGAATACCGGAAAGCGTAAAGCCCGGGGCACTGCTCGCTCGTCCGTCCTGCCAAGAAAGCACAAATGCGTTCTTCATCGGCAAACGGACACAACAGCCGTTCAAGACCGGCGTAATAAGAAAAACAAGACGGCTGACAGGAATTTCTATCGCAGTTTCCGAAATTCTTGTCAGCCGTCCCGCTTCTCGCCGGAAGACAGGACCAACACAAAGCCGGCTGCGGATCGGGACTCAGCCCCTTTCCCCGCAGCCGGCTTTCTAAATTCTTATCCGGGCAAGCATCATTCCCACTCGATCGTTGCTG
Source organism: Candidatus Caccomonas pullistercoris (assembly GCA_018714085.1). Classification (GTDB taxonomy): domain Bacteria; phylum Bacteroidota; class Bacteroidia; order Bacteroidales; family Bacteroidaceae; genus Alloprevotella; species Alloprevotella pullistercoris. The sequence goes on from DVNY01000067.1 coordinate 6,908, forward strand.
GCGGTTTCGACGAGATGTCATAGCAAACACGGTTCACTCCACGAACGTGGTTGATGATGTCGTTCGAAACCTTCGCAAGGAACTCATAAGGCAGGTGAGCCCAGTCTGCCGTCATGGCGTCTGTGCTGGTGACAGCACGAAGCGCGACAGCCCGCTCATAAGTCCGTTCGTCGCCCATCACGCCCACACTGCGCACAGGGAGCAGGATGACGCCCGCCTGCCACACTTGGCCGTAAAGCCCCCATTCACGCAATCCGCGGATGAAGATGTCGTCAGCGTCTTGCAGGATGCGCACCTTTTCGGGGGTGATGTCGCCGAGGATGCGCACGGCCAGTCCCGGCCCGGGGAACGGATGACGGTCGATGAGATGCTCGGGCATTTGGAGTTCGCGGCCGACACGGCGCACCTCGTCCTTGAAGAGCCAGCGCAAGGGTTCGCAAAGGCGCAGGTGCATCTTTTCAGGCAGTCCGCCCACGTTGTGGTGGCTCTTGATGACCTTGCCCGTGATGTTGAGGCTCTCGATACGGTCGGGGTAAATCGTGCCTTGTGCGAGCCATCGGGCATCTTTTATTTTCTTTGCCTCTGCCTCAAAGACATCGATGAAGCCCTTGCCGATGATTTTGCGCTTCTGCTCCGGGTCGTCCACACCGGCCAGCTCGCTGAAAAACTTCTGGCTGGCGTCAACTCCGACCACGTTGAGCCCCAACGAGCGATAGTCGTTCATCACGTCGTTGAACTCGTTTTTGCGCAGCATTCCGTGATCCACGAAAATGCAGGTCAGCCTTTCGCCGATGGCCCGGTGAAGCAGGACGGCGGCCACCGACGAGTCGACGCCGCCACTCAGGCCGAGGATCACGCGGTCCTGTCCCAACTGCTCACGCAACTCGGCCACGGTGGTCTCAATGAATGAGGCGGAGCTCCAATCCTGCCGGCTACCGCAGATGTCCACCACAAAGTTGCGCAACAGTTGCGTGCCTTGCGTCGTGTGGAACACTTCGGGGTGGAACTGCACTCCCCAAAGCGACTCGCCGTCTGCCTGATATGCTGCGTTGGCCACCTTGTCGGTCGAAGCGATGGAATGGAAACCGTCAGGCAGAGCCGTGATGGTGTCGCCATGACTCATCCATACCTGCGTTCCGGCGTCAAGGCCTTTGAGCAACGGATTCGACGCGTCGAATTGGCTGAGCATGGCCCGCCCATACTCCCGACTGCCGGCCGGTTCCACCTTTCCGCCATAAAGCTGGGCCATGTACTGCGCTCCATAGCAGATGCCCAAAACGGGATAACGGCCTCGGATTTCCGAAAGGTCCGGATGGAAGGCCTCGGGGTCGTACACGCTGAACGGCGAACCGCTGAGGATGACTCCGATCACGTCCGGGTCGTCTGCGGGGAACTTGTTGTAAGGGATGATCTCGCAGAACGTGTCGAGTTCGCGCACCCGGCGACCGATGAGTTGCGTCGTCTGTGAGCCGAAATCGAGGATAATGATTTTCTGTTGCATATGCGGGATTAGTTTATTAGATATTCTGTTTCAAGCAGCAAAGATACGCTTATTCGCCGACACTTGACGCCGCCGGAGGCAGCTTTCCGACGCCGGAGGGGCTGCCGACCGTCGCGAGGAAACCTTCTGCCGCGGCCAAAGCGGCGGGTTTACCAATGTCAAGCAAGCGCAATCCAGGTTCGGAGCAGCCATAGATGGGCTCTTCGCGACAGACGGAAAGATAAAAGTCGATGATGGAAAAACGGCGTGGCCAGCCTTCCATCAACCTGAAAAGCCGCGGAGAAAAAAGCTGGATGCCCGAGAAAGCATAGCGACGGCAGCGCGACACATCAAGCCCTGCATACGGACTGCGCACTTGGCCTGTGGCCACGTTTGTCCAGCCGACAAGACGATTTTCTTCGTCGAACAGCAGATAACGTTGGGTCTGACGTTCACTCACGAGAAGAGTCGTCCCGTCCGGATGCGCGCTGGACCAGCTTCGCAGGTCGATGTTGCTCAGGATGTCGACATTGTGCACCAAGACCGGAGTTCCGACGTCCAACCACTGACGGGCACGGGCCAATCCGCCGCCGGTGTCAAGCAACTCGTCGCGCTCGTCCGACACACGCACACAGAGGCCGAAGTCATGCTCTTCTATGTAGCGGATTACTTGCTCGGCGAAATGATGAACGTTAACAACGACCTCCTTGACGCCGGCTGCGGCCAGACGTTCCAGCTGGTAACCCAAAATGGGCCGACCGGCCACAGGAACGAGAGCTTTCGGCATCGTATCGGTCAGCGGACGGAGCCGCGTTCCCAGTCCGGCCGCAAATATCATGGCTTTTTCCATGTTTCTTTCAGTTCTTCTGTGAGGCTGTCCGAAACCTCGGCGCGTGCCTTCGTCAGCGCCACGCGTCAGGTTGTGTCCCGAAATCGGTTGGCTCCGAGGTCATTTCAAACTCTAGCACGCCTCCTTTCGTCAGGGTGTCATAGTCTATATATGTTTTTCCATAGGATTTGCCGTTCAAGCGCAAGCCCGCCACATAAATGTCGCCGGACTGCTTGCGATGGACTACGATTTTGAACGTACGGCCTCCGCCAACGTGCAATGTAGCTGTGCGCACGATGGGCGAACCTATGTCGAAACGGCCGCCCATCGGGTCGACCGGATAAAACCCTAACGCAGAAAGGACGTACCATGCCGACATCTGTCCAGCATCTTCGTTGCCGCTCAGACCGTCGGGCTTGTCGGCATACATCTCTTCATAGATCCTATGCAGGCGCTGGGCGGCTTTCCAAGGCTTGCCAATGCGGTTATACATATATATAATGTGATGGCTGGGCTCGTTGCCGTGAGCATATTGTCCGATGAGGCCTGTGATGTCGGGCTGGGCACTCTCTCCCAAGTCGGAAGAAACGACAAAGAGACTATCAAGGCGTTGCTCGAAACGGCCGGGCCCACCGACGAGCGAGATGAGCCCGTCTACGTCATGCGGAACAAGCCATAAGTACTGCCAGGCCGTACCTTCGGTGAAATCCTCGGTGTGGTGACCGGGATGGAAGTCGCCGGGGCGGAACTCGCCAGTCGAAAGGCGACCGCGGAAGAAGCCGGTCTGGCTGTCGTAGAGCTTTACGTAACTGCGTGAAAGGCTGTCATAATGAGCGGCTTCGGCATCACGTCCCAAGAGTTTGGCCACCCGCGCCACACCGGCAAAGGCGATATAGTTTTCGAGGCTGACCGATACGCTCTCCCTCACTTTGTCGCAAGGCACATAGCCCATTTTGTTCAGATAAGGCAAGCCACGGAAATTATGATTCATCGAACGCTTCATTGCCTCATAGGCGGCAGGGACATCGGCCACCAAGCCTTTCAGGCAAAGGTCGGCCAAGAACGGCACTGCCGGGCTGCCCACCATGCAGCCCGTTTCGCTGCTGGTCAGTGGCCATATGGGAAGAAAGCCTTGCTCGCGTTCTGCGGCCAAAAGCGACTGTGCCCAATCGTGCTGATACTCGGGATAAATCAAGGTGAACAGCGGATGAAGAGCGCGATAGGTGTCCCACAACGAGAAAACGGTGTAGTTGTCAAAACCGTCGCTGCGATGGTTTTTCCCGTCGCTCCCCCTGTAACTCCCGTCGGTGTCTCCGTAAAGCGTGGGATGGATCATGGTGTGGTACAAGGCTGTGTAGAAAATCCGGCGCTCGCGCTCACTGTCGAAAGTCGCCTCCACGCGCGAAAGTGCTGCGTTCCAAACGCTGTCGGCCGACGTCTTCACCTGCTCGAACGAGCGACCTGCACTCTCGTTGTCTAAATTGGCCATTGCTCCCGCCAGACTGACGCTCGAAAGCGCCATGCGTACGCCCACGACCGTATCGGCCGTCACGTCGAAAGCGGCTGCGCCATAACCCACGGGAAAGGCTGGGCCGCCATTCTCAGCCTTGGCCTGGCTGGGGGCCGTGGTCCACGATTTCATGGGACGAGAAAAGCGGATGACGAAGTAGTGTCGGCGGTCAGAAGCCCACCCACGCGAGAAACGGTGGCCGACAAGCGTCGTATCGTCGAGTTGGCGGAGTTCACAGCTGGTGGGCACGTTCCATCCGATGCCGTTTTCCACATCAACGACGACGCGGGCATCGGAGCCGACCGGATAATGATATTCTTCATAGGCTACACGCTTCGTGGCTGTCATACGTGCCCTGATGCCGTAACGGTCAAGAAGCACCTCGTAATAGCCCGGGCGACAATTCTCACGTTGGTGTGAATAAGTGGAATAAAATCCCGACGTGCGCTTTGTCGTATCGCCGACCGTCATGTCGACCGAACCGGTAACGGGCATGAGCAGGATGTCGGCCAAGTCGGGACACCCCGTCCCGCTGAGGTGCATCGGGGCAAAGCCACGGACGTATTTCCCACTCCAATGGTAGCCAGAACACCAATCCCAACCGCTCTCGACCTGGGTCGGGCCGACAGTGATTCCGCCGAAAGGCAAAGAGGCTCCCACGAAGACATGGCCATGCCCGCCTGAGCCAATGAAAGGATCGACGGCGTCTGTCAGCCGTTGGGCGCCGGCCGGCAACGACGAGCCACACACGGCCATCGCAGCAATAAACAGGAACTTGTGTTTCATCATCATTGCCGATTAAGGTTTAAGTGCAGCGACGGTCTGCTCAATAATTTGGATCGTCGAATAGTCTTCGTCGAAAACCGAATACCACCCCTGCGGTTCGTGAGGCGGATCGACCATGTAGTCGGCCCCAGGCATCCACGCAGTGCTGTCGGCTACGGCTTCGCCTCCCCATCCCCAGAAATTGCATCCGGCGAGAATGCCCTGATGACGGTAGCTTTCAAGCAGACGATTGAAGATGAAACTGTAATAACCGTCGCGGGCTCCCGTCGTCGACTGGCGGGAATAGTTGTTGTGATCACGGGGATAGCCGAACTCCTCGATGACGAGCGGTTTGCCCGCTTTCGAGGCCATACGCTGGTGCAAGTCAATGTACTCGCCCGAACGGAGGTAGGCATTGGGCAAATCCTCGACCAAGCGGTCGACAGCCACCCACTGCCAGTTTCGAGGCCAAATATGGATGGTGTAATAATCGATATTTAGGTCATTATGGATGCGCTCACAAAGGTCGGCATCGACTTCGCAGCCATAGAGTCCTTCACTGCCAGTAGATACCAAATGGTTCGGGTCGAGCTGCTTGATGAGCGCCACAGTACGCGCAATCCAGCGAGCAAATCCCTCTTTGGCCTCTTTGCTGAATGCCCGAGGCTCATTGCAAACCTGCCAAGCCATGATCGTCGGGTCGTCGCGATAGGGCTTTCCCGTAATGCTGTTTGTGCGGCCGACGATGGCCTTCACATAATCATAGAAAAGCTGTTGCGCCTTTTCGTCGCTGGCGAACGCTGCCGCATAGCGCACATAATTATTATAGCCCTCGCCGGCTGAATACGGCGACTGCCCGTGACCGGTCTGCTTCAGGTAGTAGCCGTAACCGCCGCTCCAATCCCATGAATTTGTGAGATAGAACACGCCTACCATGTCGCGCTTGTCCATCTCGACAAGCAGGTAGTCAAGGCCACGGAGCAAGGTGTCGTTGAGCACACCGGGCCGCTCTTGCAGATAGGGGCGCACGTGGTTCACGCTGTCGCTGCCGGCATCCGCCCCAACGAGGATGCGCAGGTTGTCCACCCCCATAGCATGGAGCCGGTCGAGCTCGCGGCCGAGCCGTGCGCGGTCGCCGCCCTGCCCCTCGGAGGCGAGGATGGGCGCATACCAGAGGTTTGTGCCGACGAAATAGTATGGTTTGCCGTCGCGGACGAAGTGGCCGTCCGACACGCGGACGAAAGTCCCGGCAGCGACCGGGGCGAAACATCCCACCATCAGGGCGAGACACACTCCCCATCCCGCTTGCGTACAACGCCTCAGGCAGGAAGCGAGGCGTGAAAGGATTTTTGTTTTTTTCATAGTCGTAAGTTGTTTATGTAGTCATTATGGCTAATAAAGTTTGAGCCTCTTTTCCCGGGCTTCGTCGAGTGAAGCGAGCTGATCAGACTGCTCGCTATGCGAACGGCGCAGGTTTTCATATTCAGCCCGCAACTGAGCTTCAAACGGAGGACGTGACGCAGGATTGAGAAGCCGGGCCACGGCCGGAACGACCTGCGAAGCATCTTTTGTCCAGACCACAGGGCCGTCGTAGGCAGGCGCAATCTTCAACGCCGTATGCAGGCGGCTCGTCGTAGCTCCACCGACCGCAACAGGGATGTCTATCCCCGCATCCCGGAGGGCACTGACAGTGTGCACCATCTCGTCGAGACTGGGCGTGATGAGCCCGCTAAGCCCCACCACGTCAGGATGCTCACGGCGTACGGCCTCAACAATATCCTCGGCCGGGCACATCACGCCCAAGTCGATCACCTCAAAGTTGTTGCACGCCAGGATGACCGCCACGATGTTCTTGCCGATGTCGTGCACGTCGCCCTTCACGGTAGCCAGCAGCACACGGCCGGCCCGTTCGCCCGGCCTGCGCTCCTTCTCGATATAGGGATTAAGATAGGCCACGGCACGCTTCATGGTGCGAGCCGTCTTCACCACTTGCGGCAAGAACATCTTTCCCTCACCGAAAAGGTCGCCGACACGGTTCATGGCGTCCATGAGCGGCCCCTCGATGAGGTCGACAGCATGGGGGTAGCAGCCAAGCGCCTCTTCGAGGTCGGCATCAAGGTAATCGTCGATGCCCTCAATCAAGGCATAGGCCAAGCGTTCCTCGACGCTACCGCCGCGCCATGGGGCAGCCTTCTCGTGTCGGTCTGCGGGATGTCCGGCAGCGTCAGCGGCAATGCGGCCGGCCTCGGCGATGAGGCGCTCAGCGGCGTCGGCCGAACGGTTCAGAACAGCGTCCTCGATCACGCCCCGCAAGGCGGGGGGGACGTCCTCGTACGCCATGGCGGTAGCGGGGTTGACAATCCCCATGTCCATCCC
>DVNY01000068.1 GCA_018714085.1 Candidatus Caccomonas pullistercoris
CGGCAGACGTGCTCCATCGTCGGATAGTCGAGCCGCTGTCCGGTCAGCGCCGCCACTTCGCGCAGGTTGTCCGGTCCGAAGAGGCTGACGGCCAGCAGGCCGCCCGGTCGCAGCAGGTCGGCGCAGCGGAGCAGGAAGCCAGCGGGCGCGTCGAACCACTGCACCACCGCGCAGGCCGCGATGAGACCGCGTCCGCCGGGCAGGGGGATGTGCTCGGCATCGCCAGGGACGAAACGGACGTCGCCGCCCGTCAGGTCAGCCAAATAGGGTTCCACCTCGGGGCAGATGTCGTTCAGCACGACGCCATCCGTCCGAAGCCGCGGTAGCCACAGGCGCGTGAACATCCCTGTGCCGCAACCCACTTCGAGCGCCGGACCGACGTTGGGCGGCGCCACGGTTTCGAGTCGCGCAAAGAGTTGTTTGGCGATGTGCCGTTGGGCCGTGGCGTGGGCGTCATACGTGTCGACGGCACGGGCGAAGCGTTGTTGAATCAGGTGTTTGTCCATAATGTTTCGTCTGACAGGAGTTCGTTGAACAGTGCCCGGTCGTAGTGGGCCGCCGCGCGTTCCACCAGGGGCACGCCGGCCCATGCGCGGCGCAGGTTTCCGGGCGGGAAGATGCGGTCATCAGTACCGATGAGTGCCGCATCCCAGTCGAACGCCGGGGCTGGAACACCCTTCACACGGTGCCACAGGGCGTCCAGTTCCTCCCGCAGGTCGTCGAGCCTGCGGTGAAGGGGCAACGCGGCGATGCGAGCCGATTCGGCGGCAGTGCCGCACATCCGTCGGCGGAAGCGTAGCATCGACTGCCCGCTGAACCCGGCGAGCGTGGCGCGGAACGTGGCTTCGGGGATGCCCCGCTCGTCGTCGACGGGCGTCATCGTGCCGCCCACGGCCAAGCGCCGCTCCCACGGAAGGGTGAACCCGGCGAGCGTGTCGGCAGCAACGCGCACCCCCATCGACCATGCCAGCAGGCGGATGCCGGCATAGGGCGCGAGCAGCGCGGCGTCGAATGCCGGCGAGCGGTAGTCGTAACAGAGCAGGCAGTCATGTCCCTGCATCGTGGGCGGGTCGAAGAGCGCCTCTTCGGCTCCCCACCCGGCGAAGAAGAGCAGCAGGCGCGGCTGCCCCTCATGGCGTAAGAACACTTGCTTCATGGCGTGAACAGATTGGCAGTGAGACGGTCGACATCTGCCGCGTCGAGGGCGGCGGTCAGGGAAAACCGCAGGCGCGACGTCCCCTCCGGCACCGTGGGCGGCCGGATGGGCAGGACGTAGAAGCCGAGGCGCTGCATCCGGACGGCTGTACGGACGGCGTCGGAGCTTTCGCCGACAACCAGCGGGACGATGTGGCTTTCCGAAGGCATGGCCTGTCCGCGCCGGGCGAACGCTTCGCGCAGCCGGGCCGACAGGGCGGCCAACCGCTCGCGCCGGTCGGCAAACTCGGTGAGCCTTTCGACGACGAAGCGCGTCCAAGCCATGTTGACGGGCGGCAGGGCTGTGGTGAAGATCAGGGGGCGCATTCGGTTGACCAGGTAGTCGCGCACCACGCGGCGGCACACCGTGAATGCACCCACCGACGCCAGGGCTTTTCCGAACGTTCCGCAGAGGATGTCGACGCCGTCCAGACAGGCCTGCTCCTCTGCCAGCCCGAGCCCGCGCCGGCCGCGGACACCGACGGCGTGTGCCTCGTCGACGTAGAGCAGTGTCCCGGGAAAGTGGTGCTTCATGTCTACGAGCTCTTGCAAGCGAGCGACGTCGCCGTCCATGCTGAACACGCTCTCGGTCACGATGATGGTGCGGTCGAAAGCGGCGTGGTGGCGTTCCATCAGGGCGCGGAGCTGGTCGTAGTCCTGATGCCGGAAGCGCAGGCACTTGGCCGCCGAGAGCCGGAGGCCGTCGATGAGGCTTGCGTGCACCAGTTTGTCGGCCAGGATGAGTGTCCGGCGGTCCGCAAGGGCAGGCAGGATGCCCGCGTTCATGTGATAGCCGCTGCTGAACACTATAGCCGCTTCGGCACCATATAGTGAGGCGAGCAACTGTTCAAGGCGCCTGTGTTCCGCAAAGTTACCCGTGAGCAACCGCGACGACGAAGCGGAGAACCGCATCGCCTCGGGCGGCGTCTGGTTGAGGAACTCGTCGCGCAGGGCGGTGTCGCCGGCCAGTCCGAGGTAGTCGTTCGACGAGAGGTTCAGCATCCTGTGCCCGCTGTCCGTTATCCATTTCCCCTCTTGTGCGCCCTCCGGCAGGACGCGCAGGCTGCCAGTGGCGTCGAGCCGCCGCAGCTCGTCAGCGAAAGGGGCATATACGTATTCTTTCATCTCAGTCCGTAGTTTCTCTGATAACATTCAACATGCCTGTCGTCAGTCGGGTGAGTTCGTCCGGCGTGATGACGTAGGGCGGCATGGCGTAGACCAGTTTCCCGAACGGCCGGAGCCAGACGCCTTCCTCGACGAAGCGGCGCTGCATGCGCGCCATGTCGACGGGCTGCCGCATCTCGACCACGCCGATGGCGCCCAGCACCCTCACGTCGGCCACCTGTGGCCACTGCCGGGCCGGTTCGAGTTCGCGGCGCAACTGCTGTTCGATGCGCCCGACGCGTTCCTGCCACGGAGAAGCCAGCAAGAGTTCGGTCGACGCCCGGGCGACGGCACAGGCCAGCGGGTTGGCCATGAAGGTCGGGCCGTGCATGAAGACGTGCGGCGCGACGGCCGAGATGGTGTCGGCGACATGGTCAGTGGCCAGTACGGCCGAGAGGGTCATGTAGCCCCCGGTGAGCGCCTTGCCGACACACATGATGTCCGGCTCGACGCCCGCGTGTTCCCAGGCAAAGAGGCGGCCTGTGCGCCCGAAGCCCGTAGCGATCTCGTCGAAGATGAGGAGCAGGCCGTGGCGGCGACAGAGCCGCGCGGCCTCGCGGAGGAACTGCGGGTGGTAGAAGCGCATGCCCCCGGCGCCCTGCACGATGGGTTCGAGGATGAGGGCGGCCAGCTCGTCGGCGTGTCGCTCGACGGTCTGACGTAGGGCGTCGGCGTCGCGCGGGTCCCAGTCGCCGCCGAAGCGGCTTTGTGGTGCCGGGACAAAGCGGCGCGCGGGCAGGGCAGGGCCGAAGAGCGAGTGCATCCCTGTCACGGGGTCGCAGACCGACATGGCGTTCCACGTGTCGCCGTGGTAGCCCGAACGGATGGTGACGAAGTCGGTCCGTCCCGGCTGGCCGCAGGCCGCTTGGTACTGCACGGCCATCTTCATGGCCACCTCGACGGCCACGGAGCCGCTGTCGGCATAAAAGATTTTGCTCATCGACGGCGGGGCGATGCTGAGCAGCAGTTTGCCCAGGGCGACGGCGGGTTCGTGTGTCAGTCCGCCGAACATCACGTGGGCCATGCTTTCCAGCTGCGTCCGGACGGCGCGGTTGAGGACGGGATGGTTGTAGCCGTGCAGGGCACACCACCACGACGACATGCCCTCGATGAGTTCCGTCCCGTCGGCCAGGGTGATGCGGCAGCCCGAGGCACTCTTCACCTTGTACGTCGGGAGTGGCCGGAGCGTCTCTGTGTAGGGGTGCCAGAGATGCTCGCGGTCGAAGCAGTCTGTCAGTAGTTCCTCACAAAGCATAGCCGGCACGTGTTACCCGTTCTTTGTCTTCGGCCACTTTGGAGCCAAGTGTGGTCAGCAGGTCGCCGACGATGGCCGCATTGATGCCCGCATGGAGTGCCCTGCTGACCGTGGCTTCGTCCAGTTGCGAACGTCCGCCGGCAAAGCGCAGGTAGGCTGTCGGGTGGACAAAACGGAAGAGAGCTACGGTGCGCACCACCTCGTCGGCGGGCAGGGGAGGCGTCGCGGCGAGCGGCGTGCCGGGGATGGGTTGCAGGAGGTTCAGGGGGATGGACTGCACGCCGAGCCGGCGCAGGGCGAAGGCCAGTTCAACGCGTTGGGCGCGGCTCTCGCCCATGCCGATGATACCGCCCGAGCAGATGTCCATGCCTGCCCGCCGGGCGGCTTCGAGGGTGGCTGTTTTCTGTGCCTGCGTGTGGGTCGAGCAGAGCGAGGGGAAGTGCGACGGGGCAGTCTCGAGGTTACAATGGTAGCGCGTGACGCCGGCCTCGGCGAGGCGGCGCAGCTGGTCTTCGCTGAGGAGGCCGAGCGAGGCGCACAGGCCGATGTGGCTGTGGCGGCGGAGGTGGCGCACGCGGTCACAGAGGGCGTCGACCTCGCGGTCGGTCGGCCGGCGGCCGCTCGTGACGAGCGAGAAGCGCCCGACGCCCTGCTCTTCGTTCAGCCGGGCATGGCGCAGGCATTCTTCGGCGGGCAGGAGGCCGTATGTCTCGGCGCCCGTGTGGTAATGGGCTGACTGGGCGCACCATTTGCAGTCCTCCGGACAGCGGCCGGACTTGGCGTTGATGATCGAACAGAGGTCGAAGCGTCGCGGCGCCAGCCGGACGGTGATTTCGTGCGCGGCCTCGACGAGGGCATCGAGGGGCGCTTCGTCGGCCAGGCGCAGCACCTCGTCCATGCGGAGGGCGCGCCCGGCGAGCACGTCGGTTTTGAGCGTTTCAATCATGGTTGTGACATTATAAAACGAAAGGGCGGAACGCGGCCTTTCGGGGGCGTTCCGTCCTTTGGTGAGTATGTGTGGAGGGTGGGGTGCGGCGTTGTGCACAGCCGGGGCTTTCCGGGTGGCGGCGCATCCGGACTTGGGGCAGGCCGACGCCGTGACCTGCGGTGTCGGGCCTGCTACCGCCCGCTCCGTGGGGGCGATTAGTGTGGCTGTCGGACTGTCGGGCGGGTCGGGTGGCTGCCCCGTAGGGCCGCCTTCGGCCATGTCGGCGCGCGGCAGGGCGCCCCCGGCCGCGGCCACGCCCATTGGCGTCTTGCGCAGCGACGCGTCGGCGATGCTCTTGCAGACATGGCCTATCGTGATGTGGCGGCCAAGGCTGCAAAAGACGGCGTAGGGCTTGCGGCTCCACCGGCGGAAGCGGAAAGTGGGCTGATGGATGGGTACAGGACGGCGCATCTTTCTCGTGTTCGACGGACAAAGGTAAGCATTTCCTCTGAGAGCAGCAACCTCCCGCCCTCCGTAAGGGCTTGGGGCGGGAACAACCATGCGCACCGGCCGGCCTGTCCCCGCCCGCGGACGGCTGGAAAATCCGGTCAGCCGTTTGGGAAATCCTGTCCGGCTGACAGAAATTTCTATCCGGCTGACAGAAAATCCGGTCAGCCGTCCCGCTTCTTCGCCCCGCCTGGCGGCGGTGATGGCCTGTCGTGAGGCAATTCCTGTGGCGGCGGCTTGGCTGAAAGTCTAAATAGTTGTAAATTTGCGCACTCTATATGCTAAAAATGAAAGGCTTTTTGTTCAAACCGCAACTGTGGAGCGACCTCCGCCACTACGACCGCCGCACGCTGGCGGCCGACGCGATGGCGGGCCTCATCGTGGGCATCGTGGCGCTCCCCCTGGCCATTGCGTTCGGCATAGCGTCGGGCGTTTCGCCCGAGACGGGCATCGTGACAGCTATCGTGGCCGGTTTTCTTGTGTCTGCCTTCGGCGGCAGCAGTGTGCAGATCGGCGGCCCCACGGGCGCGTTCATCGTGATTGTCTACGGCATCGTCCAGCAGTATGGCATGGGCGGGCTGACGGTGGCTACGCTGATGGCGGGCGCGTTCCTTGTGCTTCTTGGTGTCTTCCGTCTCGGCACGATCATCAAGTATACCCCTTATCCCATCGTCGTGGGCTTCACGAGCGGCATAGCGGTCACCATCTTCACCACGCAGGTGAAGGACCTGCTCGGCCTGACGACCGGTCCTGTCCCGGCAGACTTCGTGGCTAAATGGGCGACCTACGTGCAGGCTCTGCCGACTGTCGACCCGTGGTCGACGGCCGTCGGCGTGCTCAGCGTGGTGGTCATTGCGCTGACACCGCGCCTTTCGCGCAAAGTGCCGGGCTCGCTGGTGGCCATAGTGGTGATGACCGTGGCTGCTTACCTGCTGCGCACGTATGCCGGGGTGGGGAGCATCGAGACTATCGGCGACCGCTTCAGCATACGGGCTGAACTGCCCAGCGCTGCCGTGCCCGTGCTGACTTGGGAAAGCGTGAAGCAGCTCGTGCAGCCCGCCCTCACCATCGCCGTGCTCGGCGCCATCGAGTCGTTGCTCTCGGCCACCGTGGCCGACGGCGTGACGGGCCGGCGCCACGACTCGAACCAAGAACTCATCGGCCAGGGCATCGCCAACCTCTGCTCGCCGCTCTTCGGAGGCATCCCGGCGACCGGGGCGATAGCAAGAACAATGACGAATATCAATAACGGCGGCCGGACTCCTGTGGCCGGCATCGTCCACGCTGCGGTCCTGCTGCTCATCTTCCTGGTGTTCATGCCGCTGGCGCAATACATCCCGATGGCCTGCCTGGCCGGCGTGCTCGTCGTTGTGTCATACAACATGAGCGGTTGGCGCACGTTCCGCGAACTGCTGGCTAATCCGAAGAGCGACGTGGCCGTGCTGCTCATCACTTTCCTGCTCACGGTGCTCTTTGACCTGACAATTGCTATCGAGGTGGGCCTCGTCATCGCTTGCCTGCTCTTCATGCGCCGCATGGCCGAGACGACGCGCGTCTCGGTCATCACCGAAGAGATCGACCCGAACGAAGAAAGCGACGTCGAGACCCACGAGGAGCACCTGCCCATCCCGGCGGGCGTCGAAGTCTACGAGATCAACGGCCCATACTTTTTTGGCATCGCCAACAAGTTCGAAGATGTCATGGCAACGATGGCCGACCGCCCGAAAGTGCGCATCATCCGCATGAGGCGCGTCCCGTTCATCGATTCGACCGGCCTGCACAACCTGAAGAACCTCTGCACGATGAACCATCGGGAGGGGACGCACATCGTGCTCTCGGGCGTCGAGCCGGCCGTGCGCGAGGTGCTCGAACATGCCGGGTTCGATGCCTTGTTGGGGCGCGACCACATCTGTGCGAGCATCAACGAAGCCTTGGAGGTGGCCCGGCACATTCTGAAACGCAAATAACCTTAACTCCAAAAGATATGATCAAACGTTTGACACTGGCACTCGCATGTGCCGCCGCGCTGGCCCTGCCGGCGCAGACGACCGGCGGAATCGACGCCGACCTGCTGGCTCGCCTCAGGGCCGCCCAACCCCGCAGTGCCGCCGACAGCGCCCTCCGGAACGCCGCCGCTGGCGCCAGCCTGAACGCCCTGTCGGCCAACCGCCTGCGCCCGGCAGGCGATGCCTACTTCTCGAACCGCGTCAACTCCCGCGGAATTACCGACCAGCAGTCGTCGGGACGATGCTGGCTCTTCACGGGGCTCAACGTGCTGCGGGCGAAGGCACAGGCCGAGCACGGGCTGGGCGAGTTCACCTTCTCGCAGAACTACCTCTTCTTCTACGACCAACTGGAAAAGTCCAACCTCTTCCTGCAAGCCATCATCGACAACGCCGCGAAGCCCATGGACGACCAGTTAGTCACCTGGCTTTTCAAGCATCCCCTTTCGGACGGCGGGCAGTTCACGGGCGTGTCGGACCTCGTCATGAAGTATGGCCTCGTGCCCTCGTCGGTGATGCCAGAGACGTACAGCGCCAACCACACCGCCACGATGAGCGAACTCATCGCCCTGAAACTGCGCGAACAAGCCCTCGAGCTGCGCCGGATGGCCGCCGCCGGCAAGTCGAAAGCCGACCTCGAGACACGCAAGGAGGAGATGCTCGCCACGGTCTACCACATGCTGGCCGTCTGCTTGGGCGAACCGCCCACGAAGTTCGCCTGGACGCAGACCACGGCTTCCGGCAAACCCGGCCCGACGGCTGACTACACGCCCCTCTCGTTCTTCGAGAAATTCGTCGGCACTGACTTGAAGAAGAACTACGTCATGCTGATGAACGACCCCAGCCGCCCGTATCACAAGGCCTACACCATCGACATGGACCGCCACGTCTATGACGGCGAGAACTGGACCTATGTCAACCTGCCCATGGACGAGTTGAAGGCCATTGCCATCGCGTCGATCAAGGACAGCACGATGCTCTATTATTCCTGCGACGTGGGCAAGTTCCTCGACAGTAAGGCCGGCCGCCTCGACGTTGACAACTACAACTACGGCGCCCTGCTGGGCACGGACTTCGGCATGGACAAGGCCGACCGCATCCGCACGTTCGCCTCGCTGTCGAGCCACGCCATGACGCTCATGGCCGTCGACCTCGACGCCGAAGGCCGTCCGCGCCAGTGGATGGTGGAAAACTCGTGGGGAGCTGACGCTGGCTACAAAGGCCATCTCATCATGACCGACCGCTGGTTCGACGAATACACGTTCCGTCTCGTGGCCGAGCGCAAGTATGTCCCGAAAGAGACATTGCGCCTCCTCGAACAGGAACCGGAGCGGCTGCCGGCTTGGGACCCCATGTTCGCTCCCGAACCCTGACGCCGCGCCTGACGGTCAGCCGTCCCGTCCGTCCTGTCAGCCGTTTAGTAAAAACAGTCAGCCGTCCAGAAAATCCTGGACGGCTGACTGTTTTTACGGCCGCTCCACCCGGGGGCTCGGGGCGGTGCAGGCGGTCATTCCGGATCGCCTACCAGCTCTTTCCACAACAGTTCCATGCCTGTCGAAGCCGTAGTCTGGAAAAAGTGGAGGCGCGGCGAGCGCGCCACGGGCACCGGTTTGGGATCGATGACGTAGAGCGGCGCCGAGGCGGGAGCGTAGCGCACGAGGCCAGCCGCCGGATAGACGTTCAGCGACGTGCCGATGACCACGAAGATGTCGGCCTTCTCTGCCTCTTCGCAGGCCAGCTCCATGTTCGGAACCGCCTCGCCGAACCAGACGATCCACGGCCGGAGCAGCGAGCCGTCGGGAGCGAGCGTCCCGGGCTCCACTTCGACCTCGCCGGGGGCGAGCGTGCGGATGTAGCGCGGATTGTTGGGCTCGCGCGACGACGCCACTTTCATCAGCTCGCCGTGCAGGTGGATGACGTGGGTCGACCCGGCCCGCTCGTGCAGGTCGTCGACGTTCTGCGTCACCACCGTGACGGCGTAGTGTTGTTCCAGGCGAGCCAGAAGCTCGTGGGCGCGGCTGGGCCGCACTGCGAGGAGCTGGCGCCGCAGGTTGTTGTAGAACCGGGTGACGAGGGCGGGATCGCGCGCCCAGCCTTCGGGCGTGGCCACCTGCTCGACGGGATAATTGTCCCAAAGCCCGCCCGCGTCGCGGAACGTGCTCAATCCGCTTTCGGCGCTGATGCCGGCGCCGGTGAGTACTACAATTTTTTTCATCGTTTCGGTTTTTGCGGCGGAAGCTGCTTCCGCCAAAGTCATAACAGGAGCAAACTTACGGAAAAATAACCTGTTACCTCTCGTCGCTACAATAAAAAATTGTACTTTTGCGCCCGGTATATATTAATGTATAGTCAGAAAATCCGAACAGAGATATGGATAAAGTAAGCTACGCCTTGGGCCTGACCATCGGCCAGCAGCTTCTCGGCATGGGAGGCAAAGAACTGAACATCGACGACTTTGCCGCCGCCATCAAGGATGTGCTCGCCGGGCGCGAACCGCTCGTCAAACCCACCGAAGCACAACGCCTCGTCCAAGCTTTCTTTGCCGAGCAGGAAGCCAAGCAGCAAGCCGCCATGGCCGAGAAAGGAAAAGCCGCCCGGGCTGAAGGCGAGGCGTTCCTTGCCGAAAACGCAAAGAAAGAAGGAGTCGTCACGCTGCCCAGCGGCCTGCAATATGAAGTCATTACGCCCGGAACGGGCCGCAAGCCGAAAGCGACGGACAAAGTAAAGTGCCATTACGAGGGAACACTGATCGACGGCACGGTCTTTGACTCCTCTTATCGCCGCGGTGAACCCGCCGTCTTCCCTCTTAACGGTGTGATCAAGGGATGGACTGAGGGCGTGCAGCTCATGAGCGAGGGCGCCAAGTATCGCTTCTACATCCCCTTTGCCTTGGCTTACGGGGCCAACGGAGCCGGCGCTTCAATTCCTCCTTACGCCGCCCTGATCTTTGACGTAGAGCTCCTCGAAGTGCTCTGAGCCGGAACGGAAAAACAAACAAAACAATAGCACAAACAGCAATGAAACACGTAATCATGGCGGCCGCCCTGGCCGCAACGGCACTCCTGAGTGCCTGCAACGACGGTACGCCCAAAGCGAACCTCAAAACGGACCTCGACACGCTCAGTTATGAAATGGGTCTGGCCAGTTCAGCCAACTTCGAGAGCGTTATGTACGGACAGTTCGGCGTCGACTCCGCTTATGTCGATGAGTTCCTCAAAGGCGTCCGCGACGGCGCCCTGACCGCCGACGACAAGAAGAAGGCCGCCTACTACGCCGGCATCCAAATCGGTCAGCAGATTAGCCAACAGATGGTGCGCGGCACGGAGATGCAGATCTTCGGCGACGATTCCACGAAGCACCTGAGCGTGAAGAACGTCGTAGCGGGCTTCATCTCCGGCGTAAAGGGCAAGACGGCTGTCAAAGTCGACGGCAAAGTGCTCACTCCGCAGATGGCTTTCGAAAGCGCTACGACCCGCATGGAAAGCATCCGCGCAAAAACGATGGAGCAGAAGTATGGCGCCAACAAGGAAGCTGGCGAAAAGTTCTTGGCTGAGAACGCTAAGAAACCCGGCATCAAGACGCTCCAAGGCGGCGTGCAGTATAAGGTCATCACCGAAGGCAGCGGCGAAATCCCCTCTGACACGTCGCTCGTGCTCGTCCGTTACGAGGGTCGCCTTATCAACGATTCCATCTTCGACTCCACGGACAAGAACAACGGCGGTAAGCCTGTCGAGATGATGCCCGTGCGCAGCATCAAGGGCTTTGCGGCTGCCCTGACGCACATGCCCATTGGTTCGACGTGGGAAGTCTACATCCCGGCCGACATGGCGTATGGCGACCGTGAGGCAGGAGACATTCCGCCCTATTCGACGCTGATTTTCAAGATTACGCTCGACGGATTTGCTAAATAAGACAGGTCATGACAACGAAGTCCTTATTCATCGTAGCGCTGGCCCTGGCCGTCGGACTGCCGGCTTCGGCCCGCTCACGGAAGAAGATACAAGAAAAGAAACGCCCCAAGGTCACCCTGTTGCAGCCCGTGCCGGCCGACTCGTTCAGCTACGCGATGGGCGTGGCGCAGAGCGCAAGCCTGAGACAGTACCTGCTCATGCGTGAAGGCGTGGACTCGGCTTATCTCAACGATGCCGTCTGCGGCCTCATGGCTAAGTACAACGAGAAAGCCGTGAAGGGGAAAGTGGCCTACGCTGCCGGTTTGAAGGTCGGGCAGATGAACGCCACGAGCGTCATTCCCTCGCTCAACAAGATGGCGACCGGAAAGGCCGATAGCGCCTACATCGATCGCGACCTCTTCGTCAAGGGGCTCGGCCAGGGCGTCTTGAAGCAGCCGACGTCGATCAGCGAGGAACAAGCCCTTGCCATCATTGAGCGTCAGACGGCCTACATCCGCCAGCGCGACAGCATCGACAACGCCGACTTCCTCTCGAAAAACAAGCGAGTACCCGGCGTCATCACGTCGAAGTCAGGCTTGCAGTATAAGATACTGAAAGAAGGAACGGGTGCAACACCCTCCGACACGAGCCAGGTCGAGGTGAACTACGAAGGCCGTCTCATCGACGGCACAGTGTTCGACTCGTCGTACAAACGCGGCCAGTCGGCCACCTTTGGCTGCAACCAAGTGATCAAGGGCTGGACCGAAGCGCTCACGATGATGAAGGAGGGCGACGTGTGGGAGCTTTACATCCCCTACAACCTGGCTTACGGCGAACGCGGTAACCAGAGCATCCCGCCTTATGCTACGCTGATTTTCAAGGTCGAACTGATCAAGGTGAAATAAGAGCCGCGCGGAGGAACGCTCCCTGCCGGCCGAATGATAAATCCCGCGCCTGTCCTCCCCGTCGGAGTGGCAGGCGCGGGATTTTCTGCATGGAGCCAAGGGCGGACGGCTGTGGCCAAGGACTGCCGGTGAGCCCGTCCGGACGGTCGGCCGTCCCGTAAATCTTAGTCGCCGACCCGTGATTTCTGTCAGCCGGCTTGTTCGTCCTGTCAGCCGGCTTGTGAAGTCCGATTGCGCATCGGCCGGGACAGCGGGGCAGGACAGAAAGAGCGCCACAGCGCGGAGGGATTCCGTCGCTGCGGCGCTCTTGTTTGTTTGTCTGTGATTGTTTTGCCTGTCAGCTTGCCGCCCGTCTTTTTCCCCGGCCGGGCGGCAGGCGTCCGGCCGGCGCGTCAGAGCTGCCCGCTCTCCACCATGCGCACCACCCGCTCTGTGTAGCGGTCGTCGCCCTCGGGGTCGTAGCGCTTGGTGAGGCTGTTGCCGAATAGTCCGGCGAACACCTGATAGAACCCGGCGCGCAGCGGGCCGATGAATGCTTTGACGATTTCGTACGACGTTTGGTTGCACTCCCTGTCCACGAGTTTCACCAGCAGTTTCCCCTGCGAGTAGGTCAGTTTCTTCATCAGCGGGGTGTACTGGCGGCGCAATCCCTGCTCCACGCGGCGGATGTGGGCGTCTTTGGCCTCTTTCGTCGGCAGGGTTTCGAGGAAGTCATAGGTCTCGATGATCGTGTGCTTCGCCAGTTTGGCAATGGGCAGTACCTTTTTCACGTTCGCCACCAGCCGGTTGTAGCGTCGCCGTTCCCTTTCGTTGGCGAATGTCAGGGGTGGGTATTTGCTCAGCACAGGGAGTATGACGTGATTCATACTGTCGCCTTCGTAGAACACTTTGCCCACCTGCACTTGCAGGGGGACAGCCGGCGCCACGACGTCGTCCGGGTCTTCGTCCTGGGCCGTGGCCACCACAGGCAGGGCGGTCAGCAACAGTATGAGCCAGCTTCGTTTCACGGCGGCGAAATTAGGGAAAAAAAACGGTACGCCCGGCGGGCCGGGATATAAAAATCGTTATTCTTCGCAGAGCGGCCGCGTTGCCCGGATGAGCCACTGGCGGTCGGTCTCGTCGTCGAGCAGGGGCAGGAGCCGCTGGCGCACCGTCTGGTGGTAGCCGTCGAGCCATTCCACCTCGTCCGGGCGCAGCAGGGCGGCGTCGAGCGGTCGCCGGTCGAACGGGCAGAGCGTCAGGGGTTCGAATTCGAGGAAACGGCCGAAGTCCGTCGTGCGCCAAGGGCAGATGAGGAGCGTGTTCTCCAAGCGCACGCCGAAGCGGCCGGACACGTAGATGCCCGGTTCGTCGGTCACGGTCATTCCCGCCCGGAGCGGCGCCGGCACGTAGTTCATCCGGATCTGGTGGGGACCCTCGTGCACGTTCAGGTGAGCGCCCACGCCGTGGCCCGTGCCGTGTCCGTAGTTCAGGCCTTCCTGCCAGAGCCAGTAGCGTGCCGTGGCGTCGAGTTGGGTGCCGCTCGCGCCGTCGGGGAAGCGGCATCGGCTCAGCGCGATGTGCCCTTTGAGCACAAGGGTGTAAGTGCGGCGCTCCTCGTCGGTGAGCGTGCCGAGGGCCACGGTGCGCGTGATGTCTGTGGTGCCGTCGTCGTATTGCGCCCCGGTGTCGAGCAGGAGCAGGCCGCAGGGACGCAGTTCCGCGTCGGTGTCGGGCGTGGCTTCGTAGTGCACGATGGCGCCGTGGGCGGCGTATCCGGCTATCGTCTCGAAGCTCAGGCCGCGATAGTGGGGCGAGGCGGCGCGCAGTTCGGCCAGTTTGCGGTCGACGCCCACTTCGGTCACGCCGCCTGTCGGCACAGCCTCGTCCAGCCAGCGCAGCAGGCGGACCATGGCCACGCCGTCGCGTTCCATCGAACGGCGCATCCCGGCGATCTCGGCGTCGTTTTTCACGGCTTTCAACGGGGCGACGGGCGAGGGGGCAAGGCGGACGCTTTCGCATTTCAGGGCTGCGGTGAGGATGCGGCGGTTCGCTGTGTCGGGCAGGAGCAGTGTGGCGCCGCCCAGTCCGGCGAGGTCGGTTTCGAGGGTGTCGTAGGGGCGCAGCCCGACGCCCTCTCCGTGGAGGTAGGCGGCCACTTCCGGCGTCACCTTCGCCGGGTTGGCGTAGAGTGTTGCCGCGTCGGGGCCGACGAGCAGGTAACTGACGAACACCGGGTTGCACGGCACGTCGTCGCCGCGCAGGTTCAGCGTCCACGCCACCTCGTCGAGGGCCGTCACGAGCAGGTGTGAGCAGCCCTCGTCCGCCGTCAGGCGGCGCAATCCGGCCAGCTTCTCTTTCGCCTCCTGTCCGGCATATTCCAGCGGGTGGATGCGCACGGCTGTGCCGGGCAGGGCGGGGCGTCCGGTCCAGAGGGCGGCCGCTGCGTCGCCTGCGTCGGTCAGGCTGATGCTGTGGCGTTGGAGCGCGTCGGCCAAGGCGGAGAACTCGCGCACCGTGCAGGTCGACGCGTCGAGCCCGACGCGGCCGCCTTTCGGCGTGTGCGCCGCGAGCCAGTCGGCGATGGAGGGCGTTTCGGGCAGTCCGTCGCGCATCAGGGCGAACGGCGTGCCGTCCAGTTGCTCCGCTGCGGCGAGGAAGTAGCGCGAGTCGGTCCATAGGGCAGCCGCCGTGGCCGTCACGACCGCCGTGCCGGCCGACCCGTCGAAGCCCGAGATCCACTGGCGCACCTGCCAATGGGCGGGGACGTATTCCGAGGCGTGCGGGTCGGTGCTGGGGATGAGATAGGCGTCGACGCCGTGGTTCCGCATCCACTGGCGGAGGGCGCTGACGCGCTGAGTGATGAGGCTCTTGTCTGTCATGGCGATAAGGGTTGTTAGTGTGAGGACAAACTTACGAAAAAATAAGGAAACGCCCCGCACTGCGACGGAATATGTGCTCCCATGGCGGACTGTCCGCCGGCCGGGGCTGAAAAACGGGAGGGCTGTCGGCCGCTCCGGCCGCTCCGGTTGAAAAAACGGGCGCCGCGGCAGTGTGAACCGGCGCGGCGCCCATGGGAACAAACGAAGTGAGAAGTGCGATCAGTGGTTGAGGCCGGAGGTGTCGACCGACGAGGCGCCGCCTCCGGTGATGGTGGCCTTGTCCGCCAGGCCGCTCACGGTGATGTCGCTCGCCGACCTGTTGTCCACGACGAGCTCCTTGCAGTCGACGGTCGCTTCGAGGTCGGCTGCGCTTCCGTTCCGGATTTCGCAGCGGTCTGCCTTGACGTGGACGTTCACGTCGGCCGCCGAGCCGGTCGTAAGTTTGAACGTGCGGCAGTCGGCGTTGAGGTCGAGGTCTGCGGCACTGCCCGCGTCGACCGTCACTTGCTTGCCGTTTATCGTAGCTTTGCCGTCGGCGGCCGAACCGAGCTCGAGTTTGCAATCTTCGACGCCTTTCACGTTCAGGCGGAAGTCGGCGGCGCTGCCTGCGTGGAGGGCGAAGTGGGCTACGGTGGCGTCGGCTATCGCTACGTCAGCGGCGCTGCCCAGGTTCCACGTCATGCGTTCCATACGGATCGGGAGGGGCACCGATATGGTGGCGGCGCTGCCAGCGTCGACGTGCGTGAGCCTCGGAGCTTCGACGTAGACCACTGTCGGGTCGCCGTTCATGAATCTGTGCGTCCCGCGCTTGCGTCGGATGTGCAGGACGCCCGCCTCGGTGCGGATGTCGAGCGCGTCGAGGATCTTGGCCGTCGTCTTGACGCTGACGCGGCAACGGTTGCCCTGACGGATGACCACTTTGAACGCACTGCTCACGTCGAGGCGGCTGAACGTCCCGGCGTCGACTTTGAAGGTCTGCACGCCGCGGCGGTCGCTGGCGTCGGTTCCGGCATTGCCGAAGGGGAAGTCCTTGGCGAAGTTGACGGGGCTGTCGCTGCCGCCGAAGGGGAAAGTGTTGGCCGTTCCGCGCTGGCAGGCCGTGAGGGCGCCTGCGGTGAGGAGGGCGAGGGTGGTGGTGATGATGATTTTTTTCACGGGTGGGTGGTTTTATGGGGTGAATGTTCGTGTTTCTTTTCGTGGGTTTCGCCGTGCCTGCCGGAGGCTTCGCCTTCACGGGGCGGCTTCCCGTTTTGGCGGGACGGCTGACAGAAATTCCGGGACGGCTGACAGGATTTTCTGTCACTGCGTTAGTCGTTCCTGTCGCCCTGACCGTTTTCCGCCTTTCGGCATCGGGATTTTCGGGGGGTATGTCTTATTTGACTTTCACGACGACGGTCACCTTCATGGCCCGGTCGCGGTCGATGGTCAGGCGGTAGACGCTCTGCCGCGTGGCCGACTCGAACGTGAGCCACTGCTGGAAGACGCCGTTGCGCACCACGGCGTCGGCTTTGCGGGCTCGGCGGGCTTCCTGGCGGAATGCCTCGCGCATGTCGTCGTTGAGTCCGGAGTTCGGGGGCGCCGACAGCTCGCGCACGATGGAGCGCACGCGGCGCGTGTCGGGGTCGCGGACGAGGGTCGAGGTGAAGGTGACGCGCCGGGCCGACGAGACGCGGTCCATCAGCCGGTCGATGCGCTCTTGTGCCGACGCTCCGGACGCGAGGCCCAGGGCGAGGGTGAGCAGCGTGAGGGTTATCCTTCGTTTCATCATGTCGTCTCCTCTTGTTTAGGGTAGTTTGCAGATTTCTTCTATCTCTTTTTGCAGCTCGGGGTCGTCGATGCCTTGGATCATGTCGGAGCCCAGGTTTTCGAGGCGTTCTTGGCGCTGACGGTCGAGCAGTCGCTGTTCGGCGTGGAGCTGGCGCGCGTCGGCCAGCGACTGCCTGATGTAAGGCATGAGGCTGCGCACGTCGGTGGTGCGCCGGCCGTCCTCGATGCGGTAGCTGCCGGCGTAGAGCGCCTCCCAGCGTTCGACACGCTCGTGGTGCCAGAAGGCCACACCGCCACCCACGAGCGCCACGGCGGCCGCCGCACCCGCCGCCCACCGGCGCAGCGTCACGAACCGCCGTGGCCGGGCGGGGCGGACGGGACGGGCCGGCGTTTCCTGCAATCCGGCGGCGAAGTAGGCGAAGAGGCCGCGTTCCGCCTCGTGGCGCGCCGGGAGGCGGGGCTGGGCAAAGTAGGCGTAGAGCGCCTGTTCCTCGGCGTTGCTGGTGGCGCCGTCGAAGAACTTCCGGATGAGGCGGTCGGCCTCGTCGGGCGTAAGGTGGGATGTGCGTGTCATTGTCTTTGTCGGGCTAAGAACTGTTCTCTGATTTTCCGTCGTGCCCGGCTGAGGTTCTGCCGCACCGTGTCGGGGTGCGATCCGGTGAGCCGGGCTATCTCGTCGACTTCGAGGCCGTCGATGTGCTTCATCCGTAGGATGGCTTGCTGCGTGCCGGGCAACTGGTCGACGAGTTGCATGAGGAGGTCGAGCCGGGCCTCGGCCTCGTCGTTGCTGTCGGACGGGTCGGGCAGGGCGTCGAGTGCGGCGGTGAGGCCGTCGGTGGCGTGCCGGTCGCGCAGGCGGTTTTGGGCCAGGTGGCGGCCGACGGTCCGGGCCAGTCCCTCTTTCGAATGGTAGGCGTCGAGCCGGTCGCGCAGGAGCCATAGGCGGCACAGGGTGTCCTGTACGACGTCTTCGGCCTCCTCGTGGGGAAGCCAGCGGGCTGCGTCGGCCAGCAGGAGGGGGCGTAGGCGGACGG
The DNA here is from genome assembly GCA_018714085.1 of Candidatus Caccomonas pullistercoris. GTDB lineage: Bacteria > Bacteroidota > Bacteroidia > Bacteroidales > Bacteroidaceae > Alloprevotella > Alloprevotella pullistercoris. Next base: position 17,509 of record DVNY01000068.1, read on the forward strand.
CCATCCGTTCGAAGTCGGTTCGTTCCATTCTACTTATATGACACATGACTTTGCCAAATGTGACATCCCCGGCACCACTTTTTTTCAAAAAAGCCGCATTTTTTTCGGCAGGAGGGGGAGAAAGCGCTTCCGGAGGCCCTGTTCCGCCTGTGGATGTGGCGGGATTTACGGTCAGCCGTCCCGTTCGTCCTGTCAGCCGTTTAGGAATTTCTGTCAGCCGTCCCGGATTTTCAGTCAGCCGTCCCGGGATGGCTGTCGGCGAGTCTGGGTGTCCCGTCGTTGCGTTTGGCCGCAGCGCTCCCGTCTTGTGGCGCTCAGACGAGGCGCCCGGCCCGACAGAAAGGCGGCCAGCTCCCTCGCGG
>DVNY01000069.1 GCA_018714085.1 Candidatus Caccomonas pullistercoris
GCCAGATAAATGAGATTGTATTTTTGCGTTGTACGACTCAGCGTGAGGAACGCTTGCAGGAGGCTGACCACGCTGGCACCCGCGTCGTTGCTGCCCAGACCGTAGAGCTTGCCGTTGGGTTCGAGGCGGGGGGTGAAGGGGTCTTTGCGCCAGCCCTGCACGGGCTTCACGGTATCGATGTGAGAATTGAGCAGCAGTGTGGGCCGCTTCAGGTCGAAACCGGGGCCGAGGCACCAGACGTTGTTGCCTTTGCGGCCGGTCTGCATGCCTTGCTGTTCGATGTATTGCTGCAGGCAGTCGGCGGCACGGGCTTCGTCGCGGCTGACGGATGGAATACTGATCAGCGACTTGAGCAGGCCGACGGCCTCGGAGGTCAGAGTGGGAATGTCGTAGGTCATGTCTTCTGTTATTAGTTTATTTTGCGAATGCAAACTTACGGATAAAATCGGATAAACTTGCAGGAACAAAGGAAGGAAATGTTACATTTTTTTGCAATTTATGAATTAGTTTCAGATAAAACTAATACCTTTGCAGCATATTAACCAATTCACTCAGTCATGGCTTATCATCATTTATCTGTCATGATCCATCGTCAGGCAGAGAAGTATGGAGACAAAGTGGCCCTGAAATACAGGGACTATGAAACGGCACAATGGATTCCGGTGACGTGGGAACAATTCTCCCAGCGCGTACGCCGTGCCGCCAACGCAATGGTGGCGCTGGGCATCGGCGAGCAGGAGAATGTCGGCATCTTTTCGCAGAACAAGCCCGAATGCCTGTACGTCGACTTTGCGGCGTTCGCCAACCGCGCGGTGACCATTCCGCTGTATGCCACCAGCTCGCCGACGCAGGCACAGTACATCATCAACGACGCGCAGATACGCTTCCTCTTCGTGGGCGAACAGTTCCAGTACGACGCCGCCTTCCGCGTCATCGGGCTGTGCCAGTCGCTCCAGCGGCTCATCATCTTCGACCGCAACGTGGTGCGCGACGCGCGCGACACGACCTCCCTTTACTTCGACGAGTTCATGCGACTGGGTGAAGGCCTGCCGCACAACGAGGTTGTGGAGGAACGCACGGCGAAAGCGTCGCCCGACGACCTGGCCAACATCCTCTACACGTCCGGCACGACGGGCGAACCGAAGGGAGTGATGCTCCACCACGCGAACTACCTCGAGGCCTTCCGCACGCACCACATCCGCCTGCCGCAGGTGACGGACCAGGACGTGTCGATGTGCTTCCTGCCGCTGACGCACGTCTTCGAGCGCGGCTGGACGTATATCTGCCTGGAGCGCGGCGTGCAAATCTGCATCAACCTGCGTCCGCAGGACATACAGACGACGATCCGCGAGGTGCGCCCCACGGTGATGTGCAGCGTCCCCCGCTTCTGGGAGAAAGTGTATCAGGGCGTACAGGAACGCATCGCCCAGGAGACAGGCATCCGCCGGACGATGCTGCTCGACGCCATCCGCACGGGCCGCGAACACAACCTGCAGTACGTCCGCCTGGGCAAGACGCCGCCCCTGATGCTCCACCTGCGCTACAAGTTCTACGAGAAGACCGTCTACGCCCTGCTGAAGAAGACCATCGGCATCGAGCGCGGCACGTTCTTCCCCACGGCCGGCGCGGCGGTATCGGACGAGGTGTGCGAGTTTGTCCACTCCGTGGGCATCAACATGGTCGTCGGCTACGGCCTGACGGAGTCGACCGCCACCGTGTCGTGCTTCCCCGCCACGGGGTTCGTCATCGGCTCGGTGGGCGAGGTGATGCCCGACCTGGAGGTGAAGATCGGGCCGGACGACGAAGTCCTGCTGCGCGGACGGACCATCACGCGCGGCTACTATAAGAAACCCGTTTCGACGGCCGAGGCCATCGACCGGGACGGCTGGTTCCACACGGGCGACGCCGGACGCCTGGAGGGCCGCACGCTCTACCTGAAGGAGCGCATCAAGGACCTGTTCAAGACGTCGAACGGCAAGTACATCTCGCCGCAGGCGCTGGAGACGAAGTTCATCGTAGACCGCTACATCGACCAGGTGGCCATCATCGCCGACCAGCACAAGTTCGTCTCCGCCCTCATCGTGCCCGCCTACGACCTGCTGGAGCAGTATGCCCGCACGCAGGGCATCGCCTTCGGCAGCCGCGAGGAGCTGGTGGAGAACGAAGCCGTCCGCACCTTCTACCGCGACCGCATCGACACGCTGCAGCAGCAGTTTGCCCACTACGAGCAGGTGAAGCGCTTCACCCTCCTGCCCCAGCCCTTCAGCATGGAGCGCGGCGAGCTGACCAACACGCTGAAGCTGCGCCGCGCCGTCGTCGCGCAGAACTACCGGGAGGTCATCGACCGGATGTACGAGGAATAAAAAAGAAACCAAGTCATTCACCTTTTAAAAAACATCGGAACATGAAAAACAGCTACTCATTCCTACGACGGACATCCGCCATCGCCACGGTCCTTATTGTCGGGCTATTTGCTCTTCTCTCGTGTGAAAAAGTCCTTGGCGACAAAGAGAAAGAAGGGGAACTCAACAAGCCGGAAGTAGTCGAGCAGGTAATCGGCTGCTGGCACACGAAGTACAGCAACTACGATTTTCATGTAACCCTCTACGAAGACATGAAAGCCCGATTCGTACAATATCTCCACCCGCTCAACCCCGACCAGGACGACTTTATCCTGATGGACGGCATCCTGGAATGGGAAACCCGCGGCGACAAACGGCTCTACCTCTTCGAGACGGGCGACACGGAAAGCTACTGGAGCATGGGCGAAATACGCGACGGGAAGACGCTCGGGCTGACGCTGAACGACCCCAACGGGTTCGTGACATTCTACCGCGACGCGAACTGCTCGAAAGGGCCCACCGAGCATATCCCCCCGACACCGCCGGATGGAGGCACCGTCAACCACCCCGACACCGTGATGCAAATCACCGGAACCTGGCGAATCGAAGCAAGCAGCTACCTGCGCGAAATCATTTTCAAGGACGACATGACCGCCGAGGAAATCAAATACACGAGCAACGACCACGGGCCGGCGATACGCTACACCTGGAAGACCATCGACAACTTCCTCCTCCTCTTCGACGAGAAGGGCAGCGAAGTGGAGGTGGGACAGATGACGGCACCGAACCTCATACGCCTCAACCCGAACGAGGAATACAACGCGTACCGCGAGATGCTGAAAACCTATGAATGGATTCCGAACGGCAATGCCTACAGCCTGGAAGGCACCTGGAAAAGCTACAGCGAGGACAACAGCTACCGCCTCATCGAGCTGGAATGCGACAGGGAAAACAACCCGACCGTGGCCCGACTGACGGAAGCCGACGGCACTGTCCGCGAAGGACACTGGTATGAATACGGGTGGGAGGTGCGCATCTGGTTCGACGAAGAATGGAACCGCGAGACCGACCTGCGCTTCATCCATCACCAAGGAAACCACTACAACGTGACCCTCAGGATCTTCCCCGGCTTCGGCAGCAGCGAAGAATACTATCCGCAGCGGAATTGAGCGTTTTCTGAAACCCAAAAAACGTTTCCCGGCCGGGAAAAGCAGCTTTTGAAACCGAAAAATGGTTTTCCCGACCGGGAAATGCACTTTTTGAAACCGAAAAATGGTTTTCCCGGCCTGGAAATGCATTTCTTGAAACCCAAAAACGGTTTTCCCGGCCTGGAAATGCATTTTCTGAAACCGAAAAGAGGTTTTCCCGACCGGGAAACGATAAAAAACATTCTTTAAACCATTAAAAACTACAAAACTATGGGAACCTACACTTTGATTAAGGACACTTCTATCAAAAACTACAACAAAGCCGAACGCCTCAACCTCCTCAAACGCTTCATGGCCCTCATGCCCGGCACGACGCAGGGCGGCGGTGGCGACGACGGCGACGGAGAAGGCGGATCGCCCCTGAGCGCAGCCACTGAAGGAGTGCCCGCGCTGAACATCAGCGCCGAGCAGGTGGAACAGATGAACACCCTCATCGACCAGATGAGCGAACTCACCATGCAGGCCACCTCGGCCGCCGAAACGCCCGAAATGCAGCAGCTCGAGGCCGACCGCGACGTGGCCGCCAACTACATCGTCCGCCGCATCGCCGACTACGACCGCCTCCCCCTCGCCACCGAACGCGAAGCCGCCCGCCGGCTGGAGCCCGTCGTACGCCCCTACGCCGGCATCGCCTCCCTGCCCGTCAGTCAGGAAACCGAAGTCATCCGCGGACTGGCCGCCGACCTGGCCAAGCCCGACCTGGCCGACGACGTCACCACCCTCGGCCTGGCCCCCTACATCGCCGAGATGCAGCGCCTGAACGAGGCCTACGCCCAGCTCGCCGCCCAGCGCGACAAGGAACGCTCCGCCCGCACCGGCACGCCGGACTCCAAGACCCTCGCCGCCCAGGCGCAGGACCTGCTGGACGACATGTGCGCCCTGGCCAACGCCAGCAGCCTGCTCGAGCCCTCGGACGAGGCCACGACCTTCATCCGCGAGGCCAACTACCTCTTCGCCCAAGTGCGCACGGCCTACAAGCAGCGCTCCAAGGGCTGTCTCTTATACACATCTGACGCTGCCGACG
>DVNY01000070.1 GCA_018714085.1 Candidatus Caccomonas pullistercoris
GCTCGGCGCGACGCCACCGTATGTACGGTCGGGGCGGACAAGGAAGTCGAGGACTGCGATGCGGCAGCGGTCTGCACCCGTATGGAAACGCGACGTGGCATCGAGCAGGGCGCCGCTGACGACAAGGTGATCCAGTTGGTTCCACTCGCCTCTGTATTTATACGTCCCACGCACGCCGCCAGGCTCGTGGAGTCGATGGCTCAACACATAGAGCGCGTCAGGGCGGACCGGGACGTCCCCTTCCGGCGGCACGGCCACCCCCAGACCGGTACGGAGCGACGGATCTGTGGCTTCATCGTTCATGTCGCCCATGAGCAGAAGCCGGGGCACGGTGCGAAGTCTCATCACAGAGTCTGCCACTTGGCGCAGACGCCGTGCCGCAGCCCGCCGGAGCTGTTGCGCCGCACCTCCCCCGGCACGACTGGGCTGGTGACAGACAAGGACGTCGAGCGTGTCGCCCGTCGGGATCAGCCCCACGACGTGGAGCACGTCGCGCAAACGCCGCCGGCCGGCCACGACGGGCACTGAACGGGATCCGAGCAGCCGGAAGCGTAATGGCTGGTAGAGCAGGGCTACGTCTATGCCGCGCGGATCGGAACCGGCCGTCATCACATATTCATACCCCAAGCGCCTCAACAGGCTGCGACGCGTCAGGTGGGTCATGACGCTGTCGTTCTCCACCTCGACAAGGGCCACCAGCTCCGGAGGACGGCTCCCGCCGACAGCGGCAATCGTGTGGCTGACCATTTTCAACTTCCGCCAATAACGCGGGCTGTTCCAGTTGCGCTCAGCGCCGGGGAGAAATTCGCGGTCGTCGGAGCCGACGTCGTGGCAGGTGTCGAAAAGATTCTCGACATTCCACTCCATCACGCGGAAACGCTCAGCCCTCAGCCCGGCGGCGAACAGGCACAAGACAAGAAAGCCCCACCACGCCCGCATCAGCCTATTCATGATGATAAGGTTCCCCGCGTAAAATCGTCATGGCCCGATAGAACTGCTCCACGAAGAGCAAGCGAACCATCTGGTGGGAGAACGTCATGCGCGAAAGAGAGACCTTCTCACGCGCCGCGGCATAGACTTGCGGCGAGAAGCCATACGGGCCGCCCACCACGAAGACCAATCTCCGCTGGCCGCCCATCTGGGCTTGCGACAGATAGGCCGCAAAGTCTATCGAACGGAACTCGCGGCCGCCCTCGTCGAGCAGGACGACGCGGTCACCGGGCTGTATTTGCTTGAGTATCGCCTCGCCCTCCCGTTCTTTCTGCTGTTCCGAGCTGAGCGCCTTCGTATTTTTCAACTCCGGCACAACCTGCATCTCAAACGGAGTGTAGTGTTTCGCCCGGTTGACATAGTCGCTGATCATGGCGTCCAGACGCGGGTCGGTCGTCCGTCCGACTACGAGGAAAACGGTCTTCATCTTCTGATTGCTTGTTCTTTTGTTCCTGACATTACATTCTTTCCGCGCGACAGCATATCCGTCCGCACGCGTCGGCAAATATACGACACGCGACGCGCTTTTCGCGCTTTCCGGCGGCGTTTTTGCCGGAAAAGACGTAATTTTGCGACCAACATATCCACCAATAAAAATCACAACCCCTATGTACAGTGTAGACGAACTGAACGACAGACTGATCGACCTGGCTTTCGCGGAAGACATTGGCGACGGCGACCACACCACCCTCTGCTGCATCCCCGAAGAAGCCGCCGGCCGGTCACACCTGTTGATAAAAGAAGAAGGCATACTCGCCGGAGTGCGTGTGGCCAAAGAAGTGTTCCATCGTTTCGACCCGGCGATGACGGTCGAGGTGCTCCTTGACGACGGCGCCCACGTCCGCCCCGGCGATGTGGCCATGGTCGTCACTGGAAAGGTGCGCAGCCTCCTGCAAACCGAACGCCTGATGCTGAACATTATGCAGCGCATGAGCGGCATCGCGACAATGACACACAAATACGTGGAACGGCTGGAAGGAACGCACACCCGGGTTCTTGACACCCGAAAGACGACGCCCGGCATGCGCATGATGGAGAAAGAGGCCGTCCGCATCGGCGGCGGCGTGAACCACCGTATCGGCCTGTTCGACATGATCCTGCTGAAAGACAACCACGTCGACTTTGCCGGCGGCATCGACGCAGCACTCGACCGGTGCCACAGCTACCTCAAAGAAAAAGGGCTCGACTTGAAGATCGAAATCGAAGTGCGCTCGTTCGACGAGATCCGCCAAGTGATGGCACACGGCGGCGTAGACCGCATCATGTTCGATAACTTCTCGGTCGACGACACCCGTGAGGCTGTCGCCATGATCGGCGGCAAGTACGAGACGGAGTCCAGCGGCGGCATCACGTTCGACACCATTCGCGACTATGCGGAATGCGGAGTCGACTTCATCTCTGTCGGCGCGCTCACCCACTCCGTCAAAGGACTGGACATGTCGTTCAAAGCCTGCTGACGTCCACACATTATATTATATATAAGCCTTTATCACATGAGAAATCCCCTTTTCGGCCTGCTCTGCACGGCGGCCGCCTTTCTCTTCGCAGGCCTCGCCCAACGTGCCGAAGCCTGCACCAACCTCATCGTCGGCAAGAAAGCCTCGGCCGACGGCTCGGTCATCGTCACGTACAGCGCCGACAACTACGGCCTTTACGGCACGCTGCGCCGCTTCCCTGCTGCCCATCACCCCAAAGGCACGAAACGGCGCATCGTCGACGGCGACACGAACCACTATCTCGGCGAAATCGACGAAGCACCGGAGACATACAGCGTCATCGGCAACATCAATGAATTCCAAGTGACCATCGGCGAGACCACCTTCGGCGGGCGTGCCGAACTCACAGACCCCGAAGGCATCATCGACTACGTGAGCCTCATGAGCCTCGGCCTGCAACGCGCCAAGACCGCTCGCGAGGCTATCCGCGTCATGACGTCGCTCGTCGAACAATACGGCTACGCCTCTTCGGGTGAGAGCTTCACCATCGCCGACCCCGACGAGGCATGGATCATGGAGATGATCGGAAAAGGCCCCGGCCGCAAGGGAGCCGTCTGGGTGGCCGTCCGCGTACCGGACGACTGCATCAGCGCACACGCCAACCAAAGCCGCATCCGCCGGTTCGACCGCAAGGACAAGCAGAACGTCATGTGCTCGGAAGACGTCATCTCGTTCGCACGCGAGAAAGGCTACTTCGACGGCAAAGACAGCGAGTTTGACTTCGCTGCCGCATACAGCCCGACTGACTTCGGCATGCAACGATATTGCGAAGCACGCGTATGGAGTTTCTTCAACCGCTGGGCCGACGGCATGGACCGCTACCTGGACTACGCGGCAGGCAAACCGATTTCCGAATCGTGCCAACCGATGCCCCTCTTCGTCAAGCCGAACAAAAAGCTCTCCGTGCACGACGTCATGATGAGCATGCGCGACCACTACGAAGGCACTCCTTTTGACACCCGGAAGGATATAGGCGCAGGCCCGTACGACGCCCCGTACCGCCCGACACCCCTTTCGTGGAAAGTGGACGGCAAAGAATACTTCAACGAACGCCCTATCTCGACACAACAGTCGGGCTTCACGTTCGTGGCGCAAATGCGCTCGTGGCTTCCTGACGCTATCGGCGGTGTGCTCTGGTTCGGCAACGACGACGCCAACACGACGCCCTACACGCCCATCTACTGCTGCACGACGAACGTGCCGGAGTGTTTCGCCGAAGGAACAGCCAACGACGTGACTTTCTCGTGGAAGTCGGCCTTTTGGGTGTGCAACTGGGTGGCCAACATGACCTATCCGCGTTACAGCGCCCTCTTCCCCGACGTCGAGGCACGCCGCGACGGCATCGAGGCACGCCTTCTGGGCGACCAGGACGAAGTGGAAGCGCGCGCCGCTGCCCTCCTCAAAACTTCGCCCGACAGCTGCAAGGCTTTCCTTGACAAATACACGAACCGCATGTCGCGCAAGATGCTCCGCGAGTGGCGCCGACTGGGCGAATACCTCATCGTGAAGCACAACGACCAGGTAGTGAAACCCGAGAAGAACGGCCGCTTCACCCTGACGGAAGACGGACTGGCCACGCCGCCCGAACGCCCCGGCTACCCGGAACGCTACAACCGCGCCATCGTCCGCGAGACGGGCGACCGCTACCTCGTGCCGCAGGCAAAATAAGCCAAGCCACCCCCTTTTGCGGAAATCCCCCGGACGGCGTTCGAACGCTGTCCGGGGGATTTCCGTATGCCCACCACCGGAACCGGTGGTCACTTCCGCACGAGGCGCACTACCTTCGGACGATGATCTGAGGCGACGCTGTCGGGCAGCGTACAGGTCGACGTCACGGTCCAGCCGGCGGCGTGTGCCTCATCGACGGCAATGTAGTCAATGCAGATTTCTGGATCGTCGGCCGGATACGAAGCCTCGTCCGAACGGGTGAGCAGGACGAAGTCTTCTTCGATGCCCCGGATGAAATCACTCTCAGGCGTAGCGTTCCAGTCGCCCGCGATGAACACCGTCTTGTTCTTCATGCCGGCGACAGCCTCACGGACAAGCGGCAACGAAGTCATACGGTCGGCCTCGGTGAGTGAAAAATGGATGCAGGCTACGGCATAATTCGGGAACTCGACGATGAGCATCGTCCGGCGTTCCTCACGACCGGGCAAGGCCACCTGGCGCACGGAAAGGGGACGCTGCCGGCTGAGCAGGCCGAGCCCGTATTTTCCGCCGTCGAACGAGATGGCCGGCCCGTAAGTCGCCGTCATGCCCGTGGCCGCAGCGAGTTTGCCAAGGATGTAGGCTCCCTTTGCGCGCGCCGTAGCGCTGTCCAGTTCCTGCACCGCCACGACGTCGGGCGCACTCTGGCGGATCACGGCTGCCACTCGCTCCACGCTCCGCACGCCGTCGAGTCCGTTGGCGTTGCGCACGTTATACGTCATGAGCGTCAATGTGTCAGCGCCCACAGGCTCACCGGCGGCCACGGCACGCTGGGGGAACAGGGACAAAGTGGCCATCACGCCCGCACCAAGGCAGGTAGAAAACAGTTTTCGTTTCATATACATTACAATTAGTGAATTAGATTCAACAAGTCGACGACGCGCCCTGACGGGACGGCCGACAGGATTTGCGGGACGGCTGACAGAAAGCACAAGTCGGCTGACAGAAATTCCGGGCAGGGAGATAAAGTCCGTTTCACAGTGTGAAATTTGTATTTCACACTGTGATTTATATATTTCACACTGCGACTTTTATATTTCACAGTGTGAAATAGACTTTGCCAGTAGCGACGAGACATTTCGCCAGCCCGTGCGCAGACTTCCGCAGGCCATAAGGCAGTTTTCCCGCTCCACTCCGCCGGCGTCGTGCCGACATGCACCCGCGGCCTTCGCCGTAAGGGCACAAAGAAAGCCACGCGGGCAGGAAACCTGCCGGACATGGCTTTATGAGAAGTGCTGACGGGGATCATTGCCGCTCGATGAGCACCACGGCATAGGCTGAGATGCCTTCTTCGCGCCCCGTGAAACCGAGGCGCTCGGTGGTGGTGGCTTTCACCGAGACGTCGTCGACGTCCACGCCCATCACCTCAGCCAGACAGGCACGCATCCGCTCGATGTGGGGGTTGAGTTTGGGGCGCTCTGCACAGACTGTGGCGTCGACGTTGCCGATGGCGTAACCCCGCTCGGCGAGCAGGTCGACCGTCCGTCGCAGGAGGACCTTGCTGTCGATGCCCGCAAAGTCGGCGCTGGTGTCGGGAAAGTGATAACCGATGTCGCGCAACGCGGCGGCACCGAGGAGGGCGTCGCAGATGGCATGGATGAGCACGTCGGCATCACTGTGGCCGAGAAGGCCAAGCTCATGTTCAATGCGCACCCCGCCGAGCCAGAGCTCGCGACCGGGAACAAGGCGGTGCACGTCGAAGCCAAAACCGGTTCTGATCTTCATGCTGTTCTTCTTTTCAGGTTATCGGCGTCCGCTGAACAAGTCCTTGATGCCGTCGAAGTCGAAAGCGAGCGACACGCGCAACGTCTGGTCGAGCGGGTTGCTTGCGGCAGTCGACCAGACATAACCTGCATCAATCGAGAAAACACTCATGCGAAAACCGGCACCGAAGGTGAAATACTTGCGGTTGCCCTGGCTCTCGCTCTCGTGGTGGTAGCCTGCCCGTACGGTGAACTTGTCGTTATAGGTGTACTCCGCACCGACACTCCATTGGATTTCTTCGAGCTCACCCTTGAAGCCGTTGGGCGAATCGCTGAAACTCTTGAAAATGCCGGAGATGGACGAAACGTCGTAGTACTCCTGCTGCACACGGTCCTGGAAGTCCTTTTCCGACTCGTTCTCTTCGTCATTCTGAATGGGCTTGGAGGGGACGAGCAGCTTGTTGGCGTCGGCGCTGAACGAGATGCGGTTGAACTCGTTGAGGGGTATCATGTAGCTCAAACCGATGCGGAGGTTGGTGGGAATGAAATAGGAATAGTCTTCGCCATAGTTGATCTTGCTGCCGATGTTGCTGATGTTGACGCCGAAAGCTATCTGACACTCGCGATTGCCCATCATGACGTAATTGTTGTAGTAGCAAGCAATATCCGCAGCAAAAGCAGAACCGGCTGTCACTTGGTCATCATAGTGCCCCGACATGTCGGAGTACATATAGCGCAGGGCGACGGCGGCTGAGAATGTCTCGCTCAACATGCGCGAATAAGCCACATCGACGCCCAACTCGTAGGGCTTGATGGTCATCATTTCGTCCGACGTTGACACAGAACCTAACGAGAAATAACGGACGGAGGCACTGAGCGCCTGGTAGTCGCCAAGGCGGTAGTAACCCGCCATGTAAGCCAAGTTGATGTCGTTGACAATGGAGCGCAACCACGGCGTGTAGTTGATGGCCACGCCAGCGCGGCTGATGCAGAACGGATACTTGGCCGGGTTCCAGGCCTGCGAGTTGACGTCTGGGTCGGTGGCAGCTCCCACGTCGCCAATGCCGCCGGCGCGCGCGTCGGGCGCAATGCTCTGTGAGATGACAGAGGTCACGATGGGATTGAAGACATCTTTCTCATCGGCAGCGACAGACGTGACAGTCGCCACACCGGCCAAAGTCAGGAGTATCTTAGGGGAAATTCTCATAATCTTATAAACTCGGAGGTATAGGCTTTTATTGTTTGAGTACTATCAATTTCTCGGCTTCCGTCGTATAGGTCACGCCGTCCACGGTGGCACGGGCGCGGTAGAGGTAGACACCGCCGCCCACCGTAGCATCCAAGCCGCCGCCGACTCCCATGGGGAGGGAGAGGCCAGCAGCCGGCATGGCGCCCGCCACAGTCTGCGTCCAGATACGGCGACCCGACATGTCATAAAGGTCGACCGCAAAAGTGCCCTCCGCACCCGGCGTGTCGAAGCTCAGGACAAAAGTGGTGGACGAACGCGCCGGATTTTCTGTGGCGCGGACGCTGAGTTGCGGGGGAAGCCCCTTCACGACTACGAAGTTCAGCGTCTTGGTCGTAGGATGGTTGAGAATGTCCCATGCCCGGAACTGCAAGCGGTAGTGTCCTTCTTCAAGCTCCGGCAGGGTGTACGAAACCATGCCCTCGGTAGCTGAGCCGAGATTATAACTGAAATAATCGTTCAGGACGTAGCTGCCCGGGCTCGGACCTGTAAGCGTCAGTTCAAGATCGTGTCCGACGCCGTTACCCGTGGTGTTCACACCGCTCGAATCGGCGATCAATGCGAAGAAAGTGGGCGTCTGCCCCACCCGGCCGCCGTCGGGGAAGTCCTCCCGGTTCAAGTAGACATAAACGTCGGGGCCAAGGGCGTCGCCGGACAAGTCGTCGGAAGTGCCGTCAAAGAAGAAACGCGAGTTCGAGCCATTGGCCTCCTGCATATGGTCGGAATTGACAGCATAAAGCAGGACGCGGCCCGGCGCGGACGAGTAGCTGATGTCGACGGGAACGCGCACGACAAACGAGAAGCGGCCGCCGCGCACACTGTCGCTGCCCTCGTACAAGACTTTTGTCCGTTCGGCATACTGGTGAGGCTCGACGTCGTCGCCAGGGTTGTTGCGGCACGTAATGGTCTCCTCGCGGTCATACACCGTGGCGCAGACAATGCCGTTGAAGCCCTCGTGGGTTTGCCCGTCAGCCGAGAGGACACGGCCGCTGAACCGTACCAGACTTCCGGCACGCAACTGCATGTTTCCGCCTTCCGAGCCCGAAAGGGCGTGCCCGTCAATGCTGTCAATGACAGCGTCGAGCGTCGGTGCGCCCAGCGGCAAGGCGGGATTGCCCGTCAGGGCGAACTTCACGCGGTTCGACGTCCGGTCTGACGTTTCGACAAGACGGTTTTTCGCCTGCATCAAGGCTTCGCCGAATGTGCAGCGCCCGCCGTCTTCGGCAGGTGTCATGAGGTAGCGCATAAAAGCGCTGTTGAACGCACGATTACGGTCTGAATACACAGTGCGGGCGGCACAAACAAATGCGATGCCTCCGCCATTGGCATTCAGCATGCCCGCACGGCCGATGTTGTCTTCTATGTCGTCGTACGGGATAACCTCGCACGACGCTGTCACCCACAGGGGAAGGTTCGGGGAACGGGCTTCGCGGAAATCGTCGATGCCGACCGGCGCTTCAACCGAAAGCTGCACGGGATCGCCATGTCCGGTATAGTTCATCACCAGCGCGCCGCTGTTCATCAGGCGATGAATCCGCTCCTCAGCCAAGGGATAACTGTACCCGGTCAATGAAGCGACGCGGGGATAGGCATCCCAATAAATATGTTGCACGGCAAAATTGTCAGCCAGGTCACCCATGCTGCTGATCGTAGCATCTGCATCTTCCATGTGCAGGTTGCTGTCGCCGTCGTCGGCCATGAAACAGATCTGATTCTTCCATGAGCCGACATGCTCGTTGCGCAGATAGGCAATGGATTTGTCGACGAGGATACGGGCGTCGGCTTCCGTATGACAAGGGAAGCGCCCCACGGCCAAGTCCATCTTCTCGCGCAGGATGTCTGCCCCTTCGCCGTCGTCGAGCATACCGTAATAGTCGTCCGTCACATAACAGCTGATTTCGTGCACGGAGTTCTCGCTTTCATAAGCAAGGAGATAGTCGTCCGGATTATAATCACGAACATCCGGCGTGACGACTCGATTGTCCCACAAGCAGTCGCCGAAGAACAGGAGGAAGCGGGGCAGGCTGTCTGCGTCGGCCCGGTCGTAAAGCATTTTGAGGTAGCGGCGATAGGCAGTGGCATCAGGCGTTCCGGACGAGAACTCGTTATATATAAGGTCTGCACGCACCACCTTCACAGTCAGCCCCTGCACGTCGCGGTGCGCCTCGGCCAGCCGCTCGGCCTCGGCCGTCAACGCGCCGCTGGCCGGCACGATAATCACCATGTCGATGTTGCGGTCGGCGTGGAGGTTCTGGTTGCCCACCTCGCCCACCACTGTCGGCGAAGGGTATGTGGCCGAAGCGTCAAAAACGACATAGCGCCGGCTGGCGTCAGAGACGGAAGCCGTCAATGTCTCGCCGGAAAGCTGCCCCGGCACTTCGGCCGTCGGGTCGCCCGCCCGGCCAATACGCCACAAGCGGGTGTCGGCCGTAGCTCCGGCGATGCGGAACGTGACAGCCCTCGCCGTCGGCAGCGTGAAGACGTAGGGCACGGCCGATACGGCCAAACGGCGAGGATAGCTCACCCGGATATAGTCCAGACGGGCAGCATTGCCCGGCGTGGCAGCCAGTTCAAACACGTTGTCATCGGCCAAGCTGGTCGTAGTGAACGTTTCGCTGTCTTCATTGGCCAACTGGTACTGGCTCAGCGCAGCGGCCGTCAATGTGCCGAGCGATGAGCCGTTCGCGACAACGGACATCGACGTACGGCTACGGCTACTGGCCGCAGCGAAATTGACAGCCACACGGGCCGTCCCGCCACTGACGATACCGGGTGTCTCCAACAAGAGTGTCCGGTCGCCACGAGTGGCAAAATCATAACTGTCATAGAAACGCCGCCCGCCGCGGAACCAGCTGTATGCATCGTTGTCGATGAGCGCGTGGCCGGTCACTTCGTCGACTACATCCGAGGCACTCACCTCGGGCAGCGTGGCCAATTGAGCCGGCGCCTCGTCGGATTCGGTCAGGAAATAATATGAGTAGCGCGAATAGACATTGTTGACATGCGTCCACGTCGTACCGCTCAGCGTCCAGCGCACCGTGCCTTCGGCGAAAAAGAGCAACGAGCCATCGCGACGGTAGAGGGGCACTTCTTCAAGGTCGTCGGGCGGACATTCTGCCGACTCGAAATTGAAGGTCTCGGGCTGGATGCGTCCGCCATAACCATAAAGGCGGACACGAGACGGGTCTGAAAACCCCATCTCAGCAAGCTGGGACGTCGTCAATTGATAAATGCCCTCGTCCGTCACTCGGATTTTCACCCATCGGCCGGAAGCCAACACCGACGAAGCCTGCCATCGCTCCGATGTTGCACGGACAAGCGCGCGACGGGCTGAGGGAGCGGCCTCCACAACGAGTTTGAACGACGTCAGACGTGAAGGGCGTCCCTCGTGGAGGACGAAAGGCAAAAGAGCCACATCGAGCTGATCCTGCTTTCGGACTGTGCCCCGACGTGTCGCCACTTCCAACGTGTCTAGCAGCTTGACGCCCCATGCTTTGAGCCTTTTCACTTCGGCCGAAGAAAGAGGGGCAAACTCCGGATAATCAATCCGCACGCGACAAGCCGCCGGCGAGGCCGCCCCTAACGGAACGATGGTCGTATAATAAGGCAAAACGCTATCCACAGGGTAGTCAGACGGCCGCAGGTCGACAAAGCCGTCGGCTCGTGCCGCCAAAGGCAAGAACAACAGCCACACCAACCAACTGCGCCGGGGCAAAAGGAACGAGAGGTTCATTCTCTGTACTTTATTTTACTTTTATCGTAAGGAGCTTCTCGCCGTCAAGGTAAGCTTCGAGCCGGTCGCCAATGAGGGCCGGGCTGGCAGCCACCGGTGCTCCGGTAAAGAGGAGGTCGCCCTGCCGGATGGTGTAGAAGCGGCTGACATGGGCAATGAGACGGTCGACGTTCCACCGCATGTCGCCACTCCACCCACGCTGCACCTCGGCGTCTCCGGCATGAAGACAGAAATGCAAGTCACGCAAATCGCGCCCTTCGGCCGGAACAAAATTGCCCACGGCGGCAGCGCCGTCGAACCCGGTGGCCAAGTCCCAAGGCAAGCCTTCCCGGCGGAAGCGCCCGAGCAGGCCCTGTGCCGTAAAGGCGATGCCCACCGTCACGCCGTCATAATAGCGGGAGGCAAAACGCTCAGGGATGCTCTTCCCCAAACGGCTGATGCGTACGACCAGTTCCACCTGGCAAGTGCAGGGCTCAGCAAATTCGGGGATAAAAAACGGCTTGCCATCTTTCAGCAGCGCGGAATCGGCATGCGAGAAAACGATGGGCTCCCCTGTCCTATCAAACGCAGGACAGGCTGTTTTATTGTATGCCGGATAGGTATTGGCAATGGCGATTATCTTCATAGGGGAAAAAGCGTGTGAAAACGCGGCAAAGTTACGAAAAAAACCGGTACAGCATTCACAGATAGAAGTCAGCCGTCAGCTTTTGATAGCCGGCTGACCGCATGCCCCGCGCATCACAAAGCACCAACTCATCACGCTGGATCGGCTTTTCCTGTCCTTCGACGAAACTGACGAGCACCCGGCGCACGGGCTTTCCGGGCCGGGTAACAACGTCCGTCCGGCGATAGGGATAGAGCCGCTGCTCCCATGCACAAAAGGCAAAGGCGTCATAAGCCGAAGCGGGAACGATGGCGTGAAAACGTCCGCCTACGACAAGCAAGCGGGCCACTTCACCCAAAAGGCGTTCAAAGGTCAGCCCGGCCGTGTGACGGGCCTGGGCTCGGGCGGCATCGGGAGGAAGGAGATCCTCAGCAAAGAAAGGCGGATTGGCCACTATGTGGTCGAACTGCTCATCCGGCCGATAGTCCGACACGTCGGCACGGACAATATCAATCCGGTGCGGCCACGGCGAGGCGGAAACATTCTCGGCGGCCTGCACCGCTGCGGCCGCATCGACTTCCACACCGACAATGTGCGCCCCAGTCCGTTGGGCCACCATCAAGGCTATCAGCCCCGACCCGCAGCCAACGTCGAGCACGCGGCTTGCACCGACAACGTCGGCCCACGCCCCGAGGAGCACGCCGTCCGTGCCTACTTTCATGGCGCAACGGTCATGCGCCACATGAAATTGCCTGAAATCGAAACCTGCGGAACTCATTTTTTTCACCAAGTGACGGACAAAATTACGGAATACGGCGGACATGGGAGGAAGCCGGTGTACTTTATGTGCTTCAATCCGACGAAATAAAAGAGCATCGGCGAACTGGCTACTTGGTCTGCTCACCAGAAAAGCAAACCAACTACCGGTGTAATAACGGACGTAGTGACAGGAAATCCTGTCGCAGCGATAGGATTTCCTGTCAGCCGGATAGGAATTTCTATCAGCCAGCCTGTAATCGTAGTAAGCCAGACACCCTGGCGGTCTGCTGGACTTCGGCAGCAGCACCGGCCAGCAAGACAAAAAAAGAGGCGGCATCCCGATTGGGATGCCGCCTCTTGACGGAAAAGAAGTCTGGTTATTTC
The DNA here is from genome assembly GCA_018714085.1 of Candidatus Caccomonas pullistercoris. Taxonomy (GTDB): domain Bacteria; phylum Bacteroidota; class Bacteroidia; order Bacteroidales; family Bacteroidaceae; genus Alloprevotella; species Alloprevotella pullistercoris. The sequence goes on from DVNY01000070.1 coordinate 12,623, forward strand.
ACGAACTTATGCGTACGGGGAGCACCGTTGCCTTCAATCACGAGGATATAGGAGCCGCGAGGCTGGCCGTCGAGCGAGAGGCTGACTTCACTGGCCGCACCCGTCGTCTGCTGCTGCGCGATGCGGACACCGCCCAAGTTGTAGAGCGCGAAGCGCGTTCCGGGCGCAAAGTCGCCACGGCAGGTCACAACATCGGCCGAGCGGTCATAGCGGATCTCAGCACGGCTGGCCACTTCGTCGATGCCCACACCCACGCCGTTGACCATAGGTGTGAGGCGCAGCTTGTAGGAATACTCACCCGTCGAGGGGCAAAGATACTTGTCGAGGGGGCCGGGACCGCAGCTCGCATTGCCCAAACCTTCCTGCATGTAGTCGAAGTGGGCCACGACTGTGCCGGCCTTTGTCAGGTCGTAGGGATGGAAGGGCACATACTGACCCTTGTTGAAATCCTTATCCTCATAGTTCAGGACGGAGAAGTCGACGCGGCCTTCGGTTTCAATCTTCAAGCCGCGCGAACCGTCTTCGCTCGTCAGGATGAGCTCGCGCAGGTCGCTGCGGTTGCCGGTGGTCTGCGGCCGGGGGTGGGGTTCGAACATGTCGTCGACGGTCGTGGTGTAACGGCCAAAGAACGATCCCGTCTTGCGGTCGACATAATTAGACCACGGGCCGCGGGCATAGTACTCGACGTTCTGCAACGTGGGGTCGAAATTCATCTGCAAACCGATGCGGCGCAGGCCGGCAACATCAGGACGGAACGTGACACTCATGTCGACCACGCCATTCGCATGGATGTCGTAAACAATCGTGTAGGGGCACTTGCTGCCATCCACGTTGACCTCGACAGTGGCATGCGTCTTGTCGTCGCTGAGCGTAGCCTGATAGTCGTAGTTTGTCTCTCCGCTTGAAGGATTGTCATAACGGTCGTTCTCAATGTAACGATAGTCAGAGAACCAAGGGCCGACGTAGCGGCTGTCCGGCGCGTTGTCGCTGGCGCGGAGCGGATTGAACGTGCCGCCGGCCAACGTATAGCTCCAAAGTTGCAGACGTCCCCTGACGAAACGCATCATGAAGTTCTGTCCTTTGATGTCCACCCGTCCGGCTGAGGATGATTCGGTCATCGTCAACGTGGCCGGCGTGGAAACTTCGGGGAGTTTACGTTCCTCGGAAGAAAGGGCATACTGCTCGGTGGCGATGACATAACCGGCATCGGCCCACGACGTGGCGTTTTTCAGATAGGCTTCGAACGTAATAAAATACTCTTTGCCAGCTTTCTTGGAATATGAAAGTTCGACAGGGACGTTCGCTGAGGCATCCGGCTCCGTCTCGGGCATAAGGAGCTCGGCCGTGGCAACCTCGTTGCCGTCTTCGAACAAGCGGTAGCGCAGGCCGAACTCGTCGAGGTTGGTGAAGTCATACTTGTTGGTAAGCATCAAGGTCATCGACGGCTCGTCAAAATCGTCGAACTTGACGTACTGGTAAACCTTCTTCACTTCGGTCAACTCGGCAGACCATGCACGGTCGGCCGTGATGAGACCGTTGTTGCAGAAATTACCCTGCATGCCGTCTGACTGGCTTCCGGGAAAGTCGTATCCGGCCTTATAATTGTTAAAACCGTTCACCGTGAGGTTGCCCGACTTGATGTCTTCGGCGGCATAGATGGACTGGTCTACCCAGTCCCAGATGCATCCGCCGATGCCGTAGCGACTGCTTTCTATGACATCCCAATACTCTTTCAGGTTGCCGACGGCGTTACCCATGGCATGGGCATACTCGCACATGAAGTAGGGCTGGCGGGGCTGGTTGTTATTGGCCATCGAGGTGACTTCGCTTACGGACCTGTACATCGTCGAATAGATGTCGGTCGCTGCGCCATGCTGCTCGCCGCGGGTGGCACCTTCATAGTGCACGGGGCGGTCGTCAACGGCCTTGGTGGCCTTGTACACTTCGGCAAAGTTCAGCCCGGAGCCGGATTCGTTACCCGAGGACCAGAAAATGATCGAGGGATGGTTGATGTCACGTTTCACCATGCGCATCATGCGGTCCACGTAGG
>DVNY01000071.1 GCA_018714085.1 Candidatus Caccomonas pullistercoris
CGCCCTGCTCATCCCCGGCACGTATGCCGAAGGGCTCAAAGTGACCCTCCGCCTCGGCGGCAAGGCGCAGACCGTCGCCCCCGCCCTGACCCAACTCGACGGCGGCAAGGACTACACCTTCAACCTCAACGTCACGGGAGGCAGCGGCACCGCCACGGGCGAAGCCACCTATTTCAAGCGCACCGAGACCCCCCTCATCACCAACGCGCAGCTCGAACAAGACAACCTGCACTACATCGTGCACATGATGGCCTCCGACCCGTCGGTCCGCAACTACGCCATGCTCTACGACTCCGACCTGAAAATAGCCTACTGGGTGGCCTACCCCCTCTGCGGCTACTACACCAGCGGCGACGGCAGCCGCACCGACGACTGGCAGTTCGACCCCGCCCTCTCGACGCAGTTGCAGGCCAACCTGCGGCGCGGATTCGACGGATACGACCGCGGACACCAGATCCCCAGCGCCGACCGCGTCACCACCAACGCCGACAACGCCACCACCTTCTACTACACCAACATGACGCCCCAGCTCGGCAAGGGACTCAACCAGAGCATCTGGGCCAACCTCGAAAACCGCGTGCGCGGATGGAGCAGCGGCACGGACACCCTCTTCGTCGTCACGGGCGCCATGCCCACCACCCAAACCAACCAGACCGTCACCTACGTCAAGGACAACGACGGCAAGAACGTCGCCGTGCCCAAATACTACTTCAAAGCCCTCGCCCGGAAAATCGGCGGCCAGTTCTACACCATCGCCTTCAAGCTCGACCAAAAGACATACAGCAACGCGAACGGCTACATGGACTGCGCCATGTCCGTAAGCGACTTGGAAGAGCTCACGGGCTTCACCTTCTTCCCCACAATCAGCACCTCGGCCAAAGAGACGCTCGACCTGACAAAGTGGCAATAACCGAACGGAAAAACATCAACCCTTATAAAACAAAGAGAGTATGACACTGAAAAAAATCATGTGGCTGGGCGTCCTCCCGCTCTTCGCGATGACCGCCTGCACAAGCCTCGACGACAACAGCGAATGGGGCAACGGTGACGGCAACGTCAAGTTCACGTCCTACATCAGCGGCGCACAGAAAAGAGCCACCGGCACCAACTGGAACAGTGGCGACCGTATCGGCATCTTCATGACCGGCCATGGCGCCGGACTGGCTTCGGCTTCGGCCACCAACCGCCAGTACATCGCCGACGCCGCCGGCAACCTCACTGCAGCCGACGCCGAGCAGGCCATAGCCTTCCCCGAAAGCGGCGCAGCCCAAGACTTCGTGGCCTACTACCCCTACCAGACGGTGAGCGGCACCGCCGTGGCCGTCAACGTCAGCGACCAGACCGACCAGGCCGCCATCGACCTGCTCTACTCCGACAACGCGCAGAACATCGCGAGCGGCACGGTGAACCTCGGGTTCAGCCACGAGCTCTCGCAGGTAGTCCTCAACATCCAGGCCGACGCCACCATCCCCACCACGGCCGGCCTGAGCGTCGAAGCCACCAACGCCCTGACCCAAGGCAGCTTTGACCTGGCCACGGGCAGCCTCACCACCACCGCCAGCAGCACCGGCGCCATCGCCTTCAACACCAACGCAGCCGGCACGCAGGCCGAGGCCATCCTCCTGCCCACGACCGACGCCGCCGCCATCACCCTGCGCTTCACCCTCGGCGGACAGACGGTTGAGAAGCAACTGACCGTCAGCACGCTCGACGCCGGCACGTCGTACAGCATCCCCGTACGCCTCGGCAACAGCGGCGGCAGCATCTACGTGCAGTTCGGCTCAGCCACCATCAACCCCTGGACCACCGTCACGGGCGGCGACATCAACGTCGACTTCAACGGCGGCGGCACCACGCCCGACCCCGAGCCCGGTCCCGGCACCGAGACAACCATCTTCGAGGAGACCTTCGGCCCCGGATCGGATGCAGACTCCCCTGTCAATGACTACACCGCTTACGACAACTACGGCACACTGACGTTCTTCAACCCCTACGCTGAGAACGAAGGCAAAGCCAACATCCGCTCGACAAAGACTTTCGACAACCACTTGTGGCTGCCAGCGAATAAAGACAACAGCCTCAGAATTTCCGGCATCAACACCGAGGGCTACACCAACCTGACCCTGACGTATGACATCACCGCCAACGTGTACAACGACAGCGAAGAAATCAGCACCAACGCCATCCAGGTGCTGTGGAACGGCACCGCGCTGACCGTCCCCGACATCACACTCTCTCGTGCGAACGGAAATTTCGACAGCTACACCACAATTACGATAGAACAAGGCATCACGGCAAGCTCTGACTGCACGCTCGAGTTCTTCGGAGCTGGCAGTGTCAACACGCTTGGCTTCCGCATCGACAACATCAAACTCGTGGGCACGAAGTAAGCCCCGGCAGCAACCCTAAGAGCAGCCCTGCCCAGACGTGGCGCGGCTGCTCTTATTTTCCTCACAGCTCCTGAAAAAGTAAAAACCGCTTTACATGAACTATCGACTTATCCTCATCGGAGCCTTCCTCTTCCCGATCGTCTCGTGGGCGCAGACCAACGACGACGTGCTGCGACAGAAGGCCGACTCCGTCGTCCAGGCCGACCTCTCGATGGTGGGCGTCATGGACCTCGAAGCTCTCGGTGACGACGAGAGCGACGACCAAGGCGGGCAAGACGTCAACACGACCGTGCTCGTCTCCCACGACGTCTTCCTCAACCGCGTCTCCTACCAGCTCTCGCCTGCCCGTTTCCGCGTCCGCGGCTACGACAACATCTATGAGCAGAAGTACATCAACGGCGTGGCCTTCAACGACCAGTTCCGCGGCGTCTTCAACTACTCGTCGATTGGCGCGATCAACGACCTCACCCGCAACGGCGACGAGACGGTGAACAACGACCCCGGCACGTACACCTTCGGCTCGCTCGGCGGCTCCGAGAACATCCTCATGCGGGCAGGCGACTTCGCCCGCGGCGGCAAGGCCACCCTCTCTTATACCAACCGCAACTACTACCTGCGCGGCATGGTGTCATACTCCACCGGCCTGTCGGACCGTGGCTGGGCCTTCACCGCCCTGGTCGGCGGCCGCTACTCCAACGAGGGCAACATCGAAGGCACGTTCTACCGCAACGTTTCCTACGCCATGCTCCTCGAAAAACAATGGGCCAGCGGCAAACACCGCCTGTCGTTCACCACGTTCGGCTCGCCCGTCCAGCGCGGACAGCAAGGCAGCTCGATGCAGGAAGTCTATGACCTCACGGGCAACAACCTCTACAACCCGAACTGGGGTTACCAGAACGGGAAAAAACGGAATGCCCGCGTGGTGACCGCGTATGACCCGACCGGCATTCTCAGCTACGAGTGGAAAATCAAGCCCGAGGTGACCTTCACGGCCGGGCTCGGCGTCCACTACGGCCGTTACGGCGGCACGGCGCTCAACTGGTACAACGGTGCCGACCCGCGCCCCGACTACTACCGCTACCTGCCCTCCTATTTCAACGACAACAGCGTCATCGCCGATGAATACACCGACCGTTGGCTCTCGGGCGACCCCGCTTTCACCCAAATCGACTGGGACGCCCTCTACGAGGCCAACCTTGTGAACAAGCTCACCGGCAACGGCGCCGCCGTCTACATGGTGGAAGAGCGCCGCAGCGACCTGTTCGAGACCACGTTCAACTCGACCATCGACGCCCGTCTCTCGAAACACATGCGCCTCACCGCAGGCATCGGGGCCCGCACCACGACGTCGCACCAGTTCAAGACGGTCGAAGACCTCCTCGGCGCTGACTACGTGCTCGACATCGACAAATTCGCCGAGCGTGACTTTCCCTCCGACCTCAACAAGATTCAGAGCGACCTCAACCGCCCGAACCGCAAGGTCTACGAGGGAGGCATCTTCGGCTACGACTTCAAGCTCCACATCAACTCCCTGAACGCCTGGCTGGTCAACAACTACACCACCCAGCACTGGGATGCTTACTACGGCGTCAAGCTGACGTACACCGACTTCTGGCGTGACGGCAACATGCGCAACGGGCAATACCCCGACAACTCCTACGGCGCCGGCCGCCACCACGCGTTCACCGACCTCGCCTTCAAGGGCGGCGCCACCTACAAGTTCAACGGCCGCCACCTGCTCCGCGCCAACGTGAGCTACGGCAGCGAGGCGCCCATCCCCTACGACGCTTACATCTCGCCGCGCATCAGCGACCGGACCACTCCCCTCGAAAGCGGGCGCGTCTTCTCGGCCGACCTGAGCTACATCTTCTCGACGCGCAAGCTCACCGGGCGCATCTCGGTCTTCCAGACGAACTTCTACGACCAGATGGAGCGTTCGAGCTACTACGACAACCAGCTCGGAACGTTCATCAACCACGTCCTGAGGGGCGTCAGCCGCGTGCACCACGGCATCGAGATCGGCGCCACCTACAAGCTCGACGACCATTGGAGCTTCGACCTGGCCGGAACCGTCGCCGAATACTATTACAGCAACAACCCCATCGGCACGAGCAACTCCGAGAACGGCGCCGTGGCTGACAAGACCGAGACCATCTTCATGGACGGCCTCCACGTCGGCGGCGTGCCGCAGATGGCCGGCACCTTCGGCGTCCGTTACTTCATCAACTACTGGTTCCTCGGCGCCAACTTCAACGCCTTCGGCCGCAACTACGTCGAGCCGGCTCCCGCGCGCCACAAGGCCTCGTCCTACGAAGGCCTCACGCCGACGCTCGAAGAAGACCGCGCCATCCTGGCCGAACTGTCGTCGCAAGAGGAGTTCGACCCGGGCTACACCGTCGACCTCTCGGTGGGCAAGATCTTTTACCTCAAAGACCGCACGTCGCTCAACGTCAACCTCTCGGTCAACAACCTCCTCAACAAGAAGGACATCCGCACCGGCGGTTACGCGCAAGGCCGTGTCGACCCCGACCGCCCCTACCTGTTCAAGTCCAAGTACTTCTACATGCAGGGCATCAACTGCTTCCTGAACGTCAGCTACCGATTCTAAACACATCATCCCTACGTCAACAAAATCATCAAGCATGAAAACAATTCATAAGCTCCTGGCCACACTGGCCATCCTGCTCTCCGCCACCTCGTGCGTGGGCGACTATGAAATGCCCGACCTCCCCGCGCCGACCTACGACGGCCCCGAGGCCAACATCACCATCGCCCAGTACCGCGAGCGCTTCGGTTCGGCCGCCAGCGGCACCCTCATCGAGGACGACCTCATCCTCCGCGCCACCGTGACGGGCGACGACGAAGGCGGAAACATCTACAAGCAACTCATCATCGAGGACGGGACGGGCGGCATCTCCGTCCAGATCGACGCCAACAACCTCTACAACATCTATCACGTCGGTCAGGAAATCTACCTCGACCTCAAAGGCCTCTACACCTCCGTCTATGGCGGCGAGCTCCAAATCGGTTACGCCGATGGCGACCGCATCCCCTCGGACACCTTTGACGAGCACGCCCACCGCAACGGCTGGCCCCTCCCCGACAACGTCAAGCCCAAGGAAGTCTTTGACATCAGCACCCTGAACGACGACGTGAACGGCAACGTCTTCACCCTTGTGCGCTTCAACGACGTCCATTTCGTCAATGGCGGCAAGACGCAGTTCGCCCCCGTACAGGGCGAATACGGGCAGGAATACCTTGAAGACGCCCACGGCAACCAGCTCCTCGTCCGCACCAGCGGTTACAGCAACTTCCGCACCGAGACGCTCCCCGTCGGCACCGGCAAGGTCACGGGCATCCTCGGCCGATACAACGGCACCTGGCAGCTCACCATCCGCACCATCGACGACGTCCACGGCTTCGACGGCGTGCCCGTCGGCGACGAGGGCGGCGACACCCCCTCCGGCGACCTGACCACCCTCTTCGCCGAGACGTTCAAAGACGGACAGGGCGACTTCACCATCGACGACAAACTCATCGGCGAGGGCATCAGCTACGTCTGGACCCACGACAGCTACGGCTACATGAAGGCCAGTGCTTACGCCGGGGCTAACGCCGAGAGCGAGAGCTGGCTCATCTCGCCCGTAGTCGACCTCACGGGCGCCACCGGCTGCCAGCTCACGTTCAGCCACGTCGGCAACTTCTTCAAAGGCACCATGCCCGACAACGCCAAGGTATGGGGCCGCACCGAGGGCGGACAGTGGACCGAACTCACCGTCGACGGCTACCCCGCAGCCGACGGCTGGAAGCCCTGGGTCGACGCCACCGTCGACCTCTCGCAGTTCGACGGCCAGCGGATGCAGTTCGCCTTCGTCTACACCAGCTCAACCAGCCTCGCAGGCACTTGGGAGGTGGAAAACGTCGTAGTGAGCGGAAACAAGTAAACCCAACCCTATCCTTGCGGGACGCCTCCGGGCGTCCCGCGCTCACTGAGACATGACCATGCAAACCCTCAAACACCTGTTGCTCGGCCTGCTGCTCTGCTGCGTGGCCGTGCCCGCCGCGGCCCAAGGCCGCGTGGGCGTCTACGCCGTGGCGTTCTACAACCTCGAAAATCTCTTCGACGCCGAGGACGACCCCTCCAACACCGGCGACGACGAGTTCCTGCCCTCCGGCCCCTACCAATGGACCGAACAGAAGTACCGCCAGAAACTCCACAACATCGCGACCGTCATCTCGCAACTGGCACGCGAGCACTGCCCCGGCGGCCCCGCCGTCATCGGCATCTCCGAGGTCGAGAACGAACGCGTCGTCCGCGACCTCGTCGCCACCGAGCCGATGGCCTCGATGGGACTGAAATACGTCCATCACTCCGGCCCCGACCGCCGCGGCATCGACGTGGCCCTGCTCTACAACCCCCGGCTCTTCACCGTGACCGACACCGTGGCCTACCGCTACGTCAAGCCCGACCAGCCCGACTACCGCACGCGCGACCAGCTCCTTGTCAGCGGCCGCCTCGCCGGCGAGCCCGTCAGCATCATCGTCGGCCACTGGCCCTCGCGCTACGGCGGAGCCAAGTCGGCCCCCCTGCGCGACTTCGCCGCCCAGCTCGCCCGCCACATCGCCGACTCCGTCCGCCAGGCCGACCCCGCCGCCAAGGTCATCGCCATGGGCGACTTCAACGACGACCCGTCGGACAACAGCTGCGCCGTAGTCTTCGAGGCCGCCCGCAGCCAGAAGACCACCCCGCAGGGCGGCTATTTCAACGCCACTTGGCCCCTGTTCGACCGTGGCGTCGGCTCGCTCTGCTATCAGGACAAGTGGTGCCTCTATGACCAACAAATCATTTCCGACAACTTCCTCACGCGCGGCAGCAAGGACTACGGGCAGCTCCGCTACTGGAAGACGGAAGTCTTCAACCGTCCCTTCATGACCACGCCCGCCGGCAAGCGCAAGGGCTACCCCTTCCGCACGTTCGACGGCACCACGTTCCAGAACGGGTACAGCGACCACTTCCCCACCATCACCTACTACGTGAAACGCATTGACTGACCCCTCAGTCGCCCACCCCACACGGGGCGGCTCCCACGGCCACACACCACGCCGGGAGCCGCCCCGTTTTTTCATCCCGCCCGACGCGCAAAACCATCGCAGCGACAGAAAAAACCGACGCCCTGCACAAAAACGTAGGGGCGCCACTTGTGACGCCCGGATGACCGGCGCACCGCCGCTGGCCGGCCGACAGGATTTACGGGTCGGCTGACAGGAAATCCTAAACGGCTGACAGGGAAACCTGTCGCCCCGACTGTTTTTCCCTGTCAAGGTTCCATTCCGCCCGACGACGCAACGCGCCATGCGGCGGCCGACGTGTGCCCCCACGGCACCGGGCGTCATAAATGGCGGCCCTACGATGCGGTGGTCAACCACCGCAACCGAAAACGCCCGCAACGCCGACACGCACACCAAAACGACCGACGCAACCGGCAACCGCACCACCCCGCACGCTTGGAACGCCACCGGTCCGCACGAAAATCCTCGCCTTTTCCTTGCCCCGGCGACCGCCTTTCACTATCTTTGTTCTACGAAGATAGGATTCGGCTCAATCAAGTCACGAAGAAAGCGAGGCTTTCACTTGTCTCGACGCTCGCCTTTCCTTATCTTTGCCTTGCGAACCCACGGGGCCAGTCCCGGAAATGCAAACGTCCAACCGACAAAAACAGAAGTAAGACACAGAAAAAACAGTCAGACCGACATATTGAACCATAAGAAGCATTAGCTATTATTCGCGTTCTGCTGAAAGCGTAGGAAACTTTAAGCGAGATAAGAACAACCCCGGATAATAGGTAAGAGGCTCCCTCCGTAGGAGTGCCTTGGCCAATCGTAATAAGCAAATGCTCCGCCCGAACGGGCGTGGGCGCTTATTAAGATTGGCAGAGGTCTCCTTCCTACGCTACCTCGCAGAACGCAATAAGACGGCCACGCCCCTCTTATTGCGCCAGTGATTGATAGTTCGTGCTCGCTAACTGTCAATCACTATGGGAAACCGAAACCTCAACGCCGCCAAGCGCGCCAAGAAAGACGAGTTCTACACCCAGCTCGCCGACATCGAACGTGAGTTGCAGCACTACTTGCCCCACTTCCGTGGGCAGACCGTCCTTTGCAACTGCGACGACCCCTATGAGAGCAACTTCTTCAAGTATTTCGCCCTGAACTTCAACCGGCTCGGCCTGCGCCGCCTCCTCTGCACGTGCTACGACGGCTCGCCCGTGCGGGGCACCGAACTTGTCCTTCGCTTCGACGGCGAGGCCGACGCGCCCCGGCGCCAGGCCTACAAGGTCGACATCCGCGCCGTGCCCGACCTGAACGGCGACGGCGCGGTCGACCTCACGGACGTGCGCCTCCTGCTCCAAAACGACCGCAACACCCTCTCGCTCCTGCAAACCGGCGACTTCCGCTCCCCCGAGTGCGTCGCCCTCTTGCAGGAAGCCGACATCGTCGTCACCAACCCGCCCTTCTCGCTCTTCCGTGAGTACGTCAGCCAGCTCATGGACTACGGCAAACGCTTCCTCATCATCGGCCCGCAAAATGCCATCACCTATAAGGAAATCTTCCCGCTTATTAAAGACAATAAGATCTGGCTGGGCTACGGGTTCAATGCCGGAAATGCTTATTTCAAAGTGCCCGACAACAAACAGACATACGCTGCCGGAGTTTACGACGAGGAAAAGAAATTGGTCAAGTTCCGCAACTGTCATTGGTACACGAACTTGGAAATACCCAAACGGCACGACGAACTCGACCTCGTCTGTCGCTACTCACCCGAAGACTATCCGAAATACGACAACTACGACGCCATCGAAGTGAGTAAGACGGCAAACATACCTTATGACTACGACGGAGCTATGGGCGTGCCCATCACGTTTCTTGATAAGTATAACCCGGAACAATTCGAGATTGTTAAGTTTAGGAAAGGCAACGACGAAAAAGACCTTTGTATCAACGGGAAATGTCCGTACTTCCGTATCTTAATCCGTAATAAGCACCCCAAATCCCTATCCCTATGATGACCATTGAGCAAATAGAAGTAAGCGTCCGCGACGTAGTGGACGGTTATGTCAACAACGACGAGCAGGGCGTGCGTGGCTATGGCGGGCGACTCGACATCAGGCCACCGTACCAACGCGAGTTCATCTACAACGAGCGCGAGCAGGAGGCCGTCATCACGACCGTACTCAACGGCTACCCGCTCAACGTGATGTATTGGGTGCG
>DVNY01000072.1 GCA_018714085.1 Candidatus Caccomonas pullistercoris
GAGGTCAGCCGTGGCATTACGACAGCCATCCGCAGCATCGCGGCAGATGGCCGGGCGTCCGGGGTGGCGCCCCCACGTTTGCGGGCGATTGAATGCGCATAACGGGCGGCTGAATGCGGTTTTTCTGCGGCCGGTTCGCGCCATTGCCCGTAGGGGCGCCATTTATGACGCCCGGTGCCGGAACGGCACAAGTGGTCGGCCGCGTTGCGCGTCGGCGTGTGTAGCGTGTACGGAGGTCAGCCGTGGCATTACGACAGCCATCCGCGGCATCGCGACGGGCGGCCGGGCGGCCGGGGTGGCGTCCCTATGTTTGCGGGCGATTGAATGCGCATAACGGGCGGCTGAATGCGGTCTTTCTGCGGCCGGTTCGCGCCATTGCGTGACTGTACACATGAAAACGGGAACGGCGAAGATTTTTCCTGTCGCCGTTCCCGTTTTTTCTGTCAGTACGTCCGTCTTTCCTGCCAGCCGTCCCGTTCTCGGGGGCAGGCTTGCCCGTTTGCCGCCAGCCGGAGGAGGCCTCATTCGAGGCGGCCGGTGGCGCGGAGATATTCAGTTTCGTAAATTTTATACTGCGTCAGGGCCTCTATCAGGTTGCTTTGCGCCTGCTGCCAAAGGCTTTGCGCGTCGAGCAGGTCGGTCAGGGGCGAGAGGGCCGCGGCGTAGCGGTTCTGCATGTCGCGCAGGTTCGCCTCAGCCTGGCGCAGGCCGGTGCGGGCCGTCTCGACAAGCGCGTAGCCGTCGCTGACGTTGCGCACAGCCTGCTCGGCTTCGAGCTGGAGCAGGCGGCGGTTCTTCTGCAAGTCGAGGCGAGCGTTCTCCTCGTCGAGCTGCGCCCGGCGCACCTTGCGGCGGTTCTCGCCCCAATGGAAGAGCGGGATACGCACAGCCAGCATAACGGCGCCCAAGTCGTCGCGGAACTCCTGGGTCGACGCCGGGACGGGGCTGTCGCCGCCCGCGCCGGGCGTGTGCAGCTTGATGTTGCCATAGTATGTGTAATCCGCCGTCAGTCCCACGGTCGGAAGCATGTCCGCCCGTGCCATGCGCACCTGCTGGCCGCCGGCCTCCACCTGCTTTTCGAGCATCCGCAACTCGGGCCGTGCGGCCAGGTCGGCCGTGAGGCCGCTGGGCGGCGCCGCTTCGGGCAGCGTGTCAGACGGTTCGAGCAGGGCGCCGGGCTCAGCGCCCACCACGCGGCAGAGGGAGAGGCGGCAGAGTTCGGCACCGCTGCGCGCCTTTTGCAGCTGGTAGCGTATCTCGCTGCGCTTGGCCTCGATGCGGAGCAGGTCGTTTGCCGTAGCCATGCCGGCCGCACAGGCCGTTTCCGTCTGCCGGTAGAGTGTGTCCATCTGGGCGGCATAGCGTTCAAGCATACGCACTTTCCCACGCACCGCGACGCAGGTCCAGTAAGTCTGGTCGGCCTCAACCAATACGTCCATGCGTGTCATGCGTTGCTGTTCGAGGGCGACGTCCTTGCCGATCCGGGCGAGGCGCCGGCCTGCCCGTATCTTCCCGCCGGCATAGAGGGGCTGCGTGAGGTTGAGGTCGGCCATGTACATGCCGCGCATCCTGAGCTCCATGCCGAGCATGTCGATGTCCGGCGCGACATAGGCACCCACGGCCGAGGCGTCGAACTTGGGCAAAGCCGCGGCGGCGGCAATCTTGACGTCGAGCTCCGCCTGGCTGACGCGGTTGCCGGCTTGTTTCAGGTCCTCGCTGTGGGCCAGCGCCCGGGCGCGGCAGTCGGCCAGGCTGAGCGGCTGCGCGGATTGCGCCCCCGCCCGGCCGCCCATCCAAAGGGCGGCCACGGCGAACAGGACGGTTCGTAAGGTCAGTTTCATCATACTAAGCATTTTCAGGTTTACGGATACGGAACAGCGCCGTGTAGAACAGCGGCAAGAGCAGGAGGGTGATGAGCGTCCCGACCGTCAGTCCGCCCATGATGAGCACGGCCATCGAACCATACATCGGGTCGGACACGAGGGGCACCATGCCGACAATCGTCGTGAGCGAGGCCATCAGCACGGGCCTGACGCGCGAGACGGTCGCCTCGACGACGGCCGTGTAGGCCGGCACGCCGTCCTCGGTTTGCAGGCGGTTGACCTCGTCGACGAGAACAATGGCGTTCTTCACCATCATGCCGATCAGGCCGATCATGCCGATGATGGCCATGAACGTCAGGGGCTGGCCCGTGAGGAGCAAGGCGGGCGTGATGCCGCAAAAGACGAAGGGGAAACAGATCAGGATGAGCAGCACCTTGCGCCAGCTGTTGAAGAGGAGCAGAAGGATGCCGAGGATGATGAAGACCGTCAGCGGCACGTATTTCAACAGGTTGCCGATGGCCTCGCCCTGTATCTCGCCCTCGCCGACCCAGCGCATCTTGTAGCCGTCGGGCAGGGGGATGGCCTCGACGGCCTCGCTGATCGACTGGACGACCTTGGCGGGCGTGGCGGCGGGCTGGCCGGGGTCGGGGTCGCACTCCGCCTCAATAGCGCGACGGCCGTTGACGCGCCGGACGACGTCCTCGTCCCAACCGAGGCTGACGCCGCTGACGGCAGCCGAGAGCGGCGCGGCGCGGAAAGCCTTGTCCTGCAATTCGGTCATGCCTTGGCCTCCTGCAAGGGCGGCCTGCAAATCCTCGTTCGTCAGGTGGACGTTCATCATGCTCCACACGGGCACGTCGGCCAAGTCGCTGATGCGGCTGCCGTCGGCATTGCGCACCTGCAAGTTGACTACGAGCGGACGTTCCTGGTCGTTGAGCACGCCGACGGGCATCCCGTCGCCTGCGGCCAGCAGGGCGTTGGCCACGTCGCTGCGCCCGACGCCGGCGCGCAGGGCATCCTGCTGGACGTAGTGCGCCACGAAGGCCTTTCCGCGCGGCTTCCAGTTGTTCTGCACCGAGTAGGGGTCGACATAGGGGCAGCGCCGCATGATGTCCTCAGCCTGCGCGCTGAGACGGCGGAGCACGGCAGGGTCAGGACCGGAGAACTCCACTTCGACGGTGTGCGACGTCGAGGTCGAGAAGTTGTACTTCCGCGTGCGGATGTAGGCGTCGGGATAGGCCTCACGCAGCTCGCGGCGCACCTGGGGCAGCAGCTCGACGACCGTGGCGTAGTCCTTGCAGTCGACCATCAACTCGCCGTAACAGTCGCCGCCGGACGTCATCGGGCGCACCAGGCAGTAGAAAGCCGGGGCGCTGCCCTGGCTGGCTGCGACGCGCTCAATCTCCGGGTGGGCAGCGAGGCGGCGGCTCATGTCGAGCAGGCGGTCGCGCACGGTGTCGGGCGAGGTCGCTGCGGGAAAGAAGCACTCAACGACAAACTGCTTGTAGTCGAAGTCGGAGAAGAAGAGGTTTTTCACGCGTGTCATGCCGAAAATGCTGGCGCCCAGCAGGACGAAAGCCACGGCAAGGGTGGCCGCCTTGTGGCCCACGAGGAACGACACCGTGCGCCGCACCGCGCGATGGGCCGGCGAGTTCATCACGCCCGCCGTGGCCGCGCGGCGCTCGCGCCGGGGCAACCACGACTTGGCGCAAACGGGCACCTGGACCAAGGCCAGCACCCAGCTGGCCAGCAGGCTGACAAAGAGCACGAGGAAGAGGTCGCCGGCATACTCGCCCGCCGTGTCGGGCGAGAGGTAGACGCACAGGAACGTCGAGGCGGCAATCACCGTGGCCCCGAGCAGCGGTAGGGCCGTCTGGCGGCCGATGCGGTAGAGGTAGGTCTTCGGCCCGAGGCCCCGCTGGCGGTCGACAAGGATGCCGTCCATGATGACGACGGCGTTGTCAACGAGCATGCCCATCGCGACGATGAAGGCGCCGAGCGAGATGCGGTGGAGCGTCGTGCCGCAAAGCAGGAGGATGGGGAACGAGACGGCGACAGTCAGCACAAGTCCGAACCCAATGATCACGCCACTGCGCCACCCCATCGAGAAAACAAGCACCAGGATGACGATGGCCACCGATTCGAGCAGGTTCCACATGAACGAGGAAACCGCCTCACTGACCTTGTCGGGCTGGAAGAAGATCTTTTCGGTCTGGAAGCCGGCCGGCAACTGCTTCATGGCCTCGGCCAAACGCGCATCGACGGCCCGGCCCACGTCGGGGACGATGGCGTCGTCCTCCAAGGCCAGACAGATGGCCATGGCGGGCTTTCCCCGGACAAAGAAGCCGTTGCGCTGCGGCTCGGCATAGGCGCGCTCGATGCGGGCGATGTCGCCGAGACGCAGGGTCCGGCCGTCCATCGTCTGGATGAGGAAGTCGCGCAGGCCGGCTTCGTCCTTGACGGCCGAGTCGACATAGACGGCGATGCGCCCGCTGCCCGTCTGGACCCGGCCGGCGTTCACTACTTTCCCGGCTGCCTGCAAGGCCGACATGATCTGGACAGGCACGACGCCGTTGCGCGCCAGCTGTTCGCGCGAGAGGACGATGTTGACCACCTCGTCGCGCTGCCCGGCGAGGGTGACGCGCTTGACGCCCTTCACATCGAGCAGCTCGCGGCGCAGGAACTTGGCGTAGCGGTAAAGCTCGCCGTAGTCGTAGCCCTCGCCGGTGAGGGCGTAAAAGACGCCATAGACATCCATCATGTCGTCAACGACAACCGGGGCATAGCAACCCTGCGGCAGGCGCGGCGTGAGGTCGTTCGCCTTGCGCCGGAGCAGGTCGAAGTGCTGTTCGAGGTCGCGGTTGAGCACCGTCATCAGGAACTCGACCGTAAAGACAGCCGTCCCGTTCTGGCACTCTGTCCTGACTTTCTTGACATGAGGCAGGGCGCGCAGTTCCTCCTCGACCAACTGGGCCACTTCAAGCTCCATCTGGTGCGCACTGGCGCCGGGCCAGGCCACCACGACCATAGCCTGCTTGGCCGAGACAGCCGGATCTTCGAGCTTGGGCATCTGGACGTAAGCCAGCACTCCGGCCACGAGAATGGCCACCACGAGCGACCAGAAAATGCGTGGCCGCTGCATGAAAAACGCAGTCAGCCGGTTCATAGCAGCCCTCCTACGTTGGTGGCGGCGGGCGGGGCAAGGACGCGCACCTTCTCGCCTTCTTTCAGCGTGGCGGCGCCGGCACGCACCACGCGCTCACTGCCTGCAAGGCCGGCGACCACGACGGCCTGCCCGCCGTCGGCCTCGGGCGCGAGGCGAACCGTGCGGCGGATGAGCGTCGAATCGGAGCGCAAAACCCAGACG
>DVNY01000073.1 GCA_018714085.1 Candidatus Caccomonas pullistercoris
CCCCAGAGGAATCAGCCGCCCCGCACACCGCCCGGCGCAGAACATACGAACTTGCGGGAACATCACAGCGGCGGACAGCAACGCACAGGCGCAAACGGATGCGCAGTCCGCCCTCCTTGTCGCAGTGACCGGATTTTCAGTCAGGGCGACAGAAAATCCAGTCAGCCGTCCCGGCTTTCCACGCCGTCCTCCGGGCAATCTCGCCCGCAACGCTACGGGAAATCAAGCCACGGCAGGCCCCTCGCCCCCACTGACACACATTTTTGAAGAGTTTATTCAAAAAATCGGGGCTATGATTTGGAACTTTACGAAGAATGCCGTATCTTTGCACCGCGTTTGAGAGAAAACGTGGAAGGAAGTTTGGGTGAGTGGCTTAAACCAGCAGTTTGCTAAACTGCCGTGCGAGTAATCGTACCAGGAGTTCGAATCTCCTAGCTTCCGCGAACATAATGGCGCTTTCATCTAACGGTTAGGATACATGCCTCTCACGCATGGTATACGGGTTCGATTCCCGTAGGCGCTACACTGGCTCTGACGCCCGACCGGGCATCAGAGCTTTTTTCATGCCGCCGGCCTTGCAGAAGACAACGGCGGACCGCATCATCAACCCGCACAAACGTAACGACACACACGCACCATGCCACCAGCCAAGCTCCGCAGCCGACGTCCACGCCGCAACGGCCTCCTGGCCCTCACTCCCCTCTTGCTCTTCGCCCTGCTTTTTGTCGGCACAAGCCTGGCCGCCGCCGACTTCTACGCCATCCCGATGTCTGTTGTCTTCATCGTCACGACGGCCTACGCCCTTGCCATCACGCGCGGCGTCGCCACCGACAAGCGGCTGGCCGTCTTCACGCGCGGAGCCAGCGACGCCAACATCATGACGATGGTGTGGATTTTCGTCATGGCGGGCGCCTTCTCGGCCTCGGCCCAGGACATGGGCGCCATCGACGCCACGGTGGCCATGACGCGCGACCTGCTGCCATCCAACTTCCTGCTGGCAGGACTGTTCCTGGCCTCATGCTTCGTGTCGATAAGCATCGGGACCTCGGTCGGGACAGTCGTCACCCTCGTCCCCATAGCGGCCGGACTGGCACCAGCACTCGGCGCCGACCTTGCGCTGACGGTGGCTGTGGTGACCGGAGGCGCCTTTTTCGGCGATAACCTCTCGTTCATCTCAGACACGACGGTAGTGGCCACCCGCACGCAAGGATGCCGGCTCGACGACAAGTTCAAGGCCAACTTCCGCATCGTGCTCCCCGCCGCCCTGCTCACGCTGGCCATCTATGCCTACGCGGGATTCCAAAGCCAAGCCCCCGCACAAGCCATCCCGGACTACGATCTTCTGAAAGTCGTCCCGTATGTGGCCGTGCTGGTCATGGCGCTTTGCGGCATGAACGTGCTTTTCGTCCTCGCCATAGGCAACCTGCTCACAGGGCTTGTCGGCCTGCTGGCCACAGACGGTTTCTCGGTTGTCACCTGGTTTGCCTCGATGGGCAAAGGAATCACATCAATGGGCGAACTGATCATCATTTCGATGATAGCCGGCGGCCTACTCGAACTCATCCGCTACAACGGCGGCATCACCTACCTGATGCGTGCTATCACGCGGCGCGTGAGCGGGAAACGGGGGGCCGAATTTTCGATAGCCGCCCTCGTCGGGCTGGCCAACCTATGCACTGCCAACAACACCGTGGCCATCCTTTCTGTCGGCAAGCTGGCCAACCACATCGCCGAGCGCTACGGCGTGGACAAGCGGAAGAGCGCCAGCGTGCTGGACACCGTTTCCTGCTGTGTCCAAGGCATACTGCCCTACGGGGCGCAGCTGCTCATGGCTGCCGGTTTGTCCGGCCTCAGCCCGGTAGGCATTGTGCCCTACCTGTACTATCCGATGCTCGTAGGGCTGTGCACGATGGCCAGCATCGCATTCCGCTATCCGCGCAGGTACAGCTAAAACACGCCGCGGCTCCCACCCGGAAGATGGGAGCCGCGACGCGTCAAGGGGGAAGGTGCGTTCAGAATGCCCCGTCGCCTTCCGCCATTTGTTTCCGTGCCGCAGCAACATACTGCGAGGGGGCCAAACCGGGAAACACGTTCTGGAAGAGGTCGCGGGTGCGGTCAGGGCTCAACTCGCAGGCTTTTTCCAGGAACCGGAGGAACTCGCCGGCGTGCCCGAGCTTGCGGCAGACATAAGCCCGATAGGCATACAGCCCCATCCCGACTATGCCGTCTTCGCCTTCAAGGCTTTCGAGCATGCGGGAAGCCATCTCGGCATAGCCATAGTCTGAGAGCACGAGCGAGAGGTGCAGCCTCACGCTCAGGTCCGCCTGCTTGTCGTTGAACAGGTCGACGGCCCGCTGCAAGGCCTCCTGCTCGCGGCCGTCGGCAAAGTCGTTGTGCACGTGCTGCAAGTCCAACAAAGATGCGTCGCCTCCCAGGCGGACAACCTGTTCAAGGCAAGAGAGGGTTTCTGCGTCGTCGCCCAACTGGCTGTAAGCGTAGGCCAGCTGCTGGTAAATGTCGAGCAGGTAGTCCGTCGAACCGCCGGGACTGAGGCTTCCGGCTTTTTTCAGGCACACCAACGCCTCTTCGGGCCGCGCCAAGGCATTCAGGCACGTGCCGTCGAGCAGCAGGAAGTCGACGTCGCTGTCGTAGCGTTTCAGCTCGGAGGACAACACCTCGTGGACTGCTGCGTAATCATGCAGCTCGTAGAGGCTCTTGGCCTTCACGCGCAAGGCTGAGACATCATGCGGCCAGATGGCCAGCGCGTAGTCCGCGCTGTCGATGGCTTTGCGGTATTCCTGCTTCTCGAATTGCGCGCTGGCCAACACGCCCCAGCACGCTCCGTCATACGGATCCAGGTCCAGACATTGGTTGGCGGCGGCCACGCTGTCGTCATACCGCCCAGATTGCAGATGGCAGAGCGACAACAAATAGTAGTAATAGGCCCGGTCAAACTTCATGTCTTTCAGTTTGGCCAGCCAGAATGCCGCCCGTTTCGGCTGCTCGTAATCGAGGAGCAGGGCTGCGACGTCGAGCACATCGTCGATATCATCCAAATCGTTGAGCGCCGTGAAGCTTTCATTGAGAAAGCTGTCGGCCTTCTCAAATTCGAAGTTATACAACAAGATCTCGGCATGCAGCAACTTGGCGTTGTAGTCTTCGGCGTCGTGGATGGAGGCCTCGACGTTCTGGGCCTCTTGGATGTTCCCCTCGTCGATGTACTTCTTCGCCAGCTGGACGAGCAGGCGCGTATGGTCGGGGTGCAGGGTCAAAGCATAGGCCACACACGAATCGGCCTCGTCCAAGCGATCGCGCGACAGGTAGTAATCGACAATGTCGGCAAAGTCGTCGGCATCGAGATAGACGGATTGACCGCCCGCACGTGCCTCTTCGTAACGGCGGAGGACGCGCTTGAATTCAGGATCGTTGTAATACGACGTGCTGCTACTCATTAATGTTTTCTTCCAACTGCTTTGTTCGTTCACTTCTTGCCATTGCGGCTTCCCCAAGTGTCTTTCAGGTTCACCGTGCGGTTGAAGACGAGATGGCCAGGCGCAGAGTGCGTGTCGGCAAAGAAGTAGCCGATGCGCTGGAACTGCAGGTAAGTCCCTGCGGGCAGCCCGGCCACGTATTGCTCCACATAACAGTTGTCGAGCACTGTCAGCGAATCGGGGTTGAGCAACTCGCGGAAATCGCGCTCGTCGGCCCCGGGATTCTCGACGTTGAAAAGACGGTCGTAGAGGCGCACCTCGGCAGGCAGGCAGTGACGGGCGCTCACCCAATGGAGCGTTCCTTTCACCTTGCGGTTGGCCCCGGCCAGGCCGCTGCGGCTTTCGGGATCATATTCGCAATAGATTTCCTCCACTTCGCCGTCCGCATTCTTCTTGCATCCCGTACACTTCACGATATAGGCGTTCTTCAAGCGCACCTCCTTGCCCGGAACCATGCGGAAGAAGTTTTTGGGTGCCTCCTCCATGAAGTCGTCGCGCTCAATCCAGAGTTCGCGGCTGAAAGTGATTGAGTGCGTGCCATCGGCGGGGTTCTCAGGATTATTGACTGCCTCCATCTCCTCGCTCTGGCCCTCGGGATAGTTCGTCACGACGAGCTTGACAGGCCGCAACACGGCCGACACGCGGATGGCACGGCTGTTCAGGTCCTCGCGGGCGGCAGCCTCGAGCATGGCGTAGTCATTCAGGGCGTCGAACTTGGTGTAACCGATCATGTCGATGAACTTGCGGACCGACTCGGGCGAAAAGCCGCGACGGCGAAGTCCGCAGACGGTCGGCATGCGGGGGTCGTCCCATCCGTCGACAAGGCCTTCCTTCACGAGGGCAAGCAGCTTACGCTTGCTCATGACGGTGTAAGTCAGGTTCAGACGGTTGAACTCATATTGGCGGGGGCGATGGTCTTCAAGGTCGTGGCCTTCCTTCAACTCGTCAATGAAGTAGTCGTAAAGCGGACGGTGAGGAATGAACTCCAACGTGCAGATCGAGTGTGTCACCCCCTCGAAGTAATCACTCTGCCCGTGCGCGAAGTCATACATCGGATAGGCTTTCCACTGCGTGCCGGTGCGATGGTGCTCTTTGTTGATGATGCGGTAAATGATGGGGTCGCGGAAGTGCATGTTGGGATTGGCCATGTCGATCTTGGCACGCAAGACCATGGCGCCCTCTGGTATTTCGCCCGTGTTCATCTTTTCGAACAGCGCGAGGCTCTCCTCGACAGGCCTGTTGCGGAACGGGCTCTCCACGCCCGGTTGCGTCGGTGTCCCTTTCTGCTCGGCGATCTGCTCGCTCGTCTGTTCGTCAACGTATGCCTTGCCTTCCTTGATGAGCCGTACGGCAAAGTCCCAAAGTTGCTGGAAATAGTCGGAGGCATAATAGATGTTGCCCCAATGGAAACCGAGCCACTCGATGTCCTTCTTGATGGCTTCGACGTATTCCGTGTCCTCCTTCTGCGGATTTGTGTCGTCAAAACGCAAATTGCAGACCCCGCCATACTTTTGCGCGATACCGAAATCCATGCAGATGGCTTTGGCATGACCGATGTGGAGGTAGCCGTTGGGTTCTGGCGGGAAACGTGTCTGCAAACGTCCGTCGTTTTTGCCGGCTTTCAGGTCGGCCTCTACTATCTGTTCGATAAAGTTCAGACTTTTCTTCTCTTTGGCTGCTGTAACGCTCTTATCTTCCATTTTCTTTCAATACAGTTTTGGAGTGTAAAAGTACTGCTTTTTTTTTGCCTATTTGACTTTTTGGATAATTGATTTGAGGTAAAATTTCTCCGATCAGAAAAAGGCGATTTCCATCACGACCTGCAATCCGCGCATGATCGTACACTTTGCATATACAAAAACAGCCGCAACGATAGGATAAACGCCCGGAAGGGCAATCATCTTGTCGTTGCGGCTAAGAGATTGGCAATGAGATGCGGTCCCTTATGTGCGACGCTTGAAGAAGCGCCGTTTTAATCTATCTATAAGCCCGGGCGACATTTCGGCCGCTCCGTCAGAAAGACATGATAACAGGACGACAGTCACATTGTCAAAGCCTCCGGCATCAAGGGCGGCACGAACCAACGCTTCACTTCCACCATCCTGCCAGATTCCATACCTGTGCATAACGGTTTCAATCACGTCGTCATGGATACAACCATTCAACCCGTCGGAACAAAGCAGGAAGATGTCACCATGATGAGTATGCACGACCCGTGTGTCAGGCTCCGCAGAGGTTTCTGCATCCCCGATACAACGTGTGATGACATTATTATCCGGGTGGTCAAACGCCTCCCGCTCGGTCAGGCGTCCTGCATCAACCAATTCCTGCACATAGGAATGGTCCTTACTCAGCAGGCGCAAACCTACTTCGGAGTTAAACACGTAACACCGACTATCACCGCACCAAGCCAAATAGGCTTTCTCTTCAAAAAGCCAAAGTGCCACGACGGTTGTTCCCATCCCAATAGTTGTGGGATCAGTCTCAATTCGACGCTGAATAGCCCGGTCGGCGGTTGAGACACAGTTGCGGAGAAAAGCGATCACACGCTCGTCTGACGACGTGACTTCATGCAAGTCGGCACTAAGGAACTCTGTCTTGAATGTTTCCATAGCGATTGCAGAAGCGACCTCGCCAGCATTCTCCCCTCCCATGCCATCCGCCACGACAGCAAAAGCCCCCCACTCTCCCAAATGAACAGGCCGACTACAAGGGATGTTCCATTGCGAGGCGCACAAGTCGGAACAAAAGAGATAAGCGTCCTCATTGTTCGTTCGTTCTTTCCCGACATCAGTACTCGCTGAAATTTTGAGTTTCATAACGCCTTGAAAATTAAACAGGAAGTTGAAGTTCCTTTTCCTTCGGTTGAGATTTTGGCTGAGCCTTTGATTTTTTCTTAATCTGAACTTGTTCTTTCTTCGCAGGCGTATGGCGCGTCCGTTTTACAGGCTTCGTATATGTGATTTCAAACGGGAAAACTGCGGGCGGGCAACCTTGTTCAAGGATGTTTATATTGACAATGTTCACGCCTTCGGCCAAAGCATAAAGCTTGCACTTATACCGCGTTTCGGAAATCTTCTCTAATTCAGTCTGTAAGGAATCGGTCACGATATGCACTTCGAACGGATAATCACCTTCGCCCGGATTCTTCTCGGCTGAGATGTTAATGGTGAACGAGACATTGCCCTGCTCCAACACGGTCTCCGCTTCATTCAGGTCAACGTTTATATACTTGTAATGCCAAGCCTTCACGGAAAAAGGCGTGACAGGATACTGAATATCATCGTACACAATTTGAACCGGATACGGAATATCCGTAATCACATCAGGCAGGGAATCGGGAATCGTAAGCACACACTTATACTGGACATAATTGCCGCTTTCCGTATTTCGAGCCTCAAACGACGTCTTGTCTATCACGCAACCATACTCAGATGCGATGTCGAACCGGCAATCATTAGCAGAAATGGCCGGCGGCAAATCCAACCGTACAGTTGTCTCAAACTTTTGGTGACGGAAAGCGATGTCATTGCCACGGTTCATCTGCAAGCGGTAATTCAGTTTATCGTCAACCATAATCATACCCCATTTGCCCCCGGCTTTTACGACGGCGAAATCACCGATGCAGAAATCAACGGCTTCGAACTGGGGAGGAAGGATGAAAGTCCCGGATGCGTGTTTATATTCAAGCCCCCACTGACCGGAAGAAGACTTCTTCGGCGTAAACGCAGACGTCAACTTAACGTCTTCTGACTTCTGTGAGCCCTCTGAGCCGCAGGCGACTTCACGGTCGGCAAAACGAATAGAAACAAGCTGAACCAATTTGTTGAACACAAAGTCCACACGCTCATTCTTATTCCCTTGGGCGTGCAGTATGCTTCCGGTTTCTGTTTCTTCCAGACACTCGATGACTTGGCCATCCACGGAAATTTGCCGTTTCTTTTTCCCTTCCACTTCATTGGCAAACATCGGCTCCAACAATTTAGTCTTGCCGTCGTAAGTGTACACCTTACGTTTAACGACAACTATCGACTTCCCATCCGCACCCATTGACGAAAGGAAGTGGACATCTTCGCTATCTATTTTTTTGTCTTCGAGCGAGAAAGTCACTCTATCGCCTTTGGTCGTCAGATAGAAATAGTACGGATCTTTTTGTTTTTCCATCGACGCGTAAACAAGACAGAGAGCGTGCTTCTCCATAAAAGGATATGCCTTGACAAAGGAACCAAAATTATGAGACGTCCCTTCCTGATCCACCCATAAATAGCCTGCTGGGGTCTTCAAAAGAAGATAGCCATCTGAAAAATACGGATAGTCGCACACGACTTTACTATCAGTTAAAGCAACAAATGATCCGTCAGTCTTGAAAAATCCCGTCACGTCGTCTGATTTCCTTTTGGTCGTGACGGAAGCTCCTTCGCGAAAGTCTTGCAACTTATCAGAAGTTTTGGCCAACCTTTTCCCCTTTGTGCTCCAAAGGGTGGAAGTGTTTGAAGAGTCACTCACAAGAATCTGTGCATCAGAAGCCAAACGAATATCATCGTAAACAGGGTGCATCACCCATTTAGCCATCTGTGCCTCACCTTTGAAAGCAAGAATAAAGAAGACTAATCCGAAAAACAACGTTCTTTTCATGC
>DVNY01000074.1 GCA_018714085.1 Candidatus Caccomonas pullistercoris
TCCGTGCCGCTCGATGCGCCCGCCTTGAAGCAAGAACCCCGTCTGGCTCTCGTCATGGGCACGGAGGGCGACGGCCTCCGGCCGGAAGTCATCACGGCGTGCGACTACGTCGTGCGCATCCCCATGGCCCACGGTGTCGACTCGCTCAACGTGGCCGCTGCGTCCGCCGTGGCATTCTGGGAGCTCAGGGCGCGGTGAGGCAAGGAAAGGAAAAAGTGTGGACAGGTGAATAAAGTCCATTAAGATATCCTCCCCGTCTTGCGCGTGAATGGGGCGCCAAGGCGGGGAGGATGTTTCTCTCTGTCGAAGCAAGCGGGAAAACGGGCAGCCTGACAGGAAAAACGGTCACTACGTCCGTTCCGTCTGTCAGCCGTGGCGTGAGAGCCGATGCGGTGGCCTACGATTTTGCGCCTGTCGGCGGTGTGAGGGCCACCTTGATGACGCCGTCGGCGTGGCTTTCGAAGAGGCGGTAGGCCTCGTCGATGCGGTCGAGGGGGAAGCGGTGGGTGATGAGCGGCGTGGTGTCGAGCTGTCCGCTGGCGATGAGGCGGAGGGTCTCGGCACAGTCGCACCCGTCGACACCGCCGGTCTTAAAGGTCAGGTTCTTTCCGTACATCTCGGGCAGGGGGAGGACTTGCGGCTCGTCGTAGAGCGCCACGACGGTGACGGTGGCGTTGGGGCGGGCGCATTCCCAGGCTTGGCGGAACGACGTCGGGCTGCCAGCTACCTCCATGACGACGTCGGCGCCGCCGTGTTCGCTGTGGCTGAGGACGAAGTCGCGGCAGGCGTCGGGAGTGGTCAGGAGCACGTCGGGCCAGTGCGTGCGGACAAAGGCGGCTCGGACGGGGTCGGGCTCGCAGACGATGAGGCGCCGAGGGCGGTGCAGGCGGGCGCAGAGCAGGGTGCAGAGTCCGGTGGGGCCTGCGCCGAGGATGAGCACGGTGTCGTCGGACGTGATGCCGGAGATGCGCGCGGCCCAGTAGCCTGTGGCGAGGACGTCGCCGACGAGCAAGGCGGCCTCGTCGCTCACCGCGTCGGGGATGGGCGTGAGCCCTTGGTCGGCGTGGGGCACGCGGACGTATTCGGCCTGCCCGCCGTCGATGCGGCAACCGAGCGCCCATCCGCCGTCGGGGTCGGTGCAGTTGTTCACATAGCCGTGGCGGCAGAAGAAGCACTCGCCGCAGAACGTCTCGACATTGACCGCCACGCGCTGGCCCGGGCGGACGGAACGGACAGCGGCACCCACCTCTTCGACGACGCCGACCATTTCGTGCCCCACGGTGATGCCGGGCACAGCGCGGGGCACGCTGCCGTGCTTGATGTGCAGGTCGCTGGTGCAGATGCTGCCGAGCGTGACGCGCACGATGGCGTCGCGCGGGTCGATGAGGGTGGGGCGCGGTTTTTCGAGCAGTTCGAAACGTTCCGGTCCGACGTAGGTGTAGGCTAACATAACGGTTCTGTTTTCTGGGTTACTGTCTGCAAAGTTAAGGTTTTTCGGTTTTCCCTGTGTCCACGGCCTCCTGCAATTGGGGACGGGGGCACAATGGCCGGCAGTCCGGCCCGCACGGAAGCGAGGCGCACAAAAACGGCTCGCACACTTGGCCGGGTCGCGGGGAAACCGTATCTTGCACCCGGAACGGCGCTGGACGCCCGTTCTTGGTTATTCCTTAAAGTTCAAAGTACGATGAAGAAACTGATTTTCACCCTTTGCGTGTTGTTCGGCGCCCTGACAGGGGGCGCGCAGGAAGCTCCGGGCCGCATGGCTTTCAAAGGCGTGCCCATCGACGGGACGCTCGACGCTTTCGTGGCCAAGATGGAGCAAAAAGGGTTGACCCGCGTGGGCGAACAGGGCAGCATGGTGATGCTCACGGGGCCGGTGGGCATTTTTTCCGACTGCCTGATCACTGTGCTTTCCACGCCGGCGAAAGATCCGGTCTACGGCGTGGTGGCCATGTTGCCGCCTTCGGATTCGTGGCCTACGCTCGAAGGCCAGTATGAGACCCTGAAAAAACAACTGACCGGGAAATACGGAAAGCCGACGACCGAAGGCGAGGTGTTCCGCGGTGTGCCCGACGCATCGAAACTCAGTCCGGCGCAGAAACTGGACTACCTTACGCGCGACGAATGCAAGTTTGTCAGCCTTTATGAACGGCCCGAGGGGCGCGTGATGCTCACCCTGCAACACGACGCGAACCTGGGGTGTTTTGTCCGCCTGCTTTACAGCGACCGGACAAACATGGAGAAGGCGCAGGCCGCCGCGTCGGACGACCTCTGACCGGCCGGCGTTTCCGTGCGGGCCGGACGCGGTCGGGCGGAGAGCAATTCCGTAATCTCCGTAGTCCAAACCGTAATCCGGGTAGAGCCGTTCAGGTGCGGAAGTCCTAACTTTGCCTCATCTGCCGGAAAGGCCGGCGGACAGAAACCAACGAAAAGACAAAGACATGAAACGGATTGCATTCATCCTCGCCGCCTTGGCCGCGCTCGGACTGACGGCCTGCGCGCAGAAAAAGGAAACGAAAACCGAGGGCAAGGTGCTCGTGGCTTATTTCTCGGCTACGGGAACCACGGAGGAAGCTGCCCGGAAAGTGGCTGCCGCCACAGGGGGCACGCTCTATGAGATCAGGCCCGTCGCCGCCTACACGGCGGCCGACCTCGACTGGCACGACGACAACTCGCGCAGCAGCCTCGAAATGGACGACCCCGCCTCGCGCCCCGGAATCGTCGCTGACCTGTCCGTCGCCGCCACGTATGACGTGGTCTACCTCGGTTTCCCCATCTGGTGGGGCGTGGCGCCACGTGTGGTCAACACCTTTGTCGAACAGTATGACCTGGCGGGCAAGACGGTCGTGCCTTTCGCTACGTCGGGCGGCAGTGGTATCGACGGCGCGGTTAGCGCCTTGCGCGAGGCCTACCCCGGCGTGAAGTGGCAGGATGGCAAGCTCTTGAACGGTATGAGCCAGGAGGACGTGAACGAATGGATTCAAAACAGATAGACGTATGCGAAAGAATTTTGGCGCAAAGCCGCTGAGCTATCCCCAGCCGGTGTTCATCATCGCGGCGTACGGAGAAGACGGCACGCCCAACGCGATGAATGCCGCATGGGCCGGTATCAGCGAACACAACGAAGTGAGCCTCTGCCTCAGCGCAGGGCATAAAACGGTGAAGAACATCCTCAAACGGGGAGCCTTCACCATCAGCATGGCCGACGCCGGCCATGTGGCGGCCTGCGACTACGTGGGCATCGTCTCGGGCAACAGTGTGCCCGACAAGTTCGCCCGTGCGGGATTTCATGCGACGAAGTCCGGTTTCGTCGACGCCCCGCTCATCGACGAGCTGGCCGTGGCGATGGAGTGCCGCCTTGTCAGCTACGACCCGCAGACTTGCATCATGCGCGGTGAGATAGTGAACGTCAGCGTTGACGAACGGGCGCTCGACGCCGACGGCAAGGTGGATCCCGCCAAGGTGGCGCCCATCGTCTTCGACCCGTTCAACAACACTTACTTGCGCATCGGTGAGAAAGTGGGTGACGCTTTCAGCGACGGCAAAAGCCTGAAATAGCGTTTTAGGACAATTGTCAGAAACAAGGAACCCGGGCAGCGGCTGGCCGAAGAGGCTGGCGCGCTGTCCGGGTTCTTTCTGCGTTGTAGCGGTGTGGCTCAGAGCAGGACGCGCACAATGGCGTAGCCGCCCACAAGGAGCCACACGTAGATCAGGGCGGCGAGGACGAAGGGCTTGGCGCCGGCCTGCTTGAACTTGTCGATGCTTGTTTCGGCGCCGAGAGCCGTCATGGCCATGGTCAGGAGGAAGGTGTCGAAACTGTTGATGCCGTCGGTCACGGCTTTCAGTCCGTCGGTCGGGATGAACGGCAGGCTTTGCAGCACGGAGTTCAGGGCGATGACACCGAGAAAGCCGAAGGCGAACCAAGGGACGGTGATCTTGCGGCCGCCCGTCGTGGCCATGCCGCTTCGGGAGGCACAGCGGGCCAGTGCCCAGCTCATGATGAGCAGGACGGGGGCGAGCAGGATGACGCGGATCATCTTCGTGATGGTGGCGGCGTCGGCCACGTGGCCTCCGGCGGCGTCCATGGCGCCCGCGGCACCCACGACGTGGGCCACCTCGTGCAGCGTCGAGCCCGTGTAGACGGCCCATTGCAGGTCGCTGAGCCCGAGGAAGTCCGCGCGGTAGAGTACGGGATAGAGGAACATGGAGAGCGTGCCGAAGATGACGACGGTCGAGACGGCTACGGCCGTCTTGTGGGGCTCGCATCGTACCACGGGTTCGGCGCCCAGCACAGCCGCTGCGCCGCAGATGGCCGAGCCGGTGGAGGTCATGAGCGTCGTGTCGCGGTCCATGCCCAGCAGGCGCCCCAGCAGCAGGCCCAGACCGATGGTGCCGGCCACGATGAGGCAGTCGGCGGTGATGGCGGGCAGGCCGATGGCCACGACCTGCTGGAACGTCAGCCGGAAACCGTAGAGCACGATGCCCGCCCGGAGTATCTGTTTGGAACACAGCTTGATGCCGGGCACCCACGTATCGGGCAGTTTGTTGCGCAGGCTGTTGGCGTAGAGCATGCCGAGGATGATGCCGACGATGAGCGGGCTGAACGACAGGCGTTTGACAAATTCAAATTCGGCGATGTAGAAAGCCGAACAGGAAAACAGCACGATGAGCAGGATGCCGTGGAGCACTTCGCCCCTGTGAGCTTTTACCATGGGAACGGGATTTTAGGTTGAACGGTTTGTTTTGAACCGGCGAAGATA
>DVNY01000075.1 GCA_018714085.1 Candidatus Caccomonas pullistercoris
GGCCTACCGCCTCGAAGCCGTGGCCGACACGCTGCCCCTGCACGCCGGCGGCCGCGACCTTTGCTACATCCGCGTCCGTATGCTCGACAAAGACGGCAACCTTGTCCCCGACGCCGGACAGCTCGTCGAATTCAGCGTGAAGGGCGCCGGCACCTACAAGGCGGCGGCCAACGGCGACGCCACCTGCCTCGATCTCTTCCATGAACCCCGCATGCACCTCTTCAACGGTCAACTGACGGCCATCGTCGCCACGACCGACAAGGCCGGCACGTTCACCTTCACGGCCAAAGCCAAAGGCGTGAAGTCCGCCACGGTGAAGTGCACCGTCGAATGACCGGCCCGCCCGACCTGTACGGCGACAGGCTGAGACAACCGCAGAAGCGCCCCGCCCGTTCTCCCAAGTCTGGGAGCGGGCGGAGCGCTTCCGCTTTCCAGACGTAGCGACAGCAACAGGCCATCCGGACAAGGAAGTCCGGACCGACCAAGACGGAAATCCTGTCAGTGCGATAGAAATTCCTATCGCACTGACAGGATTTTCTGGACGGCTGACAGGATTTTCAGTCAGCCGCCCCGTTTTTCGCGAACGGCTGACCGTCTTTCCCCCTCAACCGGGCGGAAGCGCTTAGGGCTTTCCGCCGACGAGGGTCTTTATCTCATTGAGTTTGTTCAGGGCGTCGAGTGGCGTCAGGCGGTTGACGTCGAGGTGGAGAAGTTCGTCGCGGATTTGGCTCAGCACCGGGTCGTCGAGCTGAAAGAAGCTCAGCTGCACCCCGTCGGCCGGCGCCGCCTCGCCAGGCGTCGGAGTCGAGACACCGCCGCTGTTGTTGCGTTCCAGCTCGCGGAGGATGACCTCGGCGCGTTCGACGATCGAACGCGGCATGCCTGCGAGGCGCGCCACGTGGATACCGAACGAATGTTCGCTGCCGCCAGGCACCAATTTGCGCAGGAAGACAACGCGGCCGTCCACTTCGCGCACCGACACGTTGAAGTTCTTGATGCGGTCAAAGTGCTTGGTCATTTCGTTCAGCTCGTGATAATGTGTGGCAAACAGGGTACGGGCATGGCCGCGCCGGCTTTCGTGAATGTGCTCGACTATGGCCCAGGCGATCGAAATACCGTCGTACGTCGAGGTTCCCCTGCCCAGTTCGTCGAAAAGCACAAGGCTGCGGCCGGTCAGGTTGTTCATGATGTTGGCCGCCTCGCTCATCTCGACCATGAACGTGCTCTCGCCCACGGAGATATTGTCGCTCGCGCCGACACGGGTAAAGATTTTGTCGACCATGCCGATGCGGGCGCTCTCGGCCGGGACGAACGAGCCTACTTGGGCCAGAAGCGTGATGAGCGCCGTCTGGCGCAGCAGGGCACTTTTTCCCGCCATGTTCGGACCCGTGATGATGATGACCTGCTGGCTCTCGCTGTCGAGGAACACGTCGTTGGCCACGTAGGCCTCACCGGGCGGCATGAGCGTCTCAATGACCGGATGGCGGCCTTGGCGGATGTCGATGACGAGCGAGTCGTCCACCACAGGCCGGACGTAACCCCGCTCTTCGGCCAGTGCGGCAAAAGCGTGCAGACAGTCGAGCTCGGCCACGACCGCCGCGTCGGTTTGGAGCGCCCCTATGTGGCAGGCTGTCGCCTGCACCAGTTCGATGAACAGGCGCTGCTCCAAGGCCAATATCTTGTCTTCCGCGCCGAGTATCTTCTCTTCGTATTCTTTCAACTCCTGCGTGATGTATCGCTCGGCGTTCGCCAGGGTTTGCTTGCGCACCCACTCGGCCGGCACTTGGTCGCGATAGGTGTTACGGACTTCGATGTAGTAACCAAAGACGTTGTTGTAGCCGATTTTGAGACTACTGATCCCCGTGGCTTCTGCCTCACGCTGTTGCATGTGAAGCAGGTATTCTTTGCTCGATGAGGAGAGCGAGCGAAGCTCGTCGAGCTCAGCGTTCACGCCGGCGGCGATGTAGCCGCCTTTGGCCGTCAGGGCAGGCGGGTCGGGACAGAGCTCGTGCGCAATGCGGTCGTGCAAGACGGAACAGGAGTCGAGCCGGCGCCCCATGCGTCCGAGGGTGTCGTCCTCAGCGGCCTCACAGGCGGCTTTGAGTGGGGCGATGGCTTCAAGGGCCAGGCGGAGCTGCTGCATCTCACGCGGCGAGACGCGCCCCACGGCCACTTTCGAGACAATGCGTTCCAGGTCGCCGATGGCGGGGAGCTGCGCCGCCGTTTCCGCGCGGAACTCCGGGGCGCGGAAAAAGTAGTCCACGACGTCCTGGCGCGCCGTGACGGTTTTCAGGTCGCGCAGGGGGAAAAGCAACCAGCGGTGAAGCAGGCGCGCCCCCATCGGGGTGAGCGTGCGGTCGACGACGGCGAGCAGCGATGTGCCGCCTTCGCTCATCGGGGAAATGAGTTCGAGGTTGCGGACGGTGAACTTGTCGAGGCGGACGTAACGTTCCTCTTCGATGCGACGGATGGCGGTGATGTGGCCGATGTGGGTGTGCTGCGTGATGCCGAGATAGGCCAGCACGGCGCCGGCCGCCACGACCGCCGCAGCCAGATGGTCGATGCCGAAGCCTTTGAGGTTCTTCACCTCGAAGTGTTTCAAGAGGCGCTCGCGGGCGCCGGCTTCGGCGAAAGCCCAGTCGTCGAGTTCGAAATTGAAGTATTTCGTGCCGAAGTGCTCTTCGAGCTGACGGCGACGGCCATACTCGTAAAGCACCTCCTTCGGGGCGAAGTTGGAAAGGAGTTTGTCGACATACTCGGCCGTTCCCTCGCCCACGAGGAACTCGCCGGTCGAAATGTCGAGGAAGGCGACGCCGCACGTGCCGCGCCCGAAATGCACAGCGGCGAGAAAGTTGTTCTCCTTGCAGTTGAGCACATTGTCGGTCAGGGCGACGCCGGGCGTCACCAGTTCGGTGATGCCTCGCTTGACCAGTTTCTTGGCGAGCTTCGGGTCTTCGAGCTGGTCGCAGATGGCGACGCGGTGGCCGGCTCGTATGAGTTTGGGCAGGTAGGTGTCGAGCGCGTGATGGGGAAAGCCGGCCATCTCGATGGCGGCGGCGTTGCCTTTGTTGTTACGCCGCGTCAGGGTGATGCCCAGCACTTTCGACGCCGTGACGGCGTCGTCGCAATAAGTCTCATAGAAGTCCCCGCAACGGAAGAGCAGCACCGCGTCGGGGTGTTGCGCTTTCAAGTCGTAGAATTGCTTCATCATGGGGGTCAGTTGGGCTTTCTCCATCGTGCTCGGCTTTTTCTGTTCTGACGCGTAAAGTTACGATTTTTCGGCGACGGCTTACGCCGGAAAGGCCATTTTCTTACACATTTCCCACAAGACGATCCCTGCGCTGACCGACACGTTGAGCGAATGCTTCGTGCCGTATTGCGGGATTTCGACGGCGGCCGTGCAACGGTCCACGACGTCCTGCGCCACGCCCTTGACCTCGTTGCCGAGCACCACGGCGTAGCGCCTTCCGGGCATGAGTTCGAGGCGGTCGAGGCGGACACTCCCCTCGACCTGTTCGGCGGCAAAGACCTCATAACCCGCTGCCAGCAGTTCGTCGACTGCCGCGAGCGTGTCGGGGCGGTAGGTCCAGCTGACCGAGTCCTCCGCCCCGAGGGCC
Source organism: Candidatus Caccomonas pullistercoris (assembly GCA_018714085.1). Taxonomy (GTDB): domain Bacteria; phylum Bacteroidota; class Bacteroidia; order Bacteroidales; family Bacteroidaceae; genus Alloprevotella; species Alloprevotella pullistercoris. Next base: position 3,618 of record DVNY01000075.1, read on the forward strand.
GTCTTGTGGATTTCGGCTGACGGGGGGCAGGCCGTGATGCCGCAAAGGTAGAGGCGTTCGATGCGGAAAGCGTCGGCCGTCCGGAAGACGGAGCCCACGTTGTGCAGGCTGCGGATGTTGTCGAGCACGACGGTGAGCGGCAGCTTGCGGGCACTGCGGAACTCGTCCACCGTCAGGCGGTGCATCTCTTCAACGGTGAGTTTGTGCATAGGCAAAGGGGATATTTCATGTGCAAAGGTAGTGCAAACGAGCGGAAAGGACGAGGAGTTGACGCAGGAAACTCATCTGGACTTTCCCGAGTGCCGCCTTACCTTATGAAAAGGTAGTGCAAACGAGCGGAAAGGACGAGGAGTTGACGCAGGAAACTCATCTGGACTTTCCCGAGTGCCGCCTTACCTTATGAAAAGG
>DVNY01000007.1 GCA_018714085.1 Candidatus Caccomonas pullistercoris
AAGAACGAACGAAACGAAAGACACATGCAAACGAACGAGACAACGCCCATGAAGGGCGAGCAGGGCGTGAACCTTGCCGACGTGTTCCTCTACCTGGCCTCGAAGTGGAAGTGGTTCCTCTTGTCGGTGGCCGTCCTCGGCGGGCTGTCGTGGTACCATTGGGCGAAGTCGCCCCTTGTCTACTACCGGTCAGCGACGGTGATCATCAAGGACCCCTCGAGCAAGACGTCGACGGCCGGGCTCGACCGCTTTGACAACTTCATCAACAAGGTGAACGTGGCCAACGAGATCCTGCAATTCCATTCCAAGCGGCTCCTGGGCGAGGTGGTGCGCCGTCTCCATGCCGACGTGAGCTACACGGTCCAGGACGGGCTTCGCCGCACGGAGCTCTACACCTCGTCGCCCGTGGCCGTGCGCTTCCCCGGCGCGTCGGACGAGGCGTCCCTTTCGCTCACCGTCACGCCGCGCGACAAGTCGAGCGTCGTCCTCTCCGATTTCTCGGGCTTCGGCGACGCGGCCGGCGGGCGCAGCCTGACGGTGCGCCTCGGCGACACCGTCACCGTCAGCCCGGGCCAGCGCGTGGTGGTGACGCCCACGCACTTCTTCGGCCCCTCGTGGCAGGCGCCCGTGTCCGTGCGCAAGATGCCCCTCGCGTCCGTGGTGGGTTCCTACCGCAGCGCCATCGGCGTCCGGCAGGAAGAGGAGGAATCCTCCATCCTGACCCTCTCCATCCGCGACAACTCGGCCCAGCGCGCCGAGGACGTGATCGACATGCTCATCACGGTCTACAACGAGGAAGCCATCCGCGACAAGAACCAGGTGGCGGTCAACACGGCCGACTTCATCAACGAGCGGCTCGTCATCATCTCGGGCGAGCTCGGCGGCGTCGAGACGGAGCTTGAAGACTTCAAGCGCAGCAACCTCGTGGTCGACCTCGGCGCGACGACGGGCTACACCATGGGCGACGCCCAGAAGTACGGCACCGAGGCGCTTGAGCTCGAAACCCAGCTTCGCCTCGCCCAGTACATCCGCGACTACCTGACCGACCCGTCGAAGGAGACGGGCCTCATCCCCTCGAACACGGGCATCAGCAGCCTCGACATCGAGAACCAGATCGGCCTCTACAACGAAGCCAAGCTCCGCCGCGACCGCCTGCTCAGCGAGAGCGGCGACAGCAACCCCGTCGTCCTCGAACTCAACAGCTCGCTCAACTCCATGCGCCAGGGCATCGTCCGCGCCGTGGACAACCTCATCGCCGGCCTCGAAGTGAAGCGCCAGGACGCGGCGGCCCGCGAGCGCCGCGCCCAGGGCCGCGTGCTGTCGATCCCCCGCAAGGAGCGCGAGATGCTCTCCATCGAGCGCCAGCAGAAGATCAAGGAGAGCCTCTACCTCTACCTGCTGAACAAGCGTGAGGAGAACGCGCTGTCGCAGGCGATGGCAGACAACAACGCGCGCGTGATCGACAGCGCGGACGGCCCTGCGGGCCCGGTGGCGCCGAACCGCAACCGCATGCTGGCGCTCGGCGTGCTCTCGGGCCTGGCCCTTCCGGGCGTGGTTTTCCTGTGCATCCTGTTCATGGACACGCGCGTGCGCAGCCGCAAGGAGATCGAGGGGGCTCTGACGGTTCCGTTCCTGGGCACGATCCCCTACGACCGCAAGCGCAAGGGCGCCGACCTGACCGAGGGCGAGGCCGACGGCGGCAGCGCGGTGTCGGAGGCCTTCCGCGTGCTTCGGACGAACATGTCCTTCATGTCCCGCAAGGGCTCGTCGCAGCAGGTGGTGACCTTCACCTCGTTCAACGAGGGCGCTGGCAAGACGTTCGTGGCGCGCAACCTTGCTCTGAGCCTGACCTACGCGAAGAAGCGTGTGGTGCTACTCGACCTCGACATCCGCAAGGGGACGCTGTCGCGCCACTTCGGTGCGGGCCACGTGGGCGTGACGAACTACCTTGCCGACCCGTCCCTGACGGTGGACGACGTGATCCAGCACCTCGACCCGTTCGACATCGTGCCGGCCGGCGCGGTGGCCCCGAACCCTGCCGAGCTGCTGATGGACGAGCGCCTCGACGCCCTGGTGTCGGAGCTCCGCTCGCGCTATGACTACGTGGTGGCCGACAACGTCCCCGTGGGCCTGATCGCCGACGCGAGCATCGCCAACCGCATCGCGGACCTGACGCTGTTCGTGGTGCGTGCCGGCCGGCTCGACCGTCGCCAGCTGCCCGACATCGAGCGCCTGTATGCGGAGCACAAGTTGCGCAACATGGCCGTGGTGCTGAACGGCGTGGAGCACGGCGGCCACGGCTACGGCTATGGTTATTACGGCCGCTACGGCTACGGTTACGGCTACGGCAAGAAGCACAAGCACAGCCGCCGGAAATGACCCGTGGCGGTGTCCGCCGGGGACAACACGGCGGTGAAACTGCGGCGATGAAATTGCGGCGGCGAAACGTAGGGGCGCCACTTGTGACGCCCGGTGCCCCGGCGGGGCACAACCGAACCGCCGCAACCGAACCGCAATCCACCGCCCC
>DVNY01000076.1 GCA_018714085.1 Candidatus Caccomonas pullistercoris
TCCGCCCGCCCCCGCCGCACCGGCGACGCCAGTGCCCGCCGACACCTTGCGCCCGGCAGCCGCCCCACGCGACACAGCTGCCCTCCCGGCCGACACCGTCGCCCCCACCCCTCCGGCCCCGGTCGCCACAAGCCCCGCCGCCTCCGGCGCACAGCCCACAGCGCGCCCGGCGCCTCAGGAGAAGCAGCCTCAAACCGACACCCAAACACGCAAGAAAAACACCCAAGCCACCACGCAACGGCGCAAGCGCACCGCCCCTCGCCACCAGAAGTACATCATCACCGGCACACGCGACACCTACGTCGTCTCGCAGGGCGAAACGCTCCGCACCATCGCCGAGCACGTCTACGGCAGCCGCGGCTATGCCCGCTACATCATCGAGCACAACCACATCACGCACCCCGACGACATCCCCGCAGGGCTCACCATCCGCCTGCCCGAGCTCGAACCGAACCCGGACTACCGGCCAAGATAACACCCTGCGCGACAGGCACACCTGCCGCGGCTCGCGGCCATGACAAGGAGGCGTCGGTCAAAATGGCCTCAATGCGAAAATCACCAACTCGTTACACCATAAAAAGAGTCAAGGCGCCACATGCTACGCCTTGGCAGTTGACATAAGATTTTCCCCCCTCAAAATTTCCACGCCACGCGGAAGAGCAGGTCGCTCTTCGTGGGCGCGTCGATTTGTTGCGTGCCCGAACTGATGACGTCGCGGTTGAAATAGGCCGTCAGGCTGTAACGCAGGCCGACGCGCAGCGAGGCGATGGGCTGCCAGTCGGCCAGCAAAGCGGCTGCCGCTCCGTGATAATATCCCCGCACGAAACCGAAAGTCTGGGCAAAGCCGGGCTGATAGACGGAAAGCGACGTGGCGTAATCGTCGGTGAAGAACAACGCCCCCATCGCCGCCAGGCGCCAGCGCTCCGGTGTCCACGCGACGCGGCCGCTGACCATCGTCCCGAGCGAGACGGCGCCGGTCTGCCGCCGCTGCATGGCACCGTCGGCCGCCGCCGTCCACGTCCACCGCCGGGCCGCCTGCTCCACAGCCAGCCGCAGGCGATGAGTCGCGACAAACTCCATCCACCCATCGTGTCCCGTCACGTCGCGCTGCTTCGTCTTCATGCGGTAACGCAGCGTCCACGTCCGCCTCCTACCCTGCCGGTATGAGAACGCGGCGGAGGCTTCCATGCCTTTCGAGGGTTGCGAGGCGCGGTACGTGGCCCAAGGGAAGCGGAAAAGGTCGACGTAGGCCTCGCCCTCGACGCCGCCGGGCAGGCGGAACTGCGAGGCGACGAGCACGCCTTCTTCGTTGGCCACGCGGCCTGCTTCCTGCAACGTCTGCCCTGCCGGCGAGGCGAAACGTGCCGTCAGCTTGCGCCCTGCCACGGCCAGCCGCCAGTCGGGCAAAGCCTGCCACGAAAGGCGGCCCGCGAGGGCGACATGCCCCAAGCGGTCGACAGCCACCTCGCCGCGCGAGGCCCAGCGGCCAAGACGCACGCCGTAATAGGCTGAGGCGCCGCCCAGCCAATGCCCGCGGGGATAGTAGCGCGAATAAAGCGCGCTGCGTGGCGCGAGCGGGCGGTCGTAATACATGGCCGTCACGGCCACTCCGACGCGCCAGTCGTCCTGCCCGTACTCCGCGGCACCGCCCGCGGCCGTCACACCGAGGTTGCGGCGCTTCGAACGTTCGAGGGGCGTGCGGTGGTAGCCGTCGGTCTTCAACGAGGTGACGCGACCAGCGGTGTCGAGGTTGGCATCCGTTTTCCGGTATGAGGCGAAAGCGCTCCACGCCCAGCCGCCGTGTGTCCATGTCGCGGCGAGGCCGCGCATCAGGTTGGCTCCCCCCGAAGAGAGCGTCGGGCTGACCCTTGCCACGGGCGGGCGGTAGGCCGCCACGACGCTGGCCTTGTCGACCATGAAACTGTTGCCGAGCAGCAGGCCTTCGCCCACGTTCACACGATAGTCGCCCGCCACGACATCGCGCCAGCGTCCGCCAGGATGCAAGGTGAAATAAAACGCATATTCGTCGTAAGGCCGGTTGCCCCGCCGGGCAAAGGGTTCACCGGCATCCTTGTCGAATTTCAGCCCGTAATCCAACCGGCCAGCGGCGCTGTAATTAAGGCGCAGCGTATGGCTCAGGCCATTGCCCAAATACTGACGGTTGGGATATTCTGCCAATTCGTCGGCGCTATGGCTGCGATTGCCAGCCCGGCGGTAAAGGGGCACGCCGAGCAGGCCGTTCACCTCCCAGCGGCCCTGCGTGAGGAGCTCGCGCACGGAAGGCCGCGACGCAGCCGGAGCAGCACAGCAAACAAAGACAGGGAGCCACTCGCGCGCACGGTAGTCCAATCCCCGTACGAATTGGAGGTCGCCCAAACTCCGAAAGGGTCCGTGGCGTTCGCGGAAAGCAAGAAGCGAGTCAGCAGCCGCAGCGTCGATGAACGGCAGTTGCAACAGGTCGTCGCGCCCGGCTGTGTTGAGGTCCATAGGGGCAAGATGGATGACATAGAGTTGTTCCAGCTGCTCCTCGACCGACATCCCGCCAGCCTCCTCGCGCGAAGCGAAGTCGAACGCGTAGCGGGCGGCAAACTCGTCCCACGCGACGGAGGCGTCCTGGCCCCCGGCGGGCAAGGCGCACGACGTCCATGCCATGATGCACAGAACGACAAGACGGACAAATGCTGCGACAGGACGGACGGGAACGGCGACAGAAAAAACGGGAACGGCGACAGAAGGGACGGATCCCCCTGCCCCATGCAACAAGCGCAAGAGGCTGCATGCACACCGCACACAGCCTCTTGCGTTTTGCTTCGATTGCGTTTTCTTCACTGCCGTCTCACGAGTTCCATGCCTTTGAGGATGGCCTGCTCGTTGAGCGGGAGCAGGTCATGGTGGCGCTCGGGCAACGTCTTCCGCAGCGCCTGCATCACGTTGTCGACCGAGACGATGGGATGGAGCTTCAAGAGAGCGCCAAGGACGAACATGTTGAAACACTTCATCATCTTCAACTCAGCCGCGGCGTCCATGGCGTCGATGCGCCATGCCTCGATGTCTGTGCGCGTCGGGGGGGCGGCGATGCCATAGCCGTCATAGATGAGTGTGCCGCCGGGACGCACCTTTGGTTCGAACTTTTCGAGCGAAGGCTGGTTGAGGAGGATGGCCGTGTCGTAGCGGCTGAGGATGGGCGACGAGATGGGCTCGTCGCTGACGATAACGGTGACGTTTGCCGTGCCGCCACGCTGTTCCGGGCCGTAGGCCGGCATCCACGTAACCTCCTTGCCCTCCATCAGGCCGGCGTAGGCCAGGATTTTTCCCATTGAGAGGACGCCTTGTCCGCCGAAACCGGATATGATTATCTCTTCTTTCATGGTCGTGGGGATTGCGGGAGTTATTTGTCTTTCAGGTCGCCGATGGGATAATAGGGGAACATGTGTTCCTCCATCCAGCGGTTGGCCTTCTCGGGTGTCATTTTCCAGCCGGACGAACAGGTCGACACGATTTCGACCAAGTTCGACCCGCGTCCTTGCATGGAGTTGTCGAACGCGTGGCGGATGGCTTTCTTGGCGCGGCGGATGGCGGCGACGGTCTCGACGCTCTGCCGCGTGACGTAGGCGGTGCCTTCGAGCGTGGCGGCGATGTCGCTGATGTGCAGGGGATAGCCGTGCAAGTGTGGATCGCGGCCATAGGGACACGTGGCGGTCTTCATGCCCATGAGGGTGGTGGGAGCCATCTGCCCGCCCGTCATGCCGTAAATGGCGTTGTTGATGAAGATGATCGTGATGTTCTCCCCGCGGTTCAGGGCGTGGATGGTCTCGGCCGTACCGATGCAGGCGAGGTCGCCGTCGCCTTGGTAGGTGAACACGAGACGGTCGGGCCAGAGGCGCTTGCAGGCTGTGGCCAGCGCGGGAGCCCGGCCGTGCGCGGCCTCTTCCCAGTCGATGTCGAGATACCGGTAGGCGAAGACGGCACACCCGACGGGGCAGACGCCAATGGTGCGTTCTTCCATGCCCATCTCTTCGATCACTTCGGCCACGAGCTTGTGCACGACGCCGTGCGAGCAGCCGGGACAATAGTGCATGGCCTGTTCGTTCATCAAGGCAGGCTTGGCGTAGACGAGGTTCTCAGGCCGTATGATGTCTTCTCTTGTCATATATTCGTGTGAGTTTATGTCAGTCTTCTTCGTCGTCGCGGGCGTGTCCGTGATGGCGTCGGGTGTATGTGAGCGTACGGATGACGACTTCCACCATCTTGACGGCCACGGCGGCCATGCCCATCCCGATGAACCACAGGCGGCCCGAGGGTCCCGTCGCCGTGAAATAGACCACGACCGTGGCGATGCAGGCGAGCATAAAGACGATGTTCAGCCAGTTGCGCACCGTGCGGAATTCCGGATCGCGATAGGCCGAAGGACGGCGGCGCGGCGGCCGGATGTAGCCAGGGATGTCGTCGTTCGGGAGCGTCGTCATGCGTGTGGGAGTTTGGTGACGAGGGCGTCGACGATTTCGTCGGGATCGGGGACAATGCCGCCCAAGCGTCCGAAGTGTTCAACAGGGACACGGCCGGCAGCGGCAAGGCGGACGTCGACTACCATCTGCCCGGCGTTGATTTCGACCACAAGGATGCCCTTGACGCGCGCGGCGAGCGCGGCTACTTCCCGCTCGGGGAACGGCCAGAGCGTGACGGGCCGGAAAAGCCCCACGCGGATGCCCCGGGCGCGCGCAAGCTCCATGGCTTTTTGCGAAATGCGGGCTGCTGACCCGAAAGCGACGATGGCATAATCGCAGTCGTCGCAACCGACGGTCTGATAGCGCACCTCGCGTTCGCGGATCTGCTGGTACTTGGCTTGCAGGCGCAGGTTCTTCTTCTCCATCTCGGCCGGGTCGAGTTCGAGCGACGTGAGTATGTTAGGCTTGCGGCTGCGCAGGCCGTGGCCGTTGGCAGCCCAAGGACATTCGGCTGCGATCTCGGCTTCCGTGCGGCGGGGCTTGGCGGGCGGGAGCACCACCTTTTCCATCATCTGGCCGATGACGCCGTCCGAGAGAATCATCACCGGGTTTCGGTAGCGGAAAGCCAAGGTGAAAGCGAGGTCGACAAAGTCGGCCATCTCCTGCACGGAGGCCGGCGCGAGGACCACGACGTTGTAATCGCCGTTGCCGCCGCCGCGTGTGGCTTGGTTATAATCGCTCTGGCTGGGTTGTATGGTGCCCAGACCGGGACCGCCGCGCTGCACGTTGACAATCAATCCGGGAATTTCGGCGCCGGCCATATAACTGATGCCTTCCTGCATCAGGGCCACGCCGGGGCTCGACGACGAGGTCATCACACGTTTGCCCGACCCGCCTCCGCCGTAGAGCATGTTGATGGCGGCCACCTCGCTCTCGGCTTGCAGGACGACCATGCCGGTCGTCTCCCACGGTTTGAGCAGGGCCAGCGTTTCAAGCACTTCCGACTGCGGCGTGATGGGATAGCCGAAATATCCGTCGCATCCGCAACGGATGGCGGCGCGGGCGATGGCTTCGTTGCCTTTGAGCAACAGGACTTCTTCGTTTTCTGGCATGGTCACGCTTCTTTGGTTCGGTAAACGGTTATGCACGCATCGGGGCAGACAACGGCACACGAAGCACACCCGATGCAAGCTTCGGCGTGGGGCTGTTCCATGTAGGGGTATCCCTTATGGTTCACAGCGCGCACGGACAGGGCCAGGACGCCACACGGACAGGCTACGGCACAAAGGTTGCACCCTTTGCAGCGGTCGGTGTCGATGACTACGGCTCCTCTCATCTTACTCATTCTTTCACCGTTTTTACTGGTTATACATGTCTTTGTTGTAAAAGGCGAAGATGTCGTCGAGCATAGCCCGCGCCTCGGCGGCAGGACTCTCCGGATCGATGGCCTCGGCTGCCAGGTAGCAGTTGATGGCGTCGGACCATCGGCCCTGCTTGCGGAAGACGTTGCCCCGCAGGTAGTGCAGCGTGGCGTCGGCCGGCCGGCTGACCAGCGCGGCGTCCAACTTCTCCATAGCCTCGGCCGTGCGTCCTTGTGTGATGTCCTGGCGTATCTCGCGATAATCTTTGCACATTGCTCTCTCTTTGTGCACGCAAAGTTAATACTATCCGTTTTTCTGCTTCGCCATGCAGCGAAATTAACAGTTTATTAAGTTAACGTAAACTAACGCCAAGCACACAGAAAAGAGCTATTAATTTCATTATCAAACCCTTACATCAAACTGCCCGTTTAGTTCAAAATACAACCAATACGAAAGTTTTTTCTGCCGGGGCAAGCCGCAATTTTACACACTTTTTCCGACCATTGTGCAATTGCGAGAAAGCCACACAACGCAACAGCCCCCACAGCCAACCACATGACAAGAAAGCGGGAATCAGTGACAGAAAAAACAGGAACAGCGACAGGAGAAACGGAAGCAGTGACAGGAAAAACGGGAACGGCGGCCGTCGGGACGGTCACCGGAGAGCAGGACAACCGGGCAGACGCCTAAGGTTCAGCCAACGCCTGGCTCAAAAAGCCGACCGACCGCTTCCGCTCGGCATGGAGCACCTCGCTCACGCGCTGCCAGTCGATGGGCTCCCTCATCCGGCGGGCCACTGCGGCAGCGTCTGCGCCGCCCATCATCCGGTCTTCGAGGCCGAAGAGCGAGAGCAGCGAGCTGAAACGTGCCTGTCCCCGGGCAGCATTGCCCCACGTGACGAAAGGACGTCCAAAGAGCAAGGCGAACACGCAGCCGTGGAACGAATCGGTCAGGACGGCGTCGGCCCGGCTGAGGGACGTCAGCCATGCCGCCACGGGGGGATGGATCATGTCGGACGTCGGCGTGCCGCAGGGCACAGAACCCTCGGCGCGCGCCAGCACGCTGACCGGCGTCAGCCCCGAACGCGCCCCGACCTCCCGGCAGAGAGCCTCGGCCGGAGCAGAACGGTCCAACACATAACAGAAAAGGCGTCCGCCGCCCCTCCTGCCCTCGCCCGCGTCCGCAAGAGGGCGGGCAAAGGCGTCCGCCACGACGCGCTCGGCCGCCGGTGACGGGATCACGCCCTCCGCGCAGGGCGCCTCTGCGCCGTCAGCCAACCCGCCCGACGCCAAAAGGCGAGCCGCCTCGTCGCGGGCCAGTGCCTCATAGTCGGCCGGAGTGAGCAGGAGGGTCGGATCCAGCACCTGATGGGCCTCGACGCCCAAACGCTCGCGGCAAAGGGCCACCCCGCCCTGCTCGCGCACCGAAACAGCGTCGAACCGCAGAGCCAGGGAGCGGCACCGCTCCGCCAACGCCCCGCCGAACTCCCACTCATCCGTGCCGAACGAGGCGGCGTAGGCCACCCGGCGTGCCCTCGCCCCGCCCGGCAGGAAGCCGAGGAAATAGTCCGTCACACCGTCGATGTACGACGGCCGCCACACTTGGTCGCTCCCCACCACATAGGCGTCATATCGCCGGGCCTCATAATCGGCCAGCAGGGCAGCACTGTCATGGAGCGGCGGCGTCTGCGGCTGGACATAGGTCCGAGCAAAACGGCGCACATGTTCAAAAATCAGCTGTTCCTCGCTGCGGCAGACCCACTTCACCCCCGTCCGCCCCGTGGCGGCCTTGACGGCATTGGCCGCCTGACGGCGCAGCCAGCCAGCCAAACGGTGGCTCGTGTCGGGCTCTTCGCGGCGAACGACCCAAGCCTCGTGGCCGAGCCTGAGCAACGTCTGCTGCAAGGCCCAGCACTGCAAGAGGCCGCCATAATTGGCCCGCAAGGGTTGTGTGAGGATACCGATTTTCATGATTCGCAGTTTGTTTGTCCGCAAGGGACGCGGCACAGTCCCGCACGCCAAACCAAGACCGGTGGAGTGCTTTTCCCCACCGACTTGGCCGAGCCACATCCTGCCTCCGCAGGGCAAAGATACACGAAACGGGCGGAACGGACGGAGGGTTGACGCAATAAATTTCGCCGGTACGTGCTCCCGAGAAAGGGAGGACGTAACCCCGCACAGCACGAAAAAGCGCCGTAATCTGGAAACTGCCTCACGCGCACCATCCTCTACGCCCCTGAACCCGAAAGACGCCGAGGCGCTCATGTCGATAACCTACGACTCCAACGACGAAACCGTCCGAACAGAATGCAATGCGTCGCCACCTGAACGATCAGTGCGACAGGAAATCCTGTCACTGCGTCAGAAATTCCTGTCATTGCGTCAGCATCTCCCGTCACGCAGCCCGTAAAAAATCAGCCACCCGCCCGGATTCTTTGACCGGGCGGGTGGCTGCATGTTCGGGGAAGCTGCGGCCGCTCAGGGACGGCTCAGCCTTTCAGTTTCGCGATGATGAGGTCGGCCACCTTCTTGCCGCTCAACAGCATGCCGCCGAAGATGGGCCCCATGCGCGGTGTGCCCGACACGGCGCTGGCCGCCATGCCGCAGACGTAGAGGCCGGGGTAAATCTCCTTCGTGCCGCGCACCACTTCCTCCTCGCCCGTAGCCACGTCGAGCGAGCGTTCGCCGACGACGTCGCCGGTCTCGGTGGCCAGGCGGGCACCATTTTTGCGCGCCACCGTGCGGCAGATTTCGCTGTCGTGCCCCGTGCCGTCGATGACGCAACGCGCCATGATGTTCAGCGGGTCGACGTGCAGCCCCTCGCGCAGGACGGGCGTCCAGTTGACGACAACGCCGCTCACACGGTTGTCCTTATAGACGACGTCCTCCACCGAATAGCAGTTGAACACCGTGACGCCGGCATGAACGGCCTGATAGAGCAAGGCCGACGTGCTTTCCACGGAATCCATCGTATAGAGGCCGTCGCTGTAAGGGGCATAATTGATGCCGAAGTCCTTGACAATGGGCAACGCCTCCTCCTGAATGACAATCTGATTGAACATCATGGCACCGCCCCACATGCCCCCGCCGGGCGAGAGCTTGCGGTCGAACTGCGCCACGCGCAATCCGGCCTTGGCCAGGTAGTAGGCAGCCACGATGCCCGACGGCCCGCCGCCCACGATGGCGACGTCGAGGTCGAGGCAACGCCGCATCTTCTCGAAATAGGTACTGATGATACCTTCGGATACTTGTATTTCTATCATGATGACTGATTTGGTTTTCTTTCTTTGGGTCAGATTTTGTCGCAGTCCTTCAACCGCCGCGAGATTCGCATGGCGCAGAAGTTCGGGCCGCACATGGTGCAGAACTCGGCGTCCTCGTAGTGCGCCTCTTTGTAGTACTGCAAAGCGCGGTCGGGGTCGAGGCTCAGGTTGAACTGGTCTTTCCACCGGAACTCATAGCGAGCCTTCGAAAGGGCGTTGTCCCTCACCTGCGCGCCGGGGTGTCCCTTGGCCAGGTCGGCGGCATGGGCGGCCAGCTTGTAGGTGACGACGCCCGTGCGGACGTCATCGCGGTTCGGGAGGGCGAGGTGCTCCTTCGGGGTGACGTAACAGAGCATCGCCGTGCCGTACCAGCCGATCTGGGCAGCGCCGATGGCGCTCGTGATGTGGTCGTAGCCGGGTGCGATGTCGGTCACGAGGGGGCCGAGGGTGTAGAAAGGCGCCCCGTGGCACTTCTCGATCTGTCGGTCCATGTTCTCGCGGATTTTGTGCATAGGGACGTGGCCGGGCCCTTCTATGAACGCTTGCACGTCTTTGGCCCAAGCGCGCTCCACGAGCTCTCCCATCGTGTCGAGTTCGGCAAACTGCGCACGGTCGTTGGCGTCGGCGATGGCGCCGGGACGGAGGCCGTCGCCCAAGGAGATGGCCACGTCATACTGGGCACAGATGTCGCAGATGTCGTCGAAGTGCTCGTAGAGGAAACTCTCCCGGTCGTGGCGCAGGCACCACTCCGAGATGATGCTGCCGCCGCGGCTGACCATGCCGCAAAGGCGGTCGGCGGCCAAGTGGACGTTGTGGCGGCGGATGCCGCAGTGGATGGTGAAATAGTCGACGCCCTGCTCACACTGCTCGATGAGCGTGTCGCGATAGAGTTCCCAGCTCAGGTCCTCGGCGCGGCCGTGCACTTTCTCCATGGCCTGGTACATGGGCACGGTGCCGACCGGGACGGGGCTGTTGCGCACGATCCATTCGCGCGTCTCGTGGATGTTCTTTCCCGTCGACAGGTCCATGATGGTGTCGCCGCCCCACTTGCAGCTCCAAACGGCCTTCTCGACTTCTTCGTCGATGGACGAGGTGGTGGCGGAGTTGCCAAGGTTTGTGTTAATCTTGACAAGGAAGTTGCGGCCTATAATCATCGGCTCGGCTTCCGGGTGATTGATGTTGGCAGGAATGACGGCGCGGCCTGCGGCCACTTCGTCGCGCACGAACTCCGGAGTGATGTGCGTCTCGATGCCCAGTTCGCGGCAGTTCATGTTCTCTCGGATGGCCACGTACTCCATCTCGGGCGTGACGATGCCGGCTTTGGCACAGGCCATCTGCGTGACGCGCGCACCGGGCAGGGCACGCAGCGGCAGGCGGATGTGGGCGAAGCGGAGCGCGTCGAGCGAGGGGTCGGCCTGCCGCTCCCTCCCGTATTCCGACGTCAGTTCGGCGAGGCGCTCGACGCCGCCGCGTTTAAGAATCCACGGCTCGCGCAGGCGCGGAAGGCCTCGGCGCAAGTCGATGGTCTGCGCCGGGTCGCTGTAAGGGCCGCTTGTGTCGTAGACGTAAACCGGCGCGTTCTCGCGATACTCTTTCCGGCCGTCCTTGACCGTCACGGTGGGCGTCAGGTTCACCCTCCGCATGGCCACGCGCAGCTCGGGATAGAGCTGCCCCGGCAAGTAGACTTTCTCACTGCCGGGATAGGTTATTTTCATCGTATTTTCCATGATCAGAAACGGTTATTCGTCAGCGTGTAACAGGGATTCCATCTCGGCCACAGGGTCGGCCGCGCGCAGGACGGCACCGCTCACGGCGATGCCCCGGACACCCGTAGCCATGAGGGCAGGGATGTCGGCGCGCGTGATGCCGCCGATAGCCACCACCGGTGTGCGCAGTCCGGCCTCGGCCATGCGCGCCATGAGCGAAGCATAGCCGCTGAGCCCCAAGACGGGAGCCAGGCGTTCTTTGGTCGTGGTGAAGCGCAGCGGGCCGCAACCGATGTAGTCGACTCCTGCGCGGCACAGGCGTTCGACGTCGTCGAAGGTGTTGGCCGTGCCGCCGATGAGGAAGGCCTCGCCGAGGCGTTCGCGCGCCTCGGCCACGGGCATGTCTTCACGGCCAAGGTGGACGCCGTCAGCGCCGATGGCTTTGGCCAGTTCGACACGGTCGTCGACGATGAGCGTGGCGCCACGCTCGCGGCAGAGCGCCAGCACGCGTTCGGCAAGCGGGCGCACCTCGTCGTCGGCCGGCCCTTTCACGCGGAGCTGCACCCAGCGGCATCCGCCGTCGAGCGCCAAGCGCGCGGCGTCCTCATAAGTGTAACGCTCCGTCGTGTGCGTAATGAATTGTACGGGTATCATGTTTCTTACACCTTTAATTATATATAAGGGGTGGCGGAAACAAACGTCTGTGAGCGGAAAGTGAAAAACAATCCCTACGGCAGCATGACCTGCGTCAGGTTCACAGGGTATGATCTCAGCCCGGCGAAAACGGCGGGCACCCCTCTGTTTAACTGCGGGCAAAGATAAAGACTTTGAAGAGGCTACCCAACTTTCCTACGGGAAAAATGCGTAACTTTGCCAACCGCTTAACATCTTTTCGCATGTCCAATTATTTAGACGAACTCAACGACAGCCAGCGCGAGGCCGTCACCTACTGCGACGGGCCGTCGCTTGTGATAGCCGGGGCCGGCTCGGGGAAGACCCGCGTGCTGACCTACAAAATCGCCTACCTCATGGAGCAGGGACTGGCGCCGTGGCACATCCTCGCGCTGACGTTCACGAACAAGGCTGCCCGCGAGATGAAGGAACGCATCGCCCGTCTCGTCGGCGCGCAGCAGGCGGCCGGGCTATGGATGGGCACGTTCCACTCCATCTTCGCCCGCATCCTGCGCACCGAAGCCGGGCTCATAGGCTACGACCCGCACTTCACCATCTACGACCAGGACGACTCGCGGCGCCTCATCCGCAGCCTCGCCAAAGAAATGGACCTCGACGAAAAGCTCTATAAGCCCTCAGCCGTCGGGGGACGCATCTCGTCGGCCAAGAACCGCCTCATGACGGCCACCGACTACGCAGCCGACGCCAGCCTGGCCAAACGCGACCGCGAGGACGGAGTGCCCGCCGTGGCTGACCTGTACGCCCGCTACGAGCGGCGCTGCCGGCAGGCCAACGCCATGGACTTCGACGACCTCCTGCTGCTCACCTACCAGCTCCTGCGCGACCATCCGGACACCTGCCAAAAATACAAGGAACGCTTCCAGTACGTCCTTGTCGACGAGTACCAGGACACGAACTTCGCCCAGCACCGCATCGTCAGCCAGCTCACCGACCCCACATCGCGCATCTGCGTCGTGGGCGACGACGCACAGAGCATCTACGGCTTCCGAGGCGCCGAGATCGGCAACATCCTGCAATTCAACACCCAGTACGCCGGCGCGCGCCTCTTCAAGCTGGAATGCAACTACCGCTCGACGCGCCACATCGTCGAGGCAGCCAACTCCGTCATCAGCCACAACAAGGGGCAAATCCAGAAAGCCGTTTACAGCAACCGCGACGCCGGGGAGAAAATCACCGTCATGGCCGCCATGAGCGACAAGGAGGAGGGACAGAAAGTGGCGCGAGCCATCGCGGCGCTCCACAGGCGCGGACTGGCATACGGCGACGTAGCCATCCTCTATCGTACCAACGCGCAGAGCCGCTCGTTCGAAGAGGCGCTCCGTCTGCTGAGCATACCCTATCGCATCTACGGCGGCCTCTCGTTCTACCAGCGCAAAGAGGTGAAAGACGTACTGGCCTATTTCCGCCTCACGTCGAACCACTACGACGAAGAGGCGCTCACGCGCGTCATCAACTATCCCGCGCGCGGCATCGGCGACACGACGATGCGCAAACTCGCAGCCGCCGCCGTCATGGCCGACGCCCCACTCTGGGACGTCGTGGCCGACCCGGCGAAGTTCGGCGTCGCCGTCCACAGCGGCACGGCGGCACGGCTGGCCTCGTTCGTCGGACTCATCAACCACTTCACCCAAATGGCCGGAACGGAAACGGCCTACGACCTCGCCCTCAGCATCATCAAGGAAAGCGGCATCCACGACGACATCTACGCCGACCGCTCGGCCGAAAACCTCAGCCGGCAAGAGAACCTGCAAGAGCTGGCCGACTCCATCAAACAATACGAACAGGAGGCGGCCGAAGACGGCACAGGCGAACCAGTCACCCTCTCCGACTACCTCTCGCAGGTGTCGCTGCTGACCGACGCCGACACCGACCGCGACGACACGCCGCGCGTCACGCTCATGACCGTCCACGCCGCCAAGGGACTGGAATACGAGGCCGTCTTCGTGGCCGGCATGGAAGACGAACTCTTCCCCAACGCCAACGCCCGCTTCTTTCCCAAAGAGATGGAGGAGGAACGGCGCCTCTTCTACGTCGCCCTGACGCGCGCCAAGAGCTATTGCTACCTCAGCTACGCCCGCACGCGCATCCGCTACGGCTCGTTCCAGACCTGCACGCCCAGCCCCTTCATCGACGAAATCGACCCGGCCTGCCTGCGCCGCGAGGACGCCGCCTTCACGCCCCGCCCGGACGCTGCGGCCAGCCGCCAGCCCGCCCCCAGGCCGGCCGAACCCGCCTTCCGGCCCAATCCGCTCTCCACGCTCCGCACCCGCCGCCTCAGCCGCATGGCGCCGACGCCGCGCCCGGCAGCGGGGAAAAGCCTCGACGAAGCGGGCGGCCTGCGCGTCGGGCAACACATCGAGCACGAACGCTTCGGGCGAGGCGAAGTGATCCGCCTCGACGAGGCGGGCGAGACCGTCAAGGCCACCGTCCGCTTCGACGCCGCCGGCGAGAAAGCCCTCCTGCTGAAATTCGCCCGCTACCGCGTCCTTGACTGAGGCAGGCGCGCCCACTGCCGCCCCTCACGCCACACACCGTCCAGCCCCTCACCGACACCCCGGACAAGCAGCGCGAACAGCCAGCCGACCCGCCGCAACGAGACGGCTGACAGAAAAACCTGTCACTGCGACAGAAAATCCTGAATCACCGGGCGCCGGGACGCCCCGCCCGCCATACGGCATCCCCCACCGCGACAGCCTGGCAGACAGCAGCCCGCCGCACCACAGAGATAAACGCTGAAATAAGAAAGATTTAGACAAGCAGCATGGCCAATATCCAAAAAAATAGTAACTTTGCAGCCGCTATGCCTGAAATGGATAACTTCAAAATCAACGCCCGAAGCGTAAAGGCCGCCCCACTGCACCGCACATTCCATCTTGACGACGAGTTTTTCCACAACTTGGAGCAGGATGAAATCAAAGGCGGCGACATCGACGCGGAACTGACCCTGCGCCACACGGGCACGGACACCTACGAAGCCGCCTACGCCATCCGCGGAACGGTCATCGTGACGTGCGACCGCTGCCTGGACGACCTCGTGCTGCCCATAGCGGTGGAAGAGACGCGGATTTTGAAAGACGACCCGGCCGCCCGCGAGGCCACCGACGAACGCATCACCCTGCTCGACGGCGGCTATTACGACGCGGCATGGGAACTCTACGAACTCATCGAGCTCTCGCTCCCCCTTCAACGCGTCCACGACGTGGACGACTGCGACCCCGAGGTGATCAGCCGCCTGCACGCCGCAGACAACGAAGCATAACAACAGAACTAACAACTAAAAGCATAAACAGAAATGGCACATCCTAAAAGAAGACAATCGAAGACCAGAACACTCAAACGCAGAACCCACGACAAGGCTGTCGCCCCGACGCTGGCCATCTGTCCTAACTGCGGTGCTTGGCACATCTACCACACGGTTTGCCCCTCCTGCGGTTACTATCGCGGAAAGCTGGCCATCGTGAAAGAAGTGGCCGAATAAAACGGCAGCTACCTGTTAGCACAAATCCCCTAAGGCTCATCGTCAACACCGTGAGCCTTTTTGGGTAAAAGTAAAGTGTCACAAGAACTCTCACCATGGAAAAAATCAATGCAGTCATAACCGGCATCGGCGGCTACGTCCCTGAGTACGTCCTGACGAACGACGAGCTGTCGCGCATGGTCGACACCAACGACGAGTGGATCATGACCCGCATCGGCGTCAAAGAGCGCCGCATCCTCAACGAGGAAGGCTTAGGCACAAGCTACATGGCCCGCAAAGCCGTGAAACAGCTGTTGCAGAAAACGGGCGCCGACCCCGACTCGATTGACTGCGTCATCGTCGCCACGACCACACCGGACTACCATTTCCCCTCGACGTCGTCCATCGTCATCGGCCGTGTCGGGCTGAAAAACGCCTTTGCCATCGACATGCAGGCCGCCTGCTGCGGCTTCCTCTTTGCCATGGACGCCGCCGCCGGCATGATCCAGAGCGGCCGCTACAAGCGCATCATCGTCTGTGGCGCCGACAAGATGTCGAGCGTAGTCGACTACACGGACCGTGCCACCTGCCCCATCTTCGGCGACGGCGCAGCCGCCGTCCTCGTGGAACCCACGACCGAAGACCTCGGCTGGCAGGACTCGTTCCTCCGTACCGACGGGAAAGGCCTCCCCTTCCTCTGCATGAAAGCCGGCGGCTCCGTGTGCAGCCCCTCCTACTTCACGATCGACCACCGCATGCACTACCTCCACCAAGAGGGACGCACCGTCTTCAAGTTCGCCGTCACGAACATGAGCGACGCCAGCGCACTCATCGCTGAGCGCAACGGCCTCAACAAGGACAACATCGCGTGGGTCATCCCGCACCAGGCAAACGTCCGCATCATCGAAGCCGTGGCCCATCGTCTCGAATTGCCGATGGAGAAAGTCATGCTGAACATCCAGCGCTACGGAAACACGTCGGCCGGAACCCTGCCCCTCGCCCTCTGGGACTACGAGAAGCAGCTCAAAAAGGGCGACAACCTCATCTTCACGGCCTTCGGCGCAGGCTTCACCTGGGGCGCGGCCTACATGAAGTGGGGCTACGACGGCGTACCGCAGAAGTAAACCGAACCGGCGCGACTGCCCCCTCGCCGGGAAGCCCCGCGCCCATCCCCATAAGAACGCATCCGTCCCCGCACAGGTGCGTTCTTTTAAGTAAAACCCCGAACCACAGCACCATGAGCCACAAAGCCGGTTTTGTCAACATTGTCGGAAACCCGAACGTAGGCAAGTCGACGCTGATGAACCTACTCGTCGGCGAGCGCATATCGATCGCCACGTTCAAGGCCCAGACCACGCGCCACCGCATCATGGGCATCGTCAACACGGACGACGCCCAGATCGTCTTCTCGGACACGCCGGGCGTCCTGAAACCGAACTACAAGTTGCAGGAGTCCATGCTGGCGTTCTCCGTCTCGGCGCTGAAAGACGCCGACGTCCTGCTCTACGTGACGGACGTCGTCGAGAAAGCAGAGAAGAACGAGGAATTCCTCGCCAAGGTCGAGCAGATGGACATCCCCGTGCTGCTGCTCATCAACAAGATAGACCTGACCGACCAGAAAGGGCTGGAAAAACTTGTCGACGAATGGCACGGCCTGCTGCCCAAAGCCGAAATTTTCCCCATTTCGGCAAAGGCGAAGTTCAATGTCGCCCCCGTGCTCGACCGCATCAAGCAACTGCTGCCCGAGTCGCCCCCCTACTTCGGCAAGGAGCAGTGGACCGACAAGCCGGCGCGCTTCTTCGTGACCGAAATCATCCGCGAGAAAATCCTGCTCTACTACGCCAAGGAAATCCCCTACGCCGTGGAAGTCGTCGTCGAGCAGTTCAAGGAGACCGACACGCAGATCCACATCCACGCCGTCATCTACGTCGAGCGCGAAAGCCAGAAAGGCATCGTCATCGGCCACCGCGGCATCGCGCTCAAACGTGTGGCCACCGAGGCACGCCGCGAGATGGAAAAGTTCTTCGGCAAGCACATCTTCCTCGAACTCTTCGTGAAAGTCGACAAAGACTGGCGTAACTCGACCCAGCGCCTCAACGCATACGGGTATAACCCCGAATAAAACCGATAACAATAACCCGGAGCCGGACGACCGACCTCCGACAAAGGACAACAACCATGGGAAATCTGATAGCCATCGTAGGCCGCCCCAACGTAGGAAAATCGACCCTCTTCAACCGCCTCACCGGCACGCGTCAGGCCATCGTCAGCGAGACGGCCGGCACCACGCGCGACCGCCAGTACGGCAAGACGGAATGGAACGGCCGCGAGGTCTCGCTGGTCGACACCGGCGGATGGGTGGTCAACTCCGACGACATCTTTGAAGAGGAAATCCGCAAACAGGTGCTCATCGCCACCGAAGAAGCCGACGTCATCCTCTTCGTGGTCGACGTGAAGAACGGCGTGACCGACCTCGACACGCAAGTGGCCGAAATCCTGCGCCGCACGAAGACACCGGTCGTCCTCGTGGCCAACAAGACCGACGACAACATCGACCGCTACGGTGCGGCGGAGTTCTACTCCCTCGGCCTCGGCGACCCCTACTGCATCTCAGCCGCGACGGGCAGCGGCACGGGCGACCTGCTCGACGCCATCCTCGACAAGCTCCCGCCCGAGGCGCAGGCCGGCGAGGAAGACAACATCCCCCGCTTCTCGGTCGTCGGGCGGCCCAATGCGGGCAAGAGCAGCCTCATCAACGCCTTCATCGGCGAAGACCGCCACATCGTCACCGACATCGCCGGCACCACGCGCGACAGCATCCTCACCCGCTACGACAAGTTCGGCTTCGACTTCTACCTCGTCGACACGGCCGGCATCCGCAAGAAGAACAAGGTCACCGAAGACTTGGAGTTCTACTCCGTGATGCGCTCCATCCGCGCCATCGAAAACTCCGACGTCTGCCTGCTCCTCATCGATGCCACCCGCGGCATCGAGTCGCAGGACATGAACATCTTCCAAGTCATACAGCGCAACCACAAGAGCATCGTTGTCGTCATCAACAAGTGGGACATCGCCACTGACAAGAGCCAGACGGCCATGAAACACTTTGAGGAAACCATCCGCAGCCGCATGGCGCCCTTCACGGACTTCCCCATCGTCTTCGCCTCGGCCCTGACGAAACAACGCATCTTCCGCGTGCTCGAAACGGCAAAGAACGTCTACCTCAACCGGAAGCGCCACATCTCCACGTCGAAGCTCAACGAAGAGATGCTGCCCCTCATCGAGGCCTATCCGCCCCCCTCGATCAAAGGGAAATACATCAAGATAAAATACTGTATGCAGCTGCCCGACACGCAGATACCTTCGTTCGTGTTCTACGCCAACCTGCCGCAATACGTCAAGGAACCGTACAAGCGCTTCCTTGAAAACAAAATCCGCGAACGCTGGGACTTCAAAGGCACACCGATGCACATTTTTATCCGTCAGAAATGAGGAAAACGATCGCAGTCCCCGGAAATCCCGTCAGCCGACCCGTCCGTCCTGTCGCAGGCCTCGTCTTTTCTGTCGCCCTGCTCGTCGCGACGGTTGCGGCGTGCGGGAAAAGCGACACGACGCCGCGCCACGAGCAGCCGCAAGACGCCGCCATGGCCTACTACGCCAAGCTCGTCGCGGGCGACTACGCAGGCTTCGTGGCAGGCATGGAGTCGTGCGACAGCGTGCCCGAGTTCTATCGTGAGCAGATGGTGACACTCATCAAACAGCACTACCGCGAGGAAGCCGCCGCGAACGGCGGACTGGTGCGCGTCGAAGTGGCGCGCACCGTCGTCGTGCAAGACACAGTGGCAGCCAACGTGTTCCTCAACGTGACCTACGGCGACAGCACCACCGAGGAAATCATCCAGCCCATGGTCTGGGACGGAAGGAGCTGGCGACTGCAATGACCCGCAGGGCATCCACACGAAGAAGGCCGCAACGCACCGATGGCGTTGCGGCCTTTTTCGCATAAGAGGGGGAGCTGCGCGTTCACTCCGCGCCGGTCAAGTCGCCGAGAGGCAGGCCGCCGTCGGGACGCCCACGGTCGAGGCGGCCCTCCATCCAGGCATCGAGCAACATGCGCGCCATGCTGACGCGCCCCGGGATGGGCGGCAGGTTGTCGCGGCGATACCACCCGCCCTTGTTCAGCTCCGAGCGTTGCAGGCGCAAGGTGCCCCCGGCATAATCAGCGTAGAACCCCACCATCAGCCCGCTCGGGTAGGGCCACGGCTGGCTGCCGAAGTAGCGGATG
Source organism: Candidatus Caccomonas pullistercoris (assembly GCA_018714085.1). Lineage (GTDB taxonomy): Bacteria > Bacteroidota > Bacteroidia > Bacteroidales > Bacteroidaceae > Alloprevotella > Alloprevotella pullistercoris. The sequence continues at coordinate 19,210 of DVNY01000076.1, forward strand.
CCACTGACGCGGAGCTGCGTCTCCTCGCGCACCTCGCGCACGACGCACTCCTCGAGCGTCTCGCCCGTCTCGACAAAGCCGGCCACAAGGCCGAGGTAGTCGCCGCGGAACTTGTTGCTCTGCACGAGGAGCACCTCGTCGCCGCGCCGCACAAGGACGATGATGGCCGTGGCCAGCGAGGGCCACACCTCCTTGCCGCACACGGAGCACCGCTTGCTGATGTCGGTGTGCCGGACCATTGGGGCGCCACACACGCCGCAGAACCGCGTGACCGAGTCCCAGTAGAGCAGCTCACGCCCCTTGCCGGCCATGAGATAGAACGGCCTCGGCACGCACTCGAACGAGGCACGCAGCCCCACCATCTCGCACCCCTCGGCCACGACCGGCGCATCAACGCGCACCGCACGGCAGGGCACGCCGCCGAGCGCGGGCAAGCGCTGCACCGTGTGCCACGGTTCGAGCCGCACGGGGGGCTCCTCGCCGCACGGGACGGCATACGCGCCATCCGCCCCGCGCCGGAGCAGCCACTCGTCCTTACAGAAAACAAACCAATACGTCTTCATCGCTTTTCTTTCCATAACAAGCCAGCGAGCCGCCCGCCGGGCAGCTCGCTGGCAAATAACTGTCCGTCTGTCCGCAACCTACGCGTCGAGGCCCAACGACTTGGCCACGGCGTCGACCTTGGCCAAGGCTACGGCGTGGGCGCTGTCGTAGCACTTCGGGCAGCCCATCTCGCCTTTCACCTCGATGTAGAACTTGATCTTCGGCTCCGTGCCCGAGGGGCGGACGCTGACCTTGGTGCCGTCCTCGGTGTACCACTGCAAGACGTTGCTCGGCTCGGGCATGTCGAGGGGTTGTGCCACGCCGTCGGCGCCGGTCACGGTGAGCGCGGCGTAGTCCTTGGTGCAGACAACCGGCGAACCGGCGATTTCCTTCGGCGGGTTGGCACGGAAGCCTTGCATCATCGCTTTGATCTCGTCGGCTCCGCTCTTTCCGGGCTTGACGACGTTGACCGTCTTGTTGAGCGCATAGCCATACTCGACGTAGATGTCCATCAGGATGTCGTAGAGCGTCTTGCCCTGATCCTTGGCCCAGGCGCAAATCTCAGCCAGCAGCGAGCAAGCTGAGACGGCATCCTTGTCGCGGACAAAGTCCTCGGCCAGGAAGCCGTAGCTCTCTTCGCCGCCGCCGATATACTGCATCTTGCCCTCGTCGAGGCGGATCTGGCGGGCAATCCATTTGAAGCCCGTGTAGCAGTCATACATCTTGATGCCGTTCTTCTCGGCGATGGCGCGGATGAGCTCGGTGGTCACGATAGTCTTCACGATAAACTCGTTGCCCTGCATCTTGCCTTGGGCCTTGCGGTTCATGATGATGTAGTAGAGGAAGATCATGCAGGTCTGGTTTCCGTCGACAAGGACCCACTCGCCCTTGTCGTTCTTGCAGGCCATGCCGACGCGGTCGGCGTCGGGGTCGGAGGCCATCACGATGTCGGCGTCGATCTCCTTGGCCAGTTTCAGGGCCAGGGTGAGCGCCTCGGCGTTCTCGGGGTTCGGGCTCACGACGGTGGGGAAGTTGCCGTCTTTCACCATCTGCGCCTCGACGCAGTGCACGTTCTCGAAGCCCCAGAGAGCCAGTGAACGGGGAATGAGGGTCATGCCCGTGCCGTGCAGGGGAGTGTAGACGATGCTCAGGTCCTTCTGGCGGCGGATGCAGTCAGGGTCGATGGAGAGCGAGTGTACCCGTTCGAGGTAGACGCGGTCTATGTCCTCGCCGACGGTCTGTATGAGCGCGGGGTTGCCCTCGAACTTGATGTCGGCCACAGTCACCTTGTTCACCTCGTCGATGATGCCTTTGTCGTGCGGGGAGAGCACCTGGGCGCCGTCGTCCCAGTAGGCCTTGTATCCGTTATACTCCTTGGGGTTGTGCGAGGCGGTCAGGATGATGCCGCTCTGGCAGCCGAGGTGGCGGATGGCGAAGCTCATCTCAGGCGTGGGGCGCATCTCCTCGAAGAGGTAGACCTTGATGCCGTTGGCGCTGAATATGTTGGCCGCCGTCTGGGCGAAGAGGCTGCTGTTGTTGCGGCAGTCATAACCGACGACCACCGAAATCTCCCCGCGGCCGGCAAAGCTCTTCTTCAAATAGTTCGAGAGGCCCTGCGTGGCGGCCCCGACGGTATAGATGTTCATGCGGTTCGTGCCGGCTCCCATGATGCCGCGCAGGCCGCCCGTGCCGAATTCGAGGTTCTGGTAGAACGAATTGACGAGCTCCGTCTTGTCTTCGCTCTCGACCATGCGGCGCACTTCGGCTTGCGTCTCCGCGTCGTACAGGGGCGACGTCATCCACTCGCGGGCCTTGGCCTCGCATTGCTTGATCAGCTCTTGATTTTCCATGTTATTATGAGTTTAATGTTCAGTCGTTCCTCCCCTGCGCCCCGCCGCCGTCAGGACAGGCCGGGCGCCGCGCCGAGAAAGGCGGCCGGGGCTTACGCGAGCAAATGTAACCATTTCCACCGACACGCCAAAGCCCCGGGCCGGAAATCGCCGTCCGCGCCGAAAATAGCGGCTGCGTCGGGACGTCGGCGGACGCCCTGCCACGCGAGACGGCCAGCCGGCTTGTCCGTCCTGTCAGCCGTCCCGTTTCCGCCAGACGGCCGACTGCGATGGCGAACAAAGCCACCGGGCGGAACAAGCCAGACCGACACAATGCAAATCCACCGGCGCGCCCTTTTATAATTAACACAATTTACACTTTACCACCCCCCGAAAAACATCACTTAAGCCGAACAACGTAGCATATAAACACGTAACTTTGCAGTATTAACCCTTAAAATCTTTGTTATGGATATGAAACAGTTTTACACCGCTGACCACAACGGGCGCATCGCCACCCGCAATGCGTCTGACTTCGACCTGCCGAAAGGAGCTACGTTGGAAATTATTGAAGGAACTATTGATTAACCTTTTGCCCTATGAAACGATTTTACTACGCACTGCTCTTTTCTTTCATCGGCATAACACTAGCTGCGCAAAAGCCGATATTGCCTTTCGTGGAAGAGGGGAAGAAGTGGACAGTGTTCGTCTCTGACCACAAAATGGGAAGCATATGGCAAATGCACTTTGGCGGTGTCAACTACTTCATGCAGGGAGACACGGTCATAGGCTCACACGTATGCAAAAAAATCTACACTTCCAACTTTGTAGAGGGGTCACCGGTTCTCCATTCCGACACCACTTATTACGCCAGCCTATATGAAGAGGACAACCGCGTCTATCTTTATGCACCGGACAGCGACGAAGCGGGACTGCTCTACGACTTCGGCCTCGAAGAGAGCGAATCGGCCACGCTCCGCTTGGTGGACTACCTCGACGCCCGACTGGCGAAAGACACCGTGCTCACCGTGACGGAACGCGCCGTCGTGACGGGTGCGTTCCCGGATGACGAGCCGGGAACGGAAAGGGCGTTTGTGCGGCTCACCATGCGCGGAGCATCAGCAAGCGAACTGGCGGGAGAGCCAACCCAATGGTTCGTGGGCGTCGGTGACGCTTACGGTCCATTCTGCACAGGGGCGCAGCCCAAAACGGCTGCCGACTTCAACTATTTTAAGGATGCAGGCGTACTCATCCCGGGCTATATGATTTGTCGAAGGGAGAAAGGCATCGTCTTTGAAACAGGCTTCCAAGAGTCAGGCGTAGGCATCGGCCACATCCACACCGGCACACAGGCCACAGACAGCGGCACCATCTATGACCTCAGCGGCCGGCGCCTCAGCAAAACACCTGAAAGGGGCATTTACATCAAAAACGGGGAAAAGCACATCGCGCCCTAAGCACATGGCACACTTTCTCCCCCCCGCTCGGCGGGGAAATAACACACACTAACCTACAAAAAACAAAATGTATGAAACGGACAAAATTACTTATGCTCGCACTGAGTCTGATGGCCATCAGCCTGTCGGCACAGACTGCGACCACCTCTTTCCTGCAAGACGGGAAGAAATGGGAAGTAAATGTGGCAGGAAAACTAGGCGGTGACACCGGGAGCGCCGACATGTACCGCATCTACACGGTGGATGGCGACACACTCATCGGCGAACAGCTCTGCAAGAAAATCCTCACCCATGAAGAAGAGCGCGGCAACAGCGACAGCCTTGAATCGCTCGACCCGCTCCACTACTATGCCGGTCTCTACGAAGAAGGCGACCGCGTCTACATCATCGCACCGGGCCAAACAGACGCCGGACTACTCTACGACTTCGGCCTCGAACCGGGCGAGACAGCCACGTTCCGCCTCCCCGACTTTGAAAGAGCCGAGCGATGGGAAGAGGTCAACCTCACGGCCATCGGGCAGGGACAATTCACCCTCAATTCTGCCAATGGAAACGACTTGACGGTACCCGGCCTTATGGTGCAACCCGAAGATTCGGCACACTATCCCGTCAAGATGTGGTGGATCAACGGCGTGGGCTTCGTACAAGGCCCGTTCAGCATGGAAAGAACACTCGCGTCCTGGCGTTCGCACCACAGCGACTACTTTGCAGACGAGATGAACTGTTACCTCGAAGACAGCCTCGTTTCTTACACCTGGACGCTGGACAATAAGCCCGTCGGCATCGACCGCATCAGCACAGGCACGCAAGCCGTGGACGACGGCGCTATCTACGACCTCAGCGGGCGGCGCCTCGGCGAAGCGCCTGAACAGGGCATCTACATCCAAGGGCGGAAGAAGCGCATCGCGCGCTGACGCCATCCGGCGCACAACGCATCCGGCTCGGGAGGACGGCGGAGTTCGTCCTCCCGAGCCTCGTTTTGTCCGGGGCGACCGCACTCTGTCCGGACAGCATACACATATTATATATAGCTCCCGCGCCACGCCCCACAGCGCCCGGACGGAACGCCGAAGCGCGGGACGCCGGCAACCGGCAGCTTCACCAGCCTCACGACAATCCGGCTGCACGCGGG
>DVNY01000077.1 GCA_018714085.1 Candidatus Caccomonas pullistercoris
TGCCGATGTTGATGAACACGTGGAAGAGGAAGATGCTCATGACCGAGTAGCCGTAGACGCGCCCGAAGGTCGTGGTCTGGCGTTCGGCCAGGTGGATGAGCCGCAGGATGAGGGCGAGGAACAGCCCCAGCACGAAGGCGGAGCCGAGGAAGCCCTCCTCTTCGCCGACGGTACAGAAGATGAAGTCGGTGTCCTGTTCGGGCACGTATTTCAGCTTGGTCTGTGTGCCGTTCAGGAATCCTTTGCCTTCGAGGCCTCCCGAGCCGATGGCGATCATGCTTTGGTTGACGTTGTAGCCGGCTCCGGTGGGGTCTTCCTCAATGCCGAGGAGCACGCGGATGCGCGTCTGCTGGTGGGGTTCGAGCACGTTGTTGAGCACGTAGTCCGAGGAATAGAACAGGGCCAGCGAGCCCAGCGTGAAGAGGGCGACGTAGAAGTAGTTGACAAGGCGGTCGCTCAGGGCGGTGTATGCGAGGTAACCGACGACAGCGACGCACACGGCCAGCTGCACCCAGGCCACGTCGAAGGGCACGACGAAGAGCGACACGAGCAAGGCCAGCAGCATGGCGCCCCCGCCGTAGCCGAGGATGTGCCAGAGCACGCGGCGCGCAGGGCAGTAGGTGCGGACCATGCCGGCGGTGAAGAGCCAGATGAGCACGAGCACGCTGAACTCGCCCACCGGCGTGAGCGTCTGGGGCAGGAGCACCGTGCTGAAACGCACGCCGACGACGAAGTAGATGACCGCCGCGATGCCGCCGAAGAGGAAGCACCCCGGCATCCCCTCACGGTAGAACATGAGGAAGAAGGCCAGGTAGACGAGGGCTGAGCCCGTCTCGCGTTGCATCACGATGAGCACCATCGGCGCGAGCACCACTGCTGCGGCGCGCGCGAAGTCCTTCCAGTTTTTGAGCGTGAAGCCGTATTGGTTCATCAGCTTGGCCACGGCCAAGGCGGTGGCGCACTTGGCAAACTCGGCCGGTTGCAGGCTGACCGGTCCCAGGCTGATCCATGAGTAGGAGCCTTTGATGTCCGTCGCGATGAACGGCGTGACAAAGAGGAGCAGGAGCATGAGCACGTAGGCCAGGTTGGCGAGCGTGTCGTAGATGCGGTCTTCGAGCATCAGCAGCACGAAGCCCAGCCCGACCGAGCAACCCATCCATGCCAACTGCTTCCCGGTACGGTTGGTCCAGCTCAGGAGGTCGCTGTGGTTGAAGTCGTAGCTGGCCCCGCAGACGCTGGCCCAACCGCATGCCATGAGCAGCAGGTAGATGAATATCGTCCACCAGTCGACCGTAGCCAGCGGGCTGCGCCGCTTCCTGTCAAGATTCATATTCATAGCTGATGTGGTGCTGTTGATAGTGGGTGGCTTTCTTTTCGCTTTCGGGCGAGAGGCGGCCGTTGAGGTATTGTTCGATGATCAGGGCCCCGAGCGGCACGCCGAACTCGGCGCCGAATCCGCCGTTCTCGACGTAGACGCAGACGGCTATGCGCGGGTCGTTCATCGGGGCGAAGCCCATGAAGGCCGAGTGGTCGTGCCCGCGGTTCTCGGCCGTTCCGGTCTTTCCGCACACCTCGACGTCGGGCAGGTTGGCTCCCCGGCAAGTGCCGGCCAGCACGGCGCGCCGCATGCCGGCCACGACATAATTATAATAGCGCGGACTGACCATCGTGTAATGGCGTTCGAGGTAGGCGGAGTCGAGCTGGGCGCCCTGCACGCTGCGCACCACGTGCGGGATGTAGTAGTAGCCGCGGTTGGCGATGGTGGCGGCCAGGTTGGCTATCTGCAAGGGGGTCGCGGTGACCTCGCCCTGCCCGATGGCGATTGAGATGACGGTCAGGCCGTTCCACCGCTTGCGGTAGGCTTTGTCATAGTAGTCCGCGTTGGGGATCATGCCGCGCCGTTCGCCCGGCAGGTCGATGCCGAGGCGGTAGCCGTAGCCCATGGAGACGAGGTAGTCTTTCCAGCGGGTTATGGCTTCCTGCACGGAGGCGTATTTGCGCCGGTTGCTGAACATGCGGTATAGTTCCCAGCAGAAGTAGCTGTTGCACGAGGTGCCCAAGGCGGGCACGAGGGCGATGGGCGAACTGTGGCCGTGGCAACCGACGTGCAGCCCCTTGTAGTTGAAGCCGTGGTGGCAGGGGAAGGAGAGTGTGGGTGTGATGATGCCTTCTTCAAGTCCCAGAAGTGCTTGTGTGGGCTTGAACGTCGAGCCGGGCGGGTACTGCCCCATGATGGCGCGGTTGAGCAGGGGTTTGCCCGACTGGCGGCTCAGCTTTTTGTGGTTCTTTCCGCGCAGCCGCCCGACCATGCCTCGCGGGTCGTAGGTCGGCGACGAGGCCATGCAGAGCACTTCGCCCGTCGATGGCTCGATGGCGACGATGGCGCCGCGCTTGCCTTCGAGAAGGCGCTCGGCCAGGGCTTGGAGGTCGATGTCGAGCCCCAGTGTGAGGTTGCGCCCCGGCACGGGGGCGCGGTCGTACTGCCCGTTCTGGTAGCGCCCTTGGATGCGGCCGTGGACGTCGCGCAGGAGGATCTGCATCCCTTTTTCGCCGCGCAGCTGTTTCTCATACGAGCGTTCGACGCCGAGTTTGCCGATGTAGTCGCCGCCTTCGTAGAAGTCGTCCTCGTCTTCGTCCAGGTCTTTCTGGGACACTTCGCCCACGTCGCCGAGCACGTGGGCTCCCACGCCGAAAGCGTAGTGACGGATGGAGCGGTTCTCGACCGAGAAGCCCTTGAAGCGGAACAGCTTCTCCCGGAAGACGGAAAACTCTTCGGGCGAGATCTGTCCGAGGAAGAGCTGGGGCGTGTAGCGGGAGTAGCCGGGATTTTTCCGCCTGTCCTTGATTTCGGCCATGCGCTGGACGTATTCTTCCTCGGTGATGCCGATAGTTCGGCAGAAGTCGAGCGTGTCCACGCCCTGCTGCTCTTTCATGATGACCATGATGTTGTACGACGGCTCGTTGTAGACGAGCAGCTTGCCACGGCGGTCCATGATCAGGCCGCGCGAGGGGTATTGAATCTTTTTGAGGAAAGCGTTCGAGTCGGCGTTCTTCTTGTAGTCGTCGCTCATCACCTGCAAGGTGAACAGGCGTATGAGGTAGACGACGATGATGAAGACCGCAGCCCCGCCGATGACGTATTTTCTGTTGCCGAACTGGATGTCTTTGGCCATGTGTCGTTAGATGTCGGGGGTTGACCGGTAGCTGCTGCGGATGCCTTCGAACGCGAGGACGATGAGGGTGGTGAGCGCCGTGCTGCTTCCGATGTTGATGAGCAGTTCTTTCCAGTTGAAGAAAGAGAAGGCTTCGAGCGTGAAGAAAGCAGCCTCGTGCAGCAGCACGGAGATGAGCACGTAGCCCGTAAAGGCGCCCCAATGGAACAGGGCGGCCGAGGGGACGTAGGCGTTTTCGTCCTTGTCGTGCGGCCCGAAGAGCAGGAGCAGGCCGGGGCGCATCATGGCCAGGAGGGTCATGGCTGCTGCGGCGGCGCCCGGCGTGTTGGTGAACGTATCGACGGTCAGGCCCATGGCGAAGCCCCACAGCAGCAGGGCGGCGCGTGAAGTGTCGGACGGTAGCAGCAGGAGGAAGTAGACGTAGGGCAGGGGTGTGGCGTAGCCCGCTATGTGGATGTGGTTGAACACCAGGACTTGCAGGAGCGTCAAGAGGACGAACCACTTTAATTGCTGGAAGAACAGGCCTATCATGGGGCAGTCGGGGGTGGGTGTTTGTGCGTATTATTCAGCCCGCAGGGCTTTGGCGCGCAGCGTGTCGATTTCGGCGCGGTGTTCCGTGGCCACTACCGACACGTCGCGCAGGCGCCCGAAGTCGGTGCCGAGTGTCACGTCCAGGCGGTACGAGATGCCGTCGGGCGCGTTCTCGATGCTGCGGATGCGTCCGACGAAGATGCCCGGCGGAAAGATGGACGAGTAGCCGCTCGTCTCGACCACCTCGCCCGGTTTGAGCCGGGCGTAGCGGGGGATGTCGCTCACGTAGGCGCGGATGGGGCTATCGCCTTCCCACCCCAGGTAGCCGAAAAAGCGGTGGCCGCGTATGCGGCAGCTGATGCTCGACTTGGGGTTGATGGCGGGCAGCACGAGGGAGTAGCGCGGCCCGGTGTAGTAGACGATGCCCACCACGCCGCCGCTGGCCACGACGCCCATCTCGGGCCTGATGCCGTCGCGTTCGCCGCGGTCGATGACGAGGTAGTTGTTGGTCCGTGCCACGGAGTTCGACACCACTTTGGCCGGGATGAGCCGGTAGCCCGCAAGGCTTTCGCGCACGAGGCGTTCGGTGACCGTCGTGTCGTGGTCAAGGTCGGCCAAGCGCTCGCGCAGTGCGTCGACCTGTCGTTGGAGCAGGATGTTGCGGTCGGTCAGTTCGCGGTTCACCGTTTGCAGTTGCGCATAGGCCTGCATGTCGCCATAGAGGCGGCTGATGCTGGCCGTGACGTGATTGGCCGAGGTGAACCAGACGCTGCCTTGGTAGGTGTTGAAATAGAAGAGGAGCACGAAGCTCACGGCTTCGAGCGCGAGGAACAGGATCCAGTGGTAGTATTTGCGGAGGAACTCCAGCAGGTTGTTCATGGGGCTGATGCTTTCTCTTCGGGGCTATCGTGGCAGCCACGGATGCGGCGTGCGGGCGTGCCGGTTCGCCGTCCGTGGCTGTTTCGGGGGCAGGCGGCGGGTGCGCCTGTCCGGACTTACGATTTGATGAGGAACGAATAGTTGTCTACGTTCTTCAAGGCGATTCCGGTGCCCTTGGCCACGCAGTGGAGCGGGTCTTCGGCCACGTGGAAGGGGATGTTGATCTTGTCGGTCAGGCGTTTGTCGAGCCCGCGCAGCAGGGCGCCGCCGCCCGTCAGGTAGATGCCGTTCTTCACGATGTCGGCGTAGAGTTCGGGCGGGGTGTTTTCGAGGGCGTTCAGCACGGCCGTCTCGATCTTGGCAATCGATTTTTCGAGGCAGTGGGCGATTTCCTGATAGCAGACGGGCACCTCCATCGGCAGGGCGGTGATGCGGTTCGGGCCGTAGACGGTGTAGTCCTCCGGGGCTTCGTCGAGCTCGCTCAGGGCGGCGCCCACGTGGATCTTGATGCGTTCGGCCATGCGCTCGCTGACCTTGATGTTGTGCTGGCGGCTCATGTACTCCTGGATGTCGGCCGTGAAGTCGTCGCCGGCCATCTTGATGGAGTTGTTCGAGACGATGCCGCCGAGCGAGATCACGGCGATCTCCGTCGTGCCGCCGCCGATGTCGACGATCATGTTGCCTTCCGGCGCTTCCACGTCAAGGCCGATGCCGATGGCTGCGGCCATAGGCTCATAGATCAGGTAGACGTCGCGGCCGTTGGCGTGCTCCGCCGAGTCGCGCACGGCGCGCAGTTCCACCTCGGTCGACCCCGAGGGGACACCGATGACCATCCGGAGCGAGGGCGGGGCAAAGAGGCGGTTGCCCTTGTGCACCATCTTGATCAGGCCGCGCATCATCTGCTCACAGGCGTTGAAGTCAGCGATCACGCCGTCGCGCAGCGGACGGATGACGCGTATGGCCGAGCCTGCTTTCTCGTACATGAGTTTGGCTTTCTCGCCGACGGCGATCATCTTGTTCGTGTGGCTGTCGAGCGCCACTACCGAAGGCTCGTCGACGACTATCTTGCCGTCGCTGATGATAATGGTGTTGGCCGTGCCGAGGTCCATGGCCAGTTCTTGGGTAAAGGAGAAGAGTCCCATGTCTGTGTTCCGTGTTTACTCGTTGGCGTTTACTTTCCTGTTCCGGCGAAATAGGCGTGGATGGCCGTGTCGTAGTGGCTGCTGACGCCGAAGGCGTGCGTGGCGAAGGTGCGGCGCTCGGCCAGCGTGGTGCGGGCGCCCTGGCGGTTGAGGATGTCGAGCAGCAGGCCGTACTCCGCCTTCGACGGGACGATGACCACGTCGTTGAAGTTCTTGGCTCCGGCGCGGATGAGCGAGATGCCGCCGATGTCGATCTTCTCGATGATGTCGGCTTCCGAGGCGCCGCTCTTCACGGTCTCCTCGAAAGGATAGAGGTCGACAATGACGAGGTCGATGGCCGGTATGTCGTACTGCGCCATCTGTGCCTGGTCGCTTTCCAGGTCCCTGCGGCCGAGGATGCCGCCGAAGATCTTGGGGTGCAGCGTCTTGACGCGTCCGCCGAGGATGGAGGGATAGGTCGTCACGTCCTCCACCTTGCGGCAGGGGATGCCGAGGCTTTCGATGAACTGCTGCGTGCCTCCCGTCGAGAGGAGTTCCACGCCTTCTTCGTGCAGTTTTCTGAGGATGGCGTCAAGGCCGTCTTTGTGGAAGACCGACACGAGGGCGGTCTTTATCTGCTTCGTATTCTCCATGATGAATGTCTGAAATAAAAGGTCGTTATGATTCAATGTGCAAAGATAGTGCAAACGAGTGGAATGGCGGCCGAAAAGCTGCATGATTTTCGAGCCGTCGTTCCCGAGTGCCGTTTTATTTCTCGTGAAGGAGCCGGGAGCAGGCGCTGTGGGGCGGTCTGCCTCTTCCCGTGCCTGCCCGTTCGGCCTGGTCGGCTGACCGTCGCGACGAGCCGGCGACCCGTTCAAACGGTCAGCCGTCCCGTTCCCACAACGCGCGCCGGCGTGAATTTTTGTCACGCTTCAAGGCTTTTTTTCATGCTGGCGGCATGATTTAACAAATATGTGCTAACTTTGCCCCATCGTGGGCTTCTTGACGCGCACGCCTGTGCGTGTGGGCGGCTGCCCCGTTGTGTGCAACCTTAACTTTTCTGATTAAAATAAAATGAGAAAGAAACTACTTTCGCTCGCCCTCCTCGTCATGACGGGATGGGCGGGTGTGCAAGCCCAGTTGCTGTGGAAAATCTCGGGCAAAGACCTCAGCGCCCCGTCGTACGTCTTCGGGACGAACCACCTCTCGCCCCTCTCCATCAAGGACCGCGTTGCCGGCCTCGACGACGCCATGAAATCCGCCACCCAGGTGTGCGGCGAAATCGAGATGGCCGCCATGACCGACCCCGCAGGCATGCAGCGCTTGCAGGCGGCCATGACCCTGCCCGGCGGGAAGACGCTGAAAGACGTCCTGCCCGCCGCCGACTATGCCAAGGCCGACTCCGTGACCACGGCCATCATGGGCGTCGGGCTCGCCCTGCCGCAGCTGGCACAGCTCAGCCCTTCGGCGCTCGTGACGAACCTGACCACGGTGCTCTACGTCAAGCGCCATCCCGGTTTCAACCCGATGGAACAGCTCGACACCTATTTCCAGACCACGGCGCAGGCGGCCGGGAAAAAGGTGCGCGGCCTCGAAACGCTCGACTTCCAGATCGATGTGCTCTTCGGAGGCAAGACGATGGAACGGCAAGCCGAGGAGCTGATGTGCTTCGTCAACAACGTCGAGTGGAACGCCGAACAGACCGACAGCCTCTCCGCCCTCTATGAGCGGCAGGACATCGAAGGCATGATCCGCCTGACCGAGGCGAAGACAAACACGGCGTGCGACCCGCGCCCCGAAGACCTCGACCGCCTCATCTACGGCCGCAATGCCGACTGGCTCACCAAGATGCCCGCCATCATGGCCGAAGGGCCGACGCTCTTCGTCGTCGGCGCCGGCCACCTCGGCGGCGCGCGCGGTGTGCTGGCCCTCTTGAAGAAAGCGGGCTACGACGTCACGCCTGTCAGCCAGCCGGAGTAACACCGAACACCCTTACACATATATATAATAAGTATGGAAAACTTTTTCCTTGAAGCTCACAACGTGGTGAAGCGCTACGCCCACCATCTCGCCCTCGACGAGGTGAGCATCCAGGTGCCCCGCGGGCAGATCTTCGGCCTGCTCGGTCCCAACGGGGCCGGCAAGACGACCCTCATCCGCATCATCAACCGCATCACGGCGCCCGACTCGGGCGAGGTGCTCTTCGACGGCCATCCCTCGTGCCCCGAAGACGTCTACCACATCGGCTACCTGCCCGAAGAGCGCGGCCTCTATAAGAAGATGAAGGTCGGCGAACAGGCCATCTACCTGGCCCAGCTCAAAGGGCTCAGCTACCACGAGGCCAAACGCCGCATCCAAGCGTGGTTCGAGAAGTTCGGGATCATGCCGTGGTGGGGCAAGAAGCTCGAAGAGCTCTCCAAGGGCATGCAACAGAAGGTGCAGTTCATCATCACCGTCATCCACGAGCCCGAGCTGCTCATCTTCGACGAACCGTTCAGCGGTTTCGACCCCGTCAATGCCGAACTGCTCAAACGCGAGATACTCGAACTGCGCGACAAGGGGCACACCATCCTCTTCTCGACGCACAACATGGCCTCTGTCGAGGAGATCTGTGACCGCATCGCCCTGATCAACCACTCGAAAGTCGTGCTCGACGGCGAGGTCGACGCCATCCGTGCCCGCTTCCGCGACGGCACGTTCGATGTCCTCGCCGCCCCGGGCAGCCACTTGGCCAGTTGTGCGGCCTGCGACGTGCTCGCCACTGACGAGACGCCCACCGGCACGCGCCTGACGGTGCGCAAACGCGGGGGACTGACCAACTCCGAACTACTCACCGCCCTGGCCGCGCAAATCGAGATACTGAACTTCGCCGAGCGCCTGCCGTCGATGAACGACATCTTCATCCGCACGGTCGGCGAGAGCGCAACCCCTAAAAACGACAGCCATGAGTAAGACTTGGATCATTATCAAACGCGAGTTCATGAACAGCGTCAGCAAAAAGTCGTTCCTCATCCTGACCATCCTGACGCCTTTCCTGATGGCCGCGCTCGTCTTCGTGCCGCTCTGGATGGCCTCGATCAAGGACTCGGACCAGAAACTCGTGGGCGTCATCGACCGGACGGGGAATTATTTCGACCTGTTCACAAACGACGAGTCGTATCAATTCGTGCCCGTGCTCGACATCGCGCCCGAGATGCGCACTGGGGATTCGGACTATGAGGCTATCCTCGAAATCCGCGACAACTTGGCCGAACACCCCGAGGCGGCCACGATCTACTCGAGCAAGGAGATTTCGCCCGACCTCACCCGCATTGTCAACGATGTGCTTGGCAAACAGATCCGCAAGGACAAGCTGGCCCGCTACCAGATACCCGAACTCGACCGCATCATCGACGACGTCGGCGCGGACTTCGAGGTGCGCACCATGAAGTGGGACGCTGAGGGCAACGAGCTCATCTCGAACAACGTCATCGCCATGATAGCCGGCATGGTCTTCATGTTCCTTATCTACATGTTCGTCATGAGCTACGGGGGCATGGTGATGAGCAGCGTCGTGGAGGAGAAGACAAACCGCATCGTCGAGCTGATGGTCTCGTCGGTCAAGCCGTTCCAGCTCATGATGGGCAAGATCGTCGGCGTGGCCCTCGTCGGTTTCCTGCAACTGCTCATCTGGGGTTGCATGCTGGCGGCTATCCTGGCCATCGCCGGAGCCGTGTTCGGCGTGACCCCTCCGGCCGAGCCCGCTATGGCCGGCGCGCCGATGCCTGAGATGTCTGAGGGCGCCGAAGCCATCGAGGCGCTGCGCAACTTCAACTTCCTCGAAATGGGCCTTATTTTCGTGCTCAACTTCGTGGGTGGCTACTTGCTCTATGCCTCCTTCTTCGCCGCCGTGGGCGCCTCCATCAACACGCAGGAGGACTCCTCGCAGTTCATGATGCCCGTCGTGCTGATTCTCATCTTCGGCCTTTATGCCGGCATCTATGGCGCGGAAAACCCCGACGGCCCGCTGGCTTTCTGGGCGTCGCTCTTCCCGCTGACGTCGCCCATCGTGATGTTGGTGCGTGTGCCGTTCGGCGTGCCTTTGTGGCAGGAAATTCTCTCCATCGTCATCCTCTATGCCACGGCCGCCCTTTTCGTCTGGATTTCGGCCAAGATCTACCGCGTCGGCATCCTGATGTATGGCAAGAAGCCGACCGTCAAGGAAATGATCAAGTGGCTGCGCTATAAGTAAGCCGCAACCGCTCATCCCGTAAGGCCGGGCCCGGACGCCAAGTTCCGCGCCCGGCCTTTTCCGTGCCCTGGGCGGGGTGAACCGGCTCGGCTGATTGTTCGAACAAGTCGGCTGATCGTTCGGACAAGTCGGCGACTCGTTCCGACGGCTCGGCTGGCGGCTGCTCCGGGCAGGTAGGAGCGGCACTTGTGTCGCCCGGTGGACGGGCGCATTTGCCCGAACCGGGCGATGGATGCCGGGCTGAGCGGGCGTAGTCCGGGCGACACAAGTGTCGCCCC
>DVNY01000078.1 GCA_018714085.1 Candidatus Caccomonas pullistercoris
ACAAGACTGCCGCCATTTTTACCAACAAAGCACTATATTTGCAGTGTGGTTCGGGCGGAATGCCTGCCACACCGACACTTACTCAAAACCCTTTGTTAAATCTTAAAAACGCACTTGTATGAAGAAATGGACTTTCGCCCTGCTGCTTTTGCTCGGCACCGGGACCGGTTGCAAGGCCGACAATGAACGCCCCATCGACATCAGCCAACTCCCTCAGGCCGCCCAAACGCTGATCAGCACTCACTTCAAAAGCCAGAAGGTGATGCTGGTGGTCAAAGAGACCGAAGGATTCTCGAAAGGCTACGACGTCATCTTTGAGAACGGCGACAAAATTGAGTTTGACCGCTCAGGAAACTGGGAAGAAGTCGACTGCAACACCGCCGGAGTGCCGACAGCCATTCTGCCCGCCGTCGTCAAACAATTCGTTGCGGCGAAACACAAAGACGCCAAAGTGATGAAAATCAGCAAAGACCGGAACAGCACAGAGGTTGAGCTGAGCAACGGTTGGGAACTGGAATTTGACAAAAACGGCAAACTGATTGATGCCGACAGGGATATGCCGGGCGATTGAGACGCCCTGCGAGGAAGACAGGCCGCTCCATGGGGGCGGCCTTTTATGTACTCCGTTGAAAACAACACTACGATGAAAAGTATCGCCATCGTCACGGGAGCCTCACGAGGACTGGGCGCAGCATTCGCCAGTCTGCTCCGCCAGTCGGACAAAGTCGACGAAATATGGGTCATTGCCCGCCACTGTCCCGAAACGCCACCCAGTGACCACCGGCCGGGGCCACGCATCGTCCCGCTCTGCTGCGACCTCACCACGGAGGCTGGCCGGCAAACCGTTGAAAAGCGACTGACCGAAGAACCGCTGCGCGTTGACTGCCTTATCAACAACGCGGGCATGGCCAAGTTCGGCATGGGCGAGGCGCTCACTCCGACCGAAGTCTCAGACATGCTCGCCCTGAACTGCATCGCCCTGACCTCACTCTGCGTGGCGTGCATCCCTCACATGGAACGCGGCGCACACATTATTAATATAGCTTCCATCGCCGCCTTCCTCCCCGTTCCGGAAATGAGCGTCTACGCTGCGACAAAGGCATACGTGCTGCGCTATTCCCTGGCACTACGTCGCGAACTCGCGCCCCGGGGCATCAGCGTCACGACCGTTTGCCCCGGATGGATGGACACCGACTTCATTCCCTTGGCCAGTGCAGGAAAGACTCACACACCGACGCGCTTTGTCGGTATCACTACGCCCGAACGTGTGGCAGCCAAAGCGTGGAGCGACGCACAGCGTGGAAAAACATTGTCGGTCTGCGGCGCGTTTCCCCGGCTCGTGCATTGGGCGTCACGCCTGCTTCCCCACAGTTGGCTGATGACCTTCTGGCGATGGCAACAGCCGCACGGGTGATCCTCCGTGCTGTGTCATGGCAGACTGCCAGCCAACCCGAAATTCCTGTCAGCCGACCTGTTAAAACTGTCAGCCGTCCTGTAAATCCTGTCAGCCGACCCATTCTGCCCCATGCCCCCGACCCACGTCGCAGATACACAAAAAGGCCGCACCCAAACGGATGCGGCCTTTTCTATTATTCTTTAAGAACGATTAGTCGAGGTTGGCCAATTTGTTCTCAGAGCCCAAGACGTTCACAATCTTGTG
Source organism: Candidatus Caccomonas pullistercoris (assembly GCA_018714085.1). GTDB lineage: Bacteria > Bacteroidota > Bacteroidia > Bacteroidales > Bacteroidaceae > Alloprevotella > Alloprevotella pullistercoris. The sequence goes on from DVNY01000078.1 coordinate 1,661, forward strand.
CTCGTAGAGCTTCTGCATATTGTCGCGAGCCGGGCCAAGGTACTTGCGCGGGTCGAACTCTGCGGGATTCTCTGCAAAGACGCGGCGGATGGCGGCCGTCATAGCGAGGCGCGAGTCAGAGTCAATGTTGATCTTGCAGACAGCAGACTTGGCAGCCTTGCGCAGTTCGTCCTCGGGAATGCCGATAGCGGCCACGAGCTTGCCTCCGTACTTGTTGATGGTGTCCACTTCTTCCTGAGGAACAGACGAAGAACCGTGAAGCACGATGGGGAAGCCGGGGAGTTCCTTCATTACGCCGTCGAGCACGTCGAAAGCCAAAGGAGGAGGAACGAGGCGACCCGTAGCGGGATCCACGTGACACTGTTCGGGTTTGAACTTGTATGCGCCATGCGAGGTGCCGATCGAGATGGCGAGGCTGTCGCATCCAGTCTTCGTCACGAAGTCTACGACTTCCTCGGGGCGGGTATAAGTGTGGTGTTCAGCCACTACTTCGTCCTCAACGCCGGCCAGGACGCCGAGCTCGCCTTCTACGGTCACATCGAACTGGTGAGCGTAGTCCACAACCTTCTTCGTGAGCGCTACGTTCTCGTCATAGGGAAGATGGGAGCCGTCGATCATCACAGAGCTGAACCCCATGTCGACACAGCTCTTGCAGAGCTCAAACGAGTCGCCGTGATCGAGGTGAAGCACGATTTCGGGATGATTGCAGCCCAGTTCTTTAGCATATTCTACGGCGCCTTCTGCCATGTAGCGAAGCAGGGTCTGGTTGGCGTAGTTACGCGCGCCTTTCGACACTTGCAGGATGACGGGCGACTTCTTGTCGACAGCAGCTTTCACGATAGCCTGCAACTGCTCCATGTTGTTGAAGTTGAAAGCCGGGATGGCGTATCCGCCGTTGATGGCTCTCTTAAACATGTCACGGGTGTTGACCAAGCCCAATTCTTTGTAGTTTACCATAATCTTATAATTATTAAAGGTTTTCTTTACGGGAACAAAATTACGCATTCCGCTGCGTTCGGAGAAACTTGCAGGCACGTTTTTTTGTCGGAAAGTACATTTTTTGTGTCCACTCCGCCGTCTGCACGCCTGTGGAAGCGTACGAGCGGACACGGAACAACTGACCGCCCGAACGGGACGGCTGACAGAAAAAACAAGTCGGCTGACAGTTTTAACAGGACGGCTGACAGGAATTACGGGACGGCTGGCAGTCAGCGCACGAACTTGGTTCCGTCCCAATGATAAGCCACAGGGCGAAGGCAGCGGCGCATCTCCTCGCGCCAGTCACTGCGCACGTTGTCCAGCGAAAGGGAATAGGTCAGCGTGTCGCCTGCGGACGAAAAGGCAGCCTCCACCCAAGCCACGCCGGCTGCCCGCCGCAACTCTTCAAAACGTGCCTCAGTCACGGTGTCCGGCCTCATCCAAAACTCATCCACGCTGGGCGGCACCACGAGCACACCGCCCCAAGGTTCCCACGCCGTAGTGAAAAAATCCACCCGGCTGTCGGCTGCCGGCGTCAGCACCGTATGGATGCGCCCGATGACCGTGTCGTTCCCCAACGGGAGCAGTTTGAGCTCCATCCGGCTGGCCGCGCTCAGCTCCACCCGCAAATAGTCGGCCGTCTTGGCCGTCAAGCGCGAGCGTTCGCCCCACACATTGGTCACCTCGGCGTTCATCTTACTGTTATAGAGGTCCAGGCAATCCAAGCGGTTGTCCAGGTTCAACAGGGGGAGCAAACGGCCGGGCATACCGGCGAAAAGCGTGTCGATAGGCACGCCGGCGCAACAGCGGACCGCCATGAGCAACACGGACAAAGTCAAGAACAATCTTTTCATCACCCTGCAAAGGTAAACATTTAGCCCTACACGTCAAAAAAGGGGAGTAATCTTTTGCCGTGTCACACGAAAAACATAACTTTGCAGCCGATTTAGCCCATTACACAGTTAGTTGCCAACAACTGTCCAAGTCATAGAAACTACAAACGATATCGTAAAATGAAAAAAGGTATTCATCCTGAGAACTATCGCCCTGTCGTATTCAAGGATATGAGCAACGGCGACATGTTCCTTTCCCGTTCTACTTGCAAGACCAACGACACAATCGAGTATGAGGGTGAGACTTATCCTTTGGTCAAGTTGGAAATCTCCAGCTCCTCCCACCCGTTCTACACTGGTAAGTCCAAGCTCGTCGACACGGCCGGCCGCGTCGACAAGTTCATGAGCCGTTATGGCAAGAGCCGCCAGAAATAATCTACTCAAAGATACAACCATTCGCGAAAGGGCTGTCCGCTAAGGGACATGCCCTTTCGTGTTTTACGGCCTATGAAGAACGAAAAGCCACCCCTCCCCCACGTGCTCGAACTGGCCTGCCCCGCTCTCCCGGTGGTGCGCATCGGCCTTGTCGGCGCAGGCCACCGCGGACTGAAAGCCCTGCGTCGCTACGCTGACATTGAAGGCGCCGTGTTCAACGCCGTGGCCGACCTCGACCCCACCCGTCTTGACGAGGCCAACCAGCTGCTCCGCACGTCCGGACGCCCCGAAGCAGACCTCATGCCGGGCGAAGAGGCATGGCGGATGCTGTGTCGGCGCGACGATGTCGACCTCGTCTATATCTGCACGGAGTGGGACTCTCATGTGGACATAGCCACAGAGGCCATGGAAAGCGGTAAGCACGTGGCTGTCGAAGTCCCGGCCGCCACCACCGTAGACGACTGCTGGCGCCTTGTCGACATGGCGGAACGCACGCGGCGCCACTGCTTCATCCTCGAAAACTGCTGTTTCGATCCCTTCGCCCTCCAAACACTCGCCCTTGCCCGTCAGGGCCGGCTGGGTGACATCACGCACTGCGAGGGTGCATACATCCACAACCTGCGCGACACGTTCGGGCTGACTGACGCCCCGGTGGGCATACGCCGCGCCTGGATGGAACGCCGCTGTGCCCTCCACGGTGGCAATCCCTACCCGACACACGGGTTGGGGCCTGCGGCGCTGCTCACTAACCTGCACCGCGGCGACCGCCTCGACTACCTTGTGTCGATGACCACGGCGGGGCATGGCCCGGACGGCCTCATCGGCAAGGTGAATACCACATTGCTGCGCACCGCGAAAGGTGTCGGCATCCTCTTGCAGCTCGACCTGACAACGCCCCGCCCGTACAGCCGCCTCCAAACCGCCTGCGGGACGGACGGCTTCGTTCAGAAATATCCCTGCCCCACTGTCGAGTTGCTCGGCATGGACGATGCATTGACCGACACGGCTGCCCTCGACTTCATGGCACAGGCACGCATTGACGGGGTGTCGGACCTCATCGACGAAGGCCGCCGACGGGGCACAGAGAACGTCATGAACTTCACGATGGATGCCCGGCTCATCTATTGCCTCCGCCATGGCCTGCCACTCGACCTCGACGTCTACGACGCCGCCGAGTGGTCGTGCATCGCCGAACTGAGCGAGCTCTCAGCCCGCGAGGGAAGCCGTCCCGTCGCCATCCCCGACTTCACGCGCGGACGCTGGGACGTCGTTCGCGGACACCGCTTTGCCACAGCCTGAAACCACCGCTGTCCCGACAAACACCTACGAAGAAGCCCCGTCTCGGCTGCCTCATGGCTGCGGCGGGGCTTCTTCGTCTTCCATAGCCCCCGGCTCATCTCCAACCCGTCAGGCTGTGCCTATCCACAGGCAGACCATGCCCAGCAGGACCAAAGCCAAGTCGACGGCCTTAGCCCTGAGATTTTTTTCCTTAAAGACAAGCGCAGCAAACAGGAAAGAAACCACGACGCTCCCCCTGCGCACCATCGACACGACCGAAATCATCGCGCCGGGCTGGCTGAGCGCATAGAAGTAAGCCAAGTCGGCCGCAGTCAGGAATATGGAAATAAGCGGAATCGTAGCGTCCCAGCGGAAAGGTGCCGACCGGCGACGCACTGGCCACCAGAGCAGCGCCACCATCGCTGCCATCATCACGCACTGATAGACATTATACCAACCCTGCACGGCCATCTTGTCGAGTCCCACGCCTCCCTCGGTGGCGGAAGCCATCAGGAATTTGTCGTACAAGCCACTGACGGCACCCAGGAGGGCTGCGCCGACGATGCAGTAAATCCAACGGTCGTGCGCAAAGCGGATGCCTTCCTTCTTCCCGCTGCGGCTCAACATAAGGAAAGAGACCACGGCCAGCACGACGCCGGCCCACTGCCACCCGTTGAGCCGCTCGCCGTAAACGAGCATGGCGCCGACCAGCGTCATCACGGGGCGCGTAGCGTTGATGGGGCCGACGATAGTCAGGGGCAGGTGTTTCATCCCAACGTATCCCAAGAGCCACGAACCAAGCACTATGAACGACTTGACAAGAATATATTTGTGCACGTCCCACCCGCCGGTAGGGATGTAGAACGCCGAACCGCAACCAATCCACCCAGCGGCCGAGCCAACGATCAGGGGGACGAAGATAAGACTGCAAATCAGCGTGTTGAGGAAGAGCACGGGAATGACGGCGTTGTCACGCAACGAGCGTTTCTTAAAGACGTCATAAAAACCCAGCAGGGCGGCGGAAAGGAATGCGAGGGACAACCACATGTGCAATCGGCTTTTTCAGTTGAACGGTTAAAGGGAAACGAAGAGGGAATAATCCACGCTGTCATCGCGTACGCTGCGCCCGGAAGCGACGGCATAGTGCGCATAGTCCTCGACACGGACGGGCGGGACAACGGGATGGGAGGACGACGGCGGAACGACAGGTTCAGGACGGACCGCAGCAGGCATGGCCTCAACGGGACGGGCATCCGCTTTTCCGGGATGGCTGACAGGAATTCCTGTCGCAGTGACAGTTTTTTCTGTCAGCCGTCCCATTTCTTCGGCCTGCTGTCCCGGAATTTCACGTGGGGTGATGTCGTGGACAACCCGCTCGACCGTCACGGTGTCCACACCGGCCAACAAGGGGGAGGCAGCCTCCTTGTCCACGTCCGGTATCAGCCAACCGACAAGCAGGCCTGCACACGCGGCGGCTCCTATCTCGGCTATCCGCCATTGCCGTGCCCGGCGGGGTTGTGGACAGGGCGGCACGTCGAGGCCGGCATTCCGGCGCCCGCGCAGCCGACGGGCGGATTGATGCAGTTGTTCTGAAAAATCATTCATACGCTTTCAGTTTTTGTCGCAGGTTCATTGTCAAACGATGCAGGCGCGATTTCACCGTGCCCAAAGGGACAGCCATCATGGCTGCTATGTCTGCCAAGGCCAACTCCTCCTCGAAGCGGAGCGCAAAAAGCATCCGGTCGTCGGGAGAGAGCATGGCGAGCTCGGAAGCCAGCGCGCGATCGAACGCTGCCCCGTCCAGGCGGAGCGAGGCCGTCTCTTCCTCGGCCTCGTCGCCACGGATGGCTTCTTCAGCGTAGGCCGCCACCACGTCGTCGTGGCGCCACGTGTTGCGCACAAGGTTATAAGCCATGGTGAAAAGCCACGGCGCCACGGCGCGCCCGGGTTCATACGACCGGCGGGCTGTCCACAGGCGCATGAAAAGTTCCTGCACCAAGTCGGCCGCCGCGTCGGCATGGTCGGTCCGGCAGGCAAAAAAGCCTTGCAGCCGACGGGCATAGCGCCGGTAAAGTT
>DVNY01000079.1 GCA_018714085.1 Candidatus Caccomonas pullistercoris
CTTCACGCCTTTGGCTTTGGCCGTGAAGGTGAACGTGCCGGCCTTGTCGGTCGTGGCGACGATGGCCGTCAGTTGACCATTGAAGAGGTGCATACGGGGTTCGTGGAAGAGGTCGAGGCAGGTGGCGTCGCCGTTGGCGGCGGCCTTGTAGGTGCCGGCGCCTTTCACGCTGAACTCGACGAGCTGTCCGGCGTCGGGGACAAGGTTGCCGTCCGTGTCGAGCATACGGACGCGGATGTAGCAAAGGTCGCGGCCGCCGGCGTGCAGGGGCAGCGTGTCGGCCACGGCTTCGAGGCGGTAGGCCTTGCCTGCGGTGTGCACTTTGGTCTCGGCCACGGCTTTTCCGTCCGCGTCGTAAGCCACCACTTTCAGCGTGCCCGGCTCATACTTCACGTCGGGCCACATCAAGCGGTAGCGCTTCTGGCGCGTCAGTGCGGCTTCGTCCTCTTTCGTGGCCGACTTCTCGACGGTGATGGTCGTGTCTTTCGTCACACGGCCCTGGCTCACGCCGTTCACGAAGAGCTCCGCGCTCGGGTGGTTCGTATAGACGAAGACCGGGGTCACCTCGCCCTCGCGTCCGGGCCAGGTCCAGTGGGGCAGGACGTGGAGGGTCTCTTTCTCAGGAGCCCAATGGCTGCGGTAGAGGTAGTAGCGGTCTTTCGGGATGTTGGCCAGGTCGATGATGCCGAAGAGCGAGGAGTGGCTGGGCCAGTCGGAATAATAAGGTGTCGGCTCGCCGAGGTAGTCGTGGCCGGTCCAGACGAATTCGCCCATGGCCCAGGGCTTGTCGTCGTGCCAGATCCAGTCGTCCTCAGGCAAGTTCGACCATCCGCAGTGCTCCACGTCGTACGACGAGGCCTGGTGGTCGTCATACTTGCGCATGGCGCCGCGCGTCACGGGGAATTTGTAGACGCCGCGGGCACTGATGGTTGAGGCTGTCTCACTGCCGAGGATGACGCCCTGCGGCAACTTGTCGTAATTCGTCTGGTACTTGAACGGACGGTAGTTGAACCCGGGGACGTCGAGCGCGGCGGCGATGTTGTTGCCCACTACGGCGTCCGGCGCGTCCATGCCCATCGTGACGGGCCGCGTCGGGTCCTCGCGGTGGCAGATGGCCGTCAGCCAGTGCGTCATCTTCGGGCCGTGTTTCTGGTTGTACTGGTCGGGTACCTCGTTGCCGACGCACCACATCACGACGGAGGGCGAGTTGCGGTAGTGGCGGACAAGGTTCACCAAGTCGCGTTCGGCCCACGCGTCGAAGTACTTGTGGTAGCCGTTGGCCACCTTGGCCGTGCGCCACTCGTCGAACGACTCGGCCATGACCATAATTCCCATTTCGTCGCACAGCCGGACGAGTTCGGGCGAAGGCATGTTGTGCGACGTGCGGATGGCGTTCGCGCCCATGTCTTTCAGTTGCAGGAGGCGGCGTCGCAGGGCGCTTTCGTTCACGGCCATGCCCAGCGGGCCCAGGTCCTCGTGGTTGCAGACGCCCTTGAACTTCACGACGCGCCCGTTGAGCAGGAAGCCCCGCCCGGCGACGACCTCGATGGTGCGGAGGCCGAAGGGGGTTGTCACACTGTCGCAGAGGCGGTCACCGTCGTAGAGCCGCGAGACGGCGCGGTAGAGGTCGGGCGTTTCCAAGTCCCATCGCTGCGGGTCGGACAGGCGGAAGAGCTGGATGGCGATGCTGTCCGTCGTGCCGTCGAGGCCGGTGTCGGACATGCTCACGGTTTTGCCCTGCGGGCTGACTATTTCCGTCACGAGGCGGTAGCCCTTGCGCGTGCCGGGGATGCTGACGGCCGTGCGCAGCTCGACGGTGGCCTCGCTGTCGGTCAGGCGCGGCGTGAGCACCTGTACGCCCCACGTCGGGATGTGTGCTTTGTCGGTCACGACGAGGTGCACGTGGCGGTAGAGTCCGGCGCCGGGATACCAGCGCGACTGCTCCGTCTCGTTGTAGAGGCGGACGGCGAGCGTGTTGCCGTCGGCTTTGACGAACGGGGTGATGTCGACGGTGAACGCGTTGTAGCCATACTCCCACCCGCCGGCGTAGTGGCCATTGACGTAGACGCGGGGGTGGCTCATGGCGCCGTCGAAGAGGAGCTCGACACGGCGTCCGGGGCGGTAGTCGGGCACGTCGAAGTCGAGGCGGTACCACCCCGTGCCCACGAAGGGCAGGCCGCCCGTGCGGCCGGCGTGCTCCATGGCCTCTTTCTGGCCGTCTTGCGTGATGGCCACGTTCTGGCGGTCGTTGAGGTAACTGAACGGGCCGGTGATGGCCCAGTCGTGGGGCACGCTGACGGCTTCCCAGCGGCGGTCGTCGTAGTCCGGCGCGATGCACGCCGTGTCGTCTTGGTGCGTGAAGCGCCAACCACGTTCGAGCAAGGTCTCAGTGCGCTGCGCCGCAGCGGTCAGTCCGCCGAGCGAAAGGGCGAGCAGCAGTAGGGGTCGGATGGTCATGTCGATGATAGGTTTAAGGTGAAATGTTTGGGTCGTTGATGTGTTTGCAAAGATAGTGAAAACGAACGGAAAGGGCGATGGGTTGACGCGGGAAACTCATCAGGGCGATGAACCGTCGGGGGCGTCATTCACGACGCCGGTGCCGGAACGGCGCAAGCAGACCATCGCGTGGCGGTCAACGGTGTCGGGCGTCCGGAGTGGCGCGCCTGCGGTTGCGCTCCGCGTGCGGCGGTTTTGGGACGGGGTGCGGGCTGAAACAAGCCGGCTGACAGGAATTTCTAAATAACTGACAGGATTTACGGTCAGCCGTCCCGTAAATCCGAATCGCCGGCCTGTGGTTGCTTCATGCCCGGGCGCAGGTCCGGCGTGCCGGCGTGGCCACGAAAAAAGGCTGGCCGCTTGTGTCCTCACGGCGTGGAGGCAGGCGGCCAGCCCTTATGGTCGGGGGAGTGGCTGGCTTTTGTCAGCGCACGGCCACTTTGAGGTTCGTCGAGCCCTGTGCGTTTTGTGCAGTGACGATGTAAACGCCGGCGGGCAGGCTGTTGAGGTTCATGGAGTTCCCTTTGGTGCGGGCCACGCAGCGGCCGTCGGGCGAGTAGACGTACAGGTCGCACGGCAGTGTGCTCGTGGCGTTCACCACGTTGTCCACGATTTCGAGTTCAGGCTTGCGGTCGGCAGCGATGTTGCTGATCGATGTGCCGACGCTGCCCTCGACGGTGCAGACCACGGTGGCCGGTTCGACGCGTGAGGTGCTGGCCGTGAAGGTGAACGTGCCGGCTTCGTCGGTCGTGGCGACAATGGCGGTCAGCTCGCCGCTGAACAGGTGCATGCAGGCTGTGGTGAATGCGTCGGTACACGTCGGGTCGCCGTTGGCAGAGGCTTTGAACTCGCCGGCGCCGCTGACGGTGAAGCGGACGAGGTCGTCGGCGTCGGGAACGAGGTTACCGTCCTTGTCGAGCATACGGACGCGGATGTAGCAAAGGTCGCGGCCGCCGGCGTGCAGGGAGAGCGTGTCGGCCACGGCTTCGAGGCGGTAGGGGTCGCCTGCGGTGTGCACTTCCTTCTCGGCTACGGCGTTGCCGTCAGCGTCATAGGCCACCACTTTCAGCGTTCCCGGTTCATAGACTACGTCGGGCCACATCAGGCGTTAACGTTTCAGGCGCGTCAGTGCAGCGTTGTCCTCGTCGCTCGCCGAGTTCTCCACGTTGATCGTCGGATCCTTGGTCACGCGGCCTTGGCTCACGCCGTTCACGAAGAGCTCTGCGCTCGGGTAGTTCGTGTAGACGAAGACCGGAGTCACCTGGCCCTCGCGTCCGGGCCAGGTCCAGTGGGGCAGGACGTGCAGGGTCTCTTTCTCAGGAG
>DVNY01000080.1 GCA_018714085.1 Candidatus Caccomonas pullistercoris
CGGTCACCTCGCTCACCCGAAGCCCCTCGACGTGGAGCTTGCCCAGGATCGGGAAGTCGATGTACCCGTCCGCGTCCACGCGGTAGCCCTGCTCCTTCGTCGAGGTGCCGGTGGCTTCGACCTGGCCGGCATCGCCCACGCGGAAACTGCCGCCATGGATGTTGAAGGGGATGGCCAGCTCGGGGTTCTTGCAAGCCACCGTGATGCCGAGCCGGTCGTCGGCGTGCACCACGGCCTCGTGGTGCACGTCGAAGGCGTAGCCCACGCCGGGGACCATGTCGTTCACGTAGACGATCTTCTCGCGCGAGGAGCACGACGACAGGGCCAGCGCCAGCAACACGCACGCCAGGCCCGTCTGTTTCTTTCTTTTCATTGGTTTATTTCTTTTTGGTTTATCCTTTCTTCTTCAAGCCCCGACAGGCACACCCGCGCCGAAGCCTCGTCCGGGAGGCACGACAGGCGCCCCACGGGCACCAGCGAAGACAGACGGGAGAGCGTGTCGTAGAGCCCCTCGCGCAGGAGGGCGTCCTGGCGGATGAACGAGCACCCGGGGAGGACCGCCGAGAACGCGTCGACTCCGCGGCAGGGGCGGAACGTGTTGGAGGCACCCTGGCGCAGGCGCACCAGGCCGCCCACAGGAACCCGGCTGGCGCGGTAGCACGACGTCTTGCCGCTCCAAGGGCTGCCGTAGGCCAAGGCCTGCCCGCCCTCCACGCGCAACACCGGGTTGTCGTCGTTCAGCAGCCACGTGCCCGGGAAGGCGCGGAGCCACTGGCGCGAGTGCGTGCTCTTGCCCGTGCCGCTCGGGCCCATGAACAGGTAGGCAAGGCCGCCCCGTACCACGCACGAGGCGTGCACCGACACCCCGCCGGAGAGCAGGACCGACTGCGAGTAGCACACGCGGAGCAACGAGCTGAGCGCGGCCTCGCACTGCGGGTCGGACGGGTCGAGCCAGGCAAGGCAACGGCGGAAAACGCCGTCGGCGTGGAGCACGTGGAGCCGGCTGCCGCCGGGAGCCGAAAGTTCCACCCGGTAACCACCGCCCGGGAGGGAGAGCAGGAGCGTGCGCCCAAGGTCGTTGCGCTGCTCTTCAAGCGCCACGCTGCCGGGCGGCACCGCCGGGGCGGGGGTGGCCGGGCAGGACAGGACGAACAGCGGCGCGCAAGCCGGCGGGCACAGGAACGGGGTGAACGACGGGAGCAGCGACGACGCGCGCAGCGGCGCCGGGAGCGACACCGTGAACGCGAGGCCGCCCACCGAGTAGGATGTGTCGGTCCGGGGATGCGTCATCAGTTGAACTGGCCTTTCAGCAGGTCCGTGAAGATCCAGAAGGCCTCGCCGGGCGCGTAGCGCAGCGAGAAGCCGGCATTGCGGAGGAACGAGGACGACGTCAGCAGCTTGCGGCGCCAGGCCGGGCTGGACGGATGCCGCCGGCCGGGCGCGTAGAGCCCGAAGTTGCCGCCCCGCAGCACCACGCCGAGCAGCGCGCCGGGGGGGCAGGGGCGCCCGCCGTAGGGAAGCTCGCCCGGCGGGAGCCCGAGGTGGGACGACAGGAACGAGTCGAGCAGACGCGACCAGCGGCCGAGGCCCGCACGGCGGCAGGCGCAGCGGTAGGAAGCACGGTCGTAGCTGCCACACAGCCGGTGGCAGGCGCGCGCCATGTCGCACAGCTGGCGCAGGCCCACGCCCCAGCCCACCGCGTGCTTCAGGATGTGGGCGCTCAGAAGAAGCAGTTCAAGCTCGCCGCTGGGGACAAGCACGGAGGTGTGCGGCGCCTCGGAAAGGCGGACCTGCGTGTAGCCAAAACGGCGTTCCTCGCCCCGCACGCGGCGTTGCATGAGTGGATTGTAGACGTCGAGGAAACGTGAATGCAACTCCACTTCCAACCCTCGCCAGCGGAACTCGACACTGCCGTCAGATTTCGGGAATATGGAGATGCCGCGTGAGCGGATGCTCCGCACGGCTGTGCGGAATTCGTTTTTTGTCGAGAAATAGAGGTCGATGTCGCCGGGCACGCGCAGCAGCGGCCGCTCGTAGTAGAGGGCCACTCCCTGCCCCTTTTGCAGGATGGGGTGCAGTCCTTGACGACGGAAGAAAGCGTAGAGCTCGTCCAAGATGCGATAGGTCTTCAAGTTTTTCCGCTCGATGGCATCCACGGCCGCGACCCAGCGCACCAAAACAGGCTCGGGGGGCAGGCACGCCGCCGGCAGGAAGTCCATGCCGCGAAAGACGATGCCGACCACCGTCTGCTGGCAGGCCAGCCGGTAGACTTCGCTCCACTGTTCCGGGGTAAGGGGAAAGAGCGACGTGTCTTCGGGCACGCGCTCCCACAGTCCCGCCCTCACCAGTTGGAACAACACTTTATGTTCCTTGTACGAACCGTCCATTTCCTTGGTTGCAGGCTCACGCTTCGAGGAGGCCATAGGCGCTCCACTCTTCGAGCTGGCGTTCGACATCGTTGGCGGCAGTCTCCACGTTCACGTCGTAGATGCTGCACAAGAGTTCGATCAGCTCTGAACGGGTGCAGTCGTCGTGTTCAAGTTTCTGCCACAAGAGTGCGGCAGCCTCGTTCAGGCTGTACACGCTGGCCATGTTCACGTTGTCCGAATTGGAGTCAACGACCATGTATTTGTCGCGCAAGCGACGCAGGGATAACCCTTCTTTGATCTTCAATGCTTTCTTTTCGTTATCTGGCCGGCCACTTGTTTCCATTGCCGGTGAAAGCCGGCCAACGCCATCAGCAATGGGGTGGAACTGCACGTCGGCGAGCGACGCCTCCGGTTCCATCAAGGAGGCATACAAGGCATGGTACTCACGCATCATGCGTTCCTTCGTGAACAGGGAGGCATAGCGCTGCGCGGCGCGCTCACAGAATTGTTCATACACGGCGTCGGACGCCGTAATCTCGACGATGGCTTTGGCCAAGGCCGCAGGATTCTCAGGTTCGACGTTGAGCCCGGAGACGCCGTGGGCATTCACCCAGGGCACGCCCGAGCCGGGAATGTTCGTGGCCACGACGGGTTTCGCGCACGACATGGCCTCGATCTGGACCATTCCGAAGGCCTCGGTCTTCCAGATGGAGCTGAGACAGAACACGTCGCAGGCACCATAATAGTTGTCGACCGCCTCGGCAGGGATGTAGCCCAGAAGGACGGCTTTGTGTCCGATGCCTGCCGCTTCGATTTGCGCGGCCAACTGACCGGAAAGCGGCCCGGTTCCGCCGATGAGCACCACATAGTCGTCCGGAAGCAAGGCGGCAGCCTCAATGAGGTGGTTGAAACCCTTGTAAGCAATCAGCCGACCGAGGGCAAAAACGATTTTCCGCCCGGCATAGCGTTCGCGGATGGCGCGCACGCCGTCAGGATGCGGGTGGACAGGCGACACGCCCAAGGGGATGGTCCGCAGCTTCGCCTTCTCTTTTTGCAAGAACGGAGACTGTTCCAAATAGACGGGCGAGGTGCCGACAATGACGTCGGCCCGGCGAATCAGCCAAGACTGCAAGGGCAAGTAGAACTTCAACGAGATGCGTTGGCGCAGGATGTCGCTGTGCCAATGGACCACGACCTTCCCCTTGTAGCCCGAAAGGTAGAGTGCGAGCGTGGCCATCGGGTTGGGACAATGCACGTGGATGATGTCGTATTGGTCACAGATCCGGCGCAGCATGGGAATCATCGACGGGGAGATAGACACGGAGTTGGCGTGGCAGACGGCTGCCGTGGCGTAAATCCGGGCATAGTCGTTCAGTTCGACGACACCGGGTTCGGCTGTGGACACGCACAACAGGTCACACTGGATGCCGCGCCCCGAGAACTCCTCGACAATGTCCAAAACAGCTTTTTCCATACCCCCTTTCAACGGATAGTACTTTCCGAGATGCAAAATCTTCATAACAACGTCGTGTGGCTCTTGATCAATTATCTAACAGTGTTTCAAACAGTTCTTTCCAAGAATATGCGGTGAGCCCGTCAACCGTCCGGGCCGGTTGGGGCGTGAAGGCGCGGAGATCGCCTTCGAGCGCCCGTTGCATCAGTTTTTTCAGTTCTGCGGGCCGGGCCGGATTGAAGAAGGCCACAGCGGGATAACCGACAGCCGTTCCGTGCGCATAAGGAAGGTCGGCGAGGAGCATGGGTTTCCCTGTATCGCCGAACTCCGAAATCGGCAGTCCCCAGGTTTCAACCTTTGATGGGAAAACGAGGCACTGGGCAGCCCGGTAGTAGCCATACAGGCGCTCACGGCTCATGTAGCCGGCAAAGTCGACCGACTCCACCCCGCCCCACCGGCGATGGAGCCAACGGGTGTAGCGGTTCTCGCGGCCGGAGAGGGTGAGCACCACCTTGAAGCGGCCTGTGCCGACCTCCTGTTCCAACAGCCGTGCGGCCTCGCAGAGGGTCTCGACGTTCTTGTGGCAGTCGGGCGCCGAGGGATAAAGGAAGGTGAAGCAAGGCGCGTCGACAGGCTCGGGCGTCACCTCGATGGCCGAACGCTGGGGAGGCGCTACGATGAACTTCGAACGGTCGACCCGGAGCAGCCGGCTCAGCCCCTCGCGCATCCAAGGTTGCTGGACGATGAGATAACGGTTGTGGTGCACATTGACCTGATAGGCAAAACGCGTGAGGAGCGAGAAAAGGGCGATTTTGTAGTTGAAATAGAAGTCGCGTAGCTTGCGCCGATAGAAGGGGAACGACGTCTGGCAATAGACAGCCTGGCGGCGTGCATGGACACGTGGCGTCGTGTCGTGCAACGAGAGCCAAAGGTCGGCCTCGGGCAGGCGCGAAGAGAGGCGGTGCATCGTGACATATTCGCACCAGAGCCTGCGCGCCCAGCTCTTGATGATAGAGGGCATCTCGACGTATTCGATGCCGGGAAAATCGGCCAGCCGCCGTGCATGGACAAGGGCAACCACGCGCACCTCGCCGTTCGCGGCCATCGCCGAGAGGTGTTGAAGGCAGTCGCGCAAGATGGTCAGCGTGCCGCCCTGCCTCAACCCGACAGCCGACACGACAATCAGCGGAGCTTTCTCATTCATGTTTCTATCTGTTTAGTTTCAGTGATGGCATGAGCCATCCGCCAGAAAGGCTCAGTCTTTCTTCAAGCTGTCGAACAGAGCCATCCACTGCTTCATCACGGCGTCGGTGGAGAAGCGCGCGGCGTTCGCGAAAGCGCGGGCACCCATGCGGCGGCGCAGAGCGCCGTCCTGCATCAGGCGCACCAAGCGGTCGGCCATAGCGTCGACATCGCCGGGAGCGACGAGGTAACCGTCGACACCGTCGTTGACGATCTCCGAGGGGCCGCACTTACAGGCAAAGCTCACCACGGGCAACCCCACCGTCTGGGCTTCGAGCAACACCATGCCGAAACCCTCGTAGCGCGAGGACATGGCCAGGACGGAGGCGTCACGGTAGACCGCCACCACGTCTTTCGTGGCGGGGACGAACGTCACACAGCCCGCGAGCCCCAAGCTCTCCGCCTGGGCCGATAGTGCACTGCGCAACTCGCCGTCACCCACGATCGCAAGCTGCCAGCCGGAGACCCGGCGGTAGACTTCAGCCCAAGCCTGCAAAAGGAGGTCGAAACCTTTCTGATAGGTGAGGCGGCCGACAGCGACGACGGTCTTCGCCTCCAACGGGGCGGGCGCGTCGCTTGTGAAGGTCTGCGCGTTGGGGATGACGGCAATGTGGGGCTGATTGCCCCAATAGCGGCTGTCCTCGTGCGTCAGGACGACGAAGCGGTCGAAGCGCGCCACGACGTCGGCTTCGTTGCGGTTGCGCCAGACGTCAGCCAAACGCCACAAGCCTTTGCGGTCATATTGCAACCGCTTGAACCGCGAGAAATGGATCTCCAACACCTTGCGGCTTCCGTCTTTTATGGACGGCAGGAAAGTGGCGTCGTTGCAGAACATGGAGACCGTGACGTCGGGCCTGATCTCGCGCAACACGCGGCTCAGGCGCCGACGGTGGCGCCACTGCTTGAAGGGAAAATGGACAAGTTTGTTGAGAAACGACTTCCCGTTGTTCGTCTCATAATTCACGCCGAGGTCCACGCAGCGTATTCTCGCGTCCAAGGGGAAGAACGGCGACAGGCCGCGCTGGTCGGTAGTCACGACGGTGATGTCGTAACCGCGGGCCACGAGGTAATTAGCCTTGGTGGCCAGCACGCGCTCCATGCCCCCCGAATTGTGGGTGGCCGAGATGCAATAGACGAGCTTCATCGTGCTGTGTTTTTTTGTGGCAAAGCGACCGGCACGTCGTCCGCTCCGGTCTTGTCAGCCAGCAGGAAGAGGGCGAAAATCACGAAGAGGTCGGTGGACACCTTGGCCCAAAGCACCATGTTCATCATCAGGAGAAGAACGAACAGCACTTTGTCGCGGCCGTACTTCCGGCAACACTCGCGCGTGCAGCACACCATGAAATAGATGAACGCCAGCAGGCCGACAAGGCCAAAGTAGAAGATGAAGCGCAGGTAGCCCACGTCGGTGCCCATGTAATAATACATATGATGCTCGCCGACATAATACGGGTCGTAGCTCTGTGGCCGGAGGAAGTAGCCGTCGCCGATGATCCACGTCTTCAAATGCTCGGGGATGTGGGTCCACATGTCCAAGAGCTCGGTGGTGGAGTGCGTCTCGAACTCACCGCCCTCGGCCGCATTGAAGAACGCCTCGAAAGCGAACATGAAGAGTTCGCTCATCTCGGGCGAAGTGGCATAGAGATACATCCCGAAAGGCACGGTCAGCAACAGGATGCCGGCAAACGACAGGAAAACCTGGCGGTGATAGGCCTGGAAACCATCTTTCAACGTAAAGAGCAAGTAGGCCAAAGCGATGACGGCGCCGGCCGACGTGGTGCGCGCCACCATGTTCCCGACCACGACGAGGAAGACAAAAAGCAAAGCATAGAAAAGGGTGACAAGGACGCGCCCCCCGTTCTTGGCATGACGAACCATGACATAAGCCAACATGATCAACGCGCAGGCAAAGCGGCTACCGGCCGTGTCGAGCGACGCGCCGATGCCGTACATGCGGTCCACGTCGTTCAGCAAGTCGGTCTGCTGTTCCACCAAAGCGTCGACGACGTTCTTGAAAGCGGGCACGAACTCGTTGAGCAGGGCAAAACCGCACTGCGCCACACAAACGCCAATGACATAGAGGGCGATGAGTTCGACGGTGATGTGGCCATGCGCTTTCTTCATGCACTGCATGACGAAGTAGGCCGCCCCTGCCCACACCCACATCAGGATGAGGTATTGCGCATAGGTGTAATCATACGTCTCGTTCAAGAACACGGAGAAGACACCCGCCAAGGAAACCGCCAACGCCGCCAGCGAGACATAGAGCATCGAGCGGTTCGTCTCGGGCTTCCGATTGGTAATCCGGTTCAGCGCGAAGAGCAGCAGGCCCAGGACGGCCATGTAGATCTTCGTGTTCCCGACGGGCAGGAAGGTGAACGTGATCGGGAACAGGTAGAGCGAGCAGAGCGCCCCAACCAGAATGACAGACAGCAATTGCTTCATTTGAACAGTATTCCGTAGACAAACTTGAACACCAGCCGGTAGTACATCCGGACGGCCCAGAACTGCCCTTTCGCCGCCATCCACTGAACCAGCCGCATGCGGAGGCTCTGCATCCTGTTCTGCATGATGTAGCGGTTGGCCTCGGGGAAAGTGGCGGCCCACAAGCGGTGGGATGCGCGGTCGTCGGTGATGAGCAGGGGCATCTTGGCGTTGAGCTTAAAGAAGTTGACATCGCGGCCATAGTCCGCGCCGAACTGCCCTTCAAGGAAGCGGACGGCCTCGTTCAGGTTGCGCGAGAGCCGCTGCATCTTCTCGACCTCGCTGCGCTGCGTGATGGATTGGGTGTTCAGTTTCAGGTAGTGATAGAGTGGCCGCTCGACAAACGCGATGCTGCGGGCGTAAGCAAAAAGCTGGATGAGCACGAGCATGTCCTCGCCCACATTCTCGCCCTCGATGAAGCGGACGTTGTGGTCCGCATAGACCGAGCGCCGCACCATGAACAGCCAGAGGTTCCAGCGCAACTGCCCGCAGAGCATGCCGCGCAGGGCCTCGGCGGGCGTCTGGTAGGTGGGCATCGGCATGCGCCGCTCGTTGCGGCAGAACGCAAGAAACCAGCCGCAGCCCACGATGTCGGCATCGCGCACGGCGGCCAGGGCGCACATCTGTTCGATGGCGTCGGGCTCGATCCAGTCGTCAGCGTCGACGTAATATATGTAGTCGCCCGTGGCGGCCTCCACGCCCGAGTTGCGCGCCGCCGCCACGCCGCGGTTCTTCGCATGGCGCACGACCCGGACTTGCGGCTGGCGATGGGGATAACGCGACAGCACCTCCTGCATGCGCTCAATGCTGCGGTCGGGGCTGCAATCGTCGACGAAGATGTACTCGATGTCGGCATAAGTCTGCCCAAAGAGCGACTCCGCCGTGCGACCGATGAATTCCTCGGCCCCATAGACGGGGGTGATGATGCTGACCATCAATAATAGAGTTTGATTAAGAAGTATAAAAGGGCGGTGAGGCGCAAACGAAGGAGGAGGCGGACGAGGCGCTTGTCGGCAGACGTGTGGCCATAACGCTCAAAATATCCCCGCACCAGCGGATAGCGGAAAAAGGTGCCAAGACGCGGGACGTCGGAGAGGCGGTAGTGGTGCTTGACGTACTGCTTGAAGAGCCAGACGTAATAGTTCAGGATGTGGCAACGCGCCCGCTCCGTGTCCATGCTCCACCGGCGGCCGAGAGCGTCGAGCGGGGCGAGGATGCGCTCCATCGTGTCGAGGGCGGCGGGGCCGTCGAGGGCATACTTGGCGTCGGACGGGGCGGTGAAATAATTGTACGCCTGCCCCGGGCGGAGGGCCACCGACGCGCAGCGCGACAGGTAGGTCCAGACGAAGACCACATCCTCGCCGATGCGCATCCCGGTGTCGAAGCGCAGCCCCGCCTCGCGCACCAACCGGGTGCGCAACAACTTGCCCCATGGGCAAAGGAACGTCATCTCGGTCAGGTGGGCCTCCAAGAGCGGACGCACGACCTCGGGTGAGCGGGCCTCGACGGCCTCGTAGCTGACTTCGGGAATTTCGTGGGCACCCACCGTGTGGTAGCCGCCGACAATGAGGTCGCACGGCGCACCGCAGAGCAGGCTTTCGAGAAAACGCGAGCCGAGGTAATCGTCGGCGTCGACAAACGTGAGCCACTCGCCCCGCGCCTCGTCCAGCCCCGCGTTGCGCGCCGAAGAGACACCACCGTTCTCCTTGTGGACGACGCGGACACGGCCATCCTCGCGGGCAAGAGCGTCGGCCAGTTCCGGTGTGCCGTCGCGGCTGCCGTCGTCGACGAGCAGCACCTCAAAGCGGGCGTAAGTCTGCGCCAGGACGCTGCGCACGCAGCGCTCCAAGACATCCGCGGCGTTGTAGGCCGGGATGATGACGGAGACGAGGCCTTGGGGTTCTTCGGTCATATCTTCTGTCATACGATGCGGTCGATAATTTGGGCGAGGTAGGCGGCGTCAGTCTCGTCGGCCACGTCGCGGCCGGCTTCGACCTCGTTGACGAACTTGCGGGGTAGGGCGACCTTTTCAGTAGCGCCCATCCGCATCCATTCATATTCCACGTCGATGTGGCCGATGTCGATGGCCTGACGGCCGGTATGGGCCAAATCATAGGCCAGGACGGTGGCCGTCTGCCCCAAGGCGAGGAGGAAGAGGCGCGAGGCGTCGGCACGGCAGGCCGAGGCGAGGATTTCATCGTAGCGAGCGAACGCACCGACGGCGGGACAGAGGATACGCTCAACGCGACGGGCGTTGGCGAAGAGATCGTTGCCCACGCCGAGGCGGCTCTGCGCGCCCTCGATGAGGCAGACGTCGCGTCCTTCCCATATCTGACGGCAGAAACGGACATAGGCTGCCTTGTCCTTGTCCTTGAAGTCGATGTAGAAACGGGTGAAGTAGGCGTCACCATAAACCACGCCGGGCCTGAGCGCGCCGAGGATGGCGCGGCGGTTGAGCACGACGCTGCGGCGCACGAAAAGCGACGACTTCGGCACGAGCAGCCCCGGATGCTGCCACACGCGGGGTATGCAGACCAACACAGCGGGCGTGTCGGACGACCCGCTGCGGAGCACCTCCTCCAACCTGCGGGCCAGTTCCGCGTCGTAGGGCTGGAACTGGCTCCGACGGCTGTCGTCGTAGCCGGCGTGCAGCGAGGTGATCATGTCCATCTCGCCGTCGCCGTAGCGGCAGACGGAGCAGCGGCGGTCGAGGACATAGCGCACCGTCTCGGCCGAAGTCAGGATGCGGAAAGGCGCAAGCCGACGGCGCACAAAAGCATATTGCAGGCGGAAGAGCCACATGCGCAGGGCGACCTTGACGGTGGCTGTCAGGGATTCTCTTTCATGTGTCATGGAGCGGAGCATTTATCGATCAACGGCGCACAGCAGGGAGTGCCCCACCCGCTGTCTCTTATACACATCT
>DVNY01000081.1 GCA_018714085.1 Candidatus Caccomonas pullistercoris
GCCGCCGTGTCCCACTCCATCGTGGGCGCCAGGCGGGGATAGGCGTCGGCCGTCCCCTCGGCCACGAGGCAGATTTTGATGCTGCTGCCGCTGGCCAAGGTGCGCACATCGCCGTGGAGGCGGCGCGCTTCGGCGATGAAGGCCTCCGTTTCGGGCGAGGGGTGCGACCGCGAGGCCACCACCACGAACCCCTCGTGCGGCTCCCCGAGGGGCAGGCGGCGCCCCCGCCCGGCCAGCTCGCTCCACTGCGTGGTGGCGGTCTCGGCGGCGCGCTCCACCCTGTATGCCCCGGCGCCCTGCGCGCCGAAGTAGAGCGTGTCGGTGGCGGGCGCGTAGACCACGCCGGCCACGGGCTCGCCCTCATGGACGAGGGCGATGTTCACGGTGAACTCCCCGTTGCGTTTGATGAACTCCTTGGTGCCGTCGAGCGGGTCGACCAGCCAGAGCGTTGCCCATGCGCTCCGCTCGGCATAGGGGGCGTGGCTGCCCTCCTCGCTGAGCAGGGGGAGGGATGAGGCTTCCGTCAGTCGGCGGGCGATGATGGCGTGGGCTTCGCGGTCGGCGCGCGTCAGGGGCGAATTGTCCGCCTTTCGCTCCACGCCCCAGTCCGTGTCGGGCGCGTCGTAGATGGCCATGATGGCCCTGCCCGCGTCGAGGGCGGCGGCGATGGCCGCGGAGAGGTGTGCGGTGTAATTTTCCATCAGTTGATCCGTGGGTATATTGACGAGCAAAAGTAGGAAGAAAAAGCCGGGCGGCGAAATTTGCGGGACTAAAAAAAGGATAACCGCGCCGGTGCAGCCGTCTGTTCGCCGTCTCACGCTGCCGCCAAGGGACACCAGCGGAGCGCCCTGCCGTGGCGGCAAAAACGGTCACTGCGTCTGTTTTTCCTGTCGCTGCGTCTGTCTGAACGGTCGCTGCGACAGGATTTGCCCTCGTGGAGAGAGGAGTAGGGAATGTAGTTATTGTTGCCTCTTTGTTACTTTTCCGAATGAATTGTTGGCATTTCTCAAACAAGCACCGCAGTGGATGGGTATTTTTATGTATGAATTGGATTTTCCACGATAAAGAGTAAAAAATCTTTCTGTTTGTTTGTTTATTTGAAAGGCTGCGATTAATTTTGCAGTCGAATTGAAAGAAGTATGTGATTAAACAATGGAAATAAGTAAGATAAATAAAGTATTTTCAAAAGATATAACACATTCGTCACACAAAGCGACGGCCGTGCAAGCCAGCCTCTACGACCCGGCTAACGAACACGACGCCTGCGGGGTTGGCATGGTGGTCCATTTGCAAGGGGAGCGGTCGCACACGCTCGTCGAACAAGCCCTGACCGTCTTGACCCATATGCGCCACCGTGGCGCCGAGGGGGCTGATTCGAAGACGGGAGACGGTGCCGGCATTCTGGTCCAGATCCCCCACGAGTTTATCCTCTTGCAGGGGGTGGCCGTCCCCGAGCGTGGTCATTATGGCGTAGGAATCGTATTCCTGCCTAAGGACGCGGCGGCGGGGAGCGCCATGCTCGACCTTCTTCGTCAGGAGACAGAATCGCTCGGCGGGGCTTGGCTGGCCGTGCGCGACGTACCCACGCGTCCCGACGTGCTCGGCGAGGCAGCCCTTGCCACCGAACCGGCCATCAAACAGGTTTTTGTGACGGGTTTTGGCTATGGCGAGGAGGCCGAACGGCGGCTTTACAGACTGCGCAAGCACGCTGAGCTTCGCGTGGCGCAAAGCGGGTTGCCTGGTCGCGAGGACTTCTACATCGTATCGCTTTCGACACGCACACTTATATATAAAGGTATGTTGTCGTCCATGCAGCTCGGCGACTACTTCCCCGACCTGCGCCACCCCAACTTTACCAGCGCCTTGGCTTTGGTGCATTCGCGGTTCAGTACGAATACGTTCCCTACTTGGGCGCTGGCACAGCCGTTTCGCCTTTTGGCGCACAACGGCGAAATCAATACTATCCGCGGCAACCGTGGCTGGGTGGGCGCCCGCGAAGCCATACTCTCGTCCGAGGCTTTGGGCGATGTGGCAGACCTCCTCCCCATCGTGCAGCCGGGCATGAGCGACAGCGCCTCGCTTGACAACGCGCTCGAATTTCTCGTGCGTAGCGGCCTGTCGCTGTCCCACGCCATGTCGATGCTCGTGCCCGAATCGTTTGACGCCAAGAATCCTATCAGCGACGCCCTTAAAGCATTTTACGAATACCACTCCATCCTTGTCGAACCCTGGGACGGGCCTGCCGCCCTCCTGTTCAGCGACGGACGCTACGCCGGGGGAATGCTCGACCGCAACGGCCTGCGCCCCGGTCGCTACTTCGTTACGGACGACGGGCTCGTGGTCCTCGCCAGCGAGGCGGGTGTGCTCGACGCAGACCCAGCCCGCGTCTGTAAGAAAGGTCGCCTGCGCCCCGGAAAGCTTTTCATGGTTGACACGGAGACGGGACGTATCTATGCTGACGACGAACTAAAAAAACAATTGGCCGAGGCGCACCCCTACCGCACCTGGCTCGACAACAACCGCCTCGACCTCGACAAGCTTCACAGTGGTCGCTCGGCCACGACGCGTGTCGACGACTTTGCCTGCAAGCTCCGCGCCTTCGGATACAGCCGCGAGGACGTGTGGCGCCTGCTCCTGCCCATGGCCCGCAATGCCGCCGAGCCTACCACGGCTATGGGCAACGACACGCCGCTTGCCGTGCTCTCGCGTCGGCCTCAGCTCTTTTTTAATTACTTCCGTCAACAGTTTGCCCAGGTGACCAACCCGCCCATCGACCCTATACGCGAACGTCTGGTGATGTCGCTGACCGAATACATCGGACGGGTCGACGGCCCGCTGCTTGCGCCCAGCGAGAGCCACGCCAAGATGGTGCGGCTGCCCCACCCCATCCTGAACAACCGCCAGCTCGCCGTGCTCGGCCACATCCGCTACAAAGGATTTACTGCCGTGCGGCTGCCCATGCTCTTTGAGCGGGCGCAGGGCGGATCGGGGCTGCGTGATGCCCTCGACACCCTCTGCCGCCGCGCCGAAGCCGCCATCGACGAAGGGACCAGCTACATTGTCCTTTCAGATCGCGATGTCGACGCCACACACGTGGCCATCCCATCGCTGCTCGCCGTCTCGGCCGTGCACCACCACCTCATCCGAGTGGGCAAACGCTCCCGCACCGCCCTCATAGCGGAGTGTGGCGACGCCCGCGAGGTGGAGCACCTCGCCCTCCTGCTCGGCTTCGGTGCAAGCGCTGTCAATCCATACATGGCTTTCGCCCTGCTCGAAGAGGCCGTTCGCCGGCAGGATCTTCAACTTGACTACGACACGGCCGAGCGCAACTATGTCAAGGCGCTCTGTAAGGGGCTCCTGAAAATCATGAGCAAGATGGGCATCAGCACGCTGCGCTCCTATCGCGGCGCACGCATCTTCGAGGCCATCGGCCTGGGCGCGGCGCTGAGTGCGGACTACTTGGGACGCCTTCCCTCGCCCATCGGCGGCATCGGGCTCGACGACGTGGCCCGCGACGCCGTGGCCCTGCACGCTGCGGGTTATGACAACGTGATTTCTGACGGGACGCCGCTGCCTTCGAACGGTCTTTATGCCTACCGCAAGGACGGCGAGACACACGCTTGGGACCCCGACGCCATCCGCCTGCTCCAACTCGCCACGCGCACCGGCAGCTACAAGGTGTTCAAGGAGTTCACTCACCATGTCGACAGTCGTGAGCAACCCATCTTCCTGCGCGACTTCTTCGACTTCCGTCGCAACCCCATCCCCATTGAGCGCGTCGAGCCGGTCGAGGACATTGTCCGCCGCTTCGTCACGGGCGCCATGTCGTTCGGGGCCATCAGCCAAGAAGCCCACGAGGCCATCGCCTTGGCCATGAACGCCCTCCACGCCCGCAGCAACACCGGCGAGGGAGGCGAGGACGCCGCCCGCTTCGGCACCGACCGCCGCAGCGCCATCAAACAAGTGGCGTCGGGCCGCTTCGGCGTGACGACGGAATACTTGGTCGACGCCGATGAGATCCAGATCAAGATTGCCCAAGGCGCCAAGCCCGGCGAGGGCGGCCAGCTACCGGGCTTCAAGGTGAACGAGATCATCGCCCGAATGCGCCACTCGACGCCGGGCATCTCGCTCATCTCGCCGCCGCCCCATCACGACATATACTCCATTGAGGACCTCGCCCAACTTATTTTTGATTTGAAGAATGTCAATCCTCGCGCCACGGTGAGCGTGAAACTTGTGGCCGAGCACGGTATCGGTACCATTGCGGCCGGCGTGGCCAAGGCCAAGGCCGACATCATTGTCATCTCTGGCGCTGAGGGCGGCACGGGCGCGTCGCCGGCCTCGTCGGTGCGCTACGCCGGGAGCGCACCCGAACTGGGATTGAGCGAGGCGCAACAGACCCTCGTGCGGGGCGACCTGCGCCGGCGGGTGATCCTC
>DVNY01000082.1 GCA_018714085.1 Candidatus Caccomonas pullistercoris
ATCCTTGCCGACCCCGCGCCTTATGTCGCAGTGCAGGCCTTGGATGCCAGCAGTGTGAATCTCGTGGCCCGCGTATGGGTCAAGACGGAGGACTATTGGGACGTCAACTACGACACGAACCGCCGCATCTACGACGCGTTCAACCGCGCCGGCATCAACTTCCCCTTCCCGCAGCAGACTATCCATGTGGTCAAGGACTGAACGCCCGCAGCGGACGGACAGATACACGCGTGGCCGCCTCTCCCGAAAAGGAAAGGCGGCCACGCGGCGTTTTCAGTAAGGGTGGAGCCATCGATCAGTATCAGCCGCCGGCCTCGAAGCCTGTTGGGGACTTCGTACGCATCAGAATGCCGGTGTAGTCATTCTTGTGGTAGACGATGGCTACTCTTCCCGAGCCGATGTCGATGGCCCAAGTGTTTGCTTCACGGCGTATGACGCGGCCGAGTGTGGCTGCTTTGCGCGTCAAGGCGTCGAATACGCTGCGCAAGTTGCCTGATGGAATGTCGTTGCGGTGGAATACGCATCGTATGAAGTCGGGCCGGGCGTCCGTGAAGCGGCATCCGGTGCCTTCAACCCCGTCGTTGGCTAAGGCTGCCGCCGCAGGAGTGGGAGCCCGGGCCATCGTATCGTCGAAGCAGAGGAGCAGGTGTGCCCGTGCGGGGCCGATTTCTAAGGTGTGCCTGACTTTGTCCGTGTAGACGAACTGTCCCGGTGTCAGCGGAAGGCCATAGAGTGGGGCGACTTGCTCCGGTCGGGTGTTGAAACTGAACGGGCCGATGCTTTCGCGGGTGATGCGCAGGTTGCTGACAAGGGTGTCAGCGCTGATGGTGTGGCTGACTGCGGCCACATCGTCGTACCTGCAAAGACCGATTTCGGCGACGCGTTGACCGTCGAGGCCTACCAAGGAACCGTCATGCCTCAGAAAGTTCCAGCAGCCCGGAGCTGTTTCCACCGGGAGATGGCGCCCGATGAAGCCATAGGCATAGCTTTCGAACCGTGCTGTCCCTACGTCGTTCCCCTCCAAGTCTGTGAGCCTGTATCCGCCGTTGCTGTCCGATGCGGCAGGGATGGCGACGAGGCGGTCGGCGGCTACGAGACGGAGGTAGCTGAAAAGCGAGTCCGGACCTGTGCTGCCGTCCTTATGTAGCAGGCATTCGGTTTCGCCATCTGTAAAGGTGACCATGCCGGCACACTGGCTCATGATCTGGTCGCCGGGGATAGTGGGCGGAACGACGTATTCGCCCTTCGCGTCGAGGAGGCCGATGAACCAGTCTTCGCCTTGGCGTATGTTTACAGGCAGGACGCCTTGGCTGAACGAGCCCAAGATTCCCTCGACGCTGCTTCGGGGGAATTGCCCCAACAGGTTGCCCCGTGTGTCGAAGACCATGAGTGTGGTGTGTTCCGGATTGTAAGTGTCGATGGCTTCTTTCACGTCTTTCCGCCAAACGATCAGTTTGCCGTCTGCGGCGTCCATTATCCTGTCGTACACCGGTGGGAGCACCACGTTTCCCGTCGTGTCGATGACACCACTGCATCCGTCGACGGTGAGAAAGACGGCGACGCCTTCATGGAATGCGCAGACGGCCTCCACGGTTTTTCCGCCAATCACGTCAAGGTGTTTCCGTACCTGCCCGTTGCGGTCGATGAGCATGACAGGCCCGCCGGGAAGCGAGGCTACTGTCGCAGGTGACAAAAACGGCGCGAGCGATTCGTAGGCTTCGCCGACACGTCGGGGCTTGGCCTCGGCTGTAAAAACTTCCCATAGCCCTTGTTCGTTCTCGACGGCAAAGCGTCCGTTCCAGCAGGCCGTGGGTTGGTTCCTGAACCGTTCGGCGAAGAGCACCTTACCCGTTGGGCTGATGAGCCCCCACCGCCCATGGGGTTGGGAGCGGAACGGGAGAAATTCGATGGCTGTGTTTTGTCCGTTCATGGCGGACAGCCAAGTGACGGTCAGGATCAGAAAGACGATGGCCTTTTTCATGCGTGGGGGGTGTTGGGATGAATAAAACGGTTCGTGTTTTTCTCGCAGTGGCGTATGGGGTAAAAAATAGTGAAAGGCGAAAGACAAGACCGGGGAAAGCATGCTTTTCCGGAACTTGGCCAAGTCGCATCCTATCTTCGTAAGGCAAAAATACGAAAAAAAACTCATATACAGGAGAATCGGTGCCCTTTTTTCCCGTCTATATCTGCCGGCTGCTTCACACACCATGAAAAGCCCCGCCCGGGAGCCATGGGGCTTTCGCGGACGGGGCTGTGGTTTTCAGGGGTGTGCTGACTGGAAAGACGGGCCGGCTGACAGGATATCCTGTCGCTGCGCTCGTTTCTCCGGTCAGGGCGTCAGAAAGCGAC
The DNA here is from genome assembly GCA_018714085.1 of Candidatus Caccomonas pullistercoris. Taxonomy (GTDB): domain Bacteria; phylum Bacteroidota; class Bacteroidia; order Bacteroidales; family Bacteroidaceae; genus Alloprevotella; species Alloprevotella pullistercoris. The sequence goes on from DVNY01000082.1 coordinate 2,350, forward strand.
GGTGCCGAGGCGGCGGTCGACGAGGAGGCCGTCCTTGGCCGTGAGGGCGAACTTGACGCGCCGTTTGGCCACGAACTTGATGACGAAGAGCTCGCCCGAACCTTCGAGCAGGAACTCGTTGCCTTGGTTGGCAAAGGTGGGATAGAGCGCCTTGGTGCCGTTGGTGTGCAGGCGGTCTTTCGTCAGGTCGGTCATGTTCTTCATGTCGACGAGGTCAAGCCCGGCGTATTCGTAGTCTTTCGTGTCGTAGGGCAAGGCGAACGAGAGGGCGTTCACGTTGGCGAGGTCTTTCCCGCTGACGGTGATGCGCACGGTGTCGCCGGCGTTGTAGGTGGCCTTGTCGGCTTTCAGCACGAGGCTGCCGGCCACTTGGCCGCTGCGGCTTTCGTTGACGCCGCCGTTGAGGAGCGTCGTGACGTTCGAGATGTCGTAGGCGTCGATGAGGCCGTTCTTGTTGACGTCGCCGACGCTGACATAGCCGTCGAAGTCGGAGTCACCCGTGCGCAGGCCGGTGTAGTTCATGTACGAGGTGAGGTCGCTGCTGTCGATCTTGCCGTCGCTGTTGATGTCGCCGGGGATGTAGCTCGGCGAGCCGGGCACCTTGAAGACGTAGAGCTCGCGTCCGGAGCCGAATCCTCCGACGGCCTCGGTCACGTGCAGGCGGAGGTAGCGTGCGGTCGGGTGTTCGGGCAGTTCGAGCACTTTCGTGGTGGCGTCCTTGGCCCAGTCGAACGTGCCGACTTCGGTCCACGTCTTGCGGTCCATGCTGACGGCGACGGTGCCTTTGAGCAGCGTGCCGTTGCCGGCGTCTTCGCGGCCGAGGTATTGCAGCTTGTCGAGCTGGTTGACGGAGCCGAGGTTCAGCTCGACGTCGAACGGCGTGGCGTTAGGCTGGTTCCATGCCGTGTGCCATGTCGTCTTCTCGTCGAAGTCGAAGAGCTGGTGGATGCCCTGTCCGCCTTGGTTGGCCACGGATGCCGAGGCCTTGATGCCCTTGACGGCGTGTTGCAGCGGGTCGGCCGTGGTGGTGGCGCTGAACGTGGTCCAGTCGGAGTGGCCGCCGCGGTTGACGGCGCGGATCTTGAAGTCGTATTCCGTTTCAGGCTGCAAGCCTTCGAAGGCGAGCGTCGGGGTCTTGATGGTGCTGTACAGCATGTCGCCGAACAGGATTTCGTAGTAGTCGGCAGCGTCCTGCATGTCCCACGTCGGGGTGAGCGTGTAGGCGGTGCGGCCGGCGTCGGGCACGGTGGCGCCGGTGGGGGCCACGAGGGTGCCGTCGGTCTGGAGCAGCTGGCTTTCGGGGGCGAAGGCATGGCCTTTCACCTCGAGCACGACGGCCGACTGGGTGACGTCGGTGGCGGCGAGGCGCACGATGAGCTGCGGGTTCTTCTTCACGCTGACTTTGGCGAACTCGCTGCCGGGCGTGGCGAAACGGTTGAGCTCGGGTGCGGCGTCGTAGTAGTAGACGTTGGTGCCCGTGGCCTGCTCTTCGGCGGTCTTGGCCTCGCGCAGTTTCACCTTCTTGCCGCCCACGCGGGCCGTGACTTTCTTGGGCTCGGCCGTGGCGTTGAGGCGGAATTCGGTCACCTTCTCTTTGACCATGCCGTCGAAGCTGCCCGTGGTCGGGTCGATGGTCACGAGGATGTGGCCGCTCTCTTTGGCTTTGCCTTTGGGGTTGGGGATCATCGTGATGACGGTCTTGGCCACTTCGCCGTTGAGGTAGTCGACGGTGGTGCCGTCGTCGTCATACTCGGTGAACGTGGTGTTCGTCGTGCCGGGATAGAGCTCGTAGGCGCGGTAGCCTTTGTCGATTTCCGAGACGTTGTTGTTCGGTTTCGTCATGGGGATGATGGCGCCGGCCTTGACGAAGACGGGGAGCTTCCAGAGCGGGGCGTCGAACTGGTTGAGGATGCGTCCGCCCTCGTAGACTTGTCCGTTGAAATAGTCAATCCACTGGCCTTCGGGCAGGTAGATGCCGTTGCGGATGTCGTTGCCCTCCTTGTCTGCGGCCGTCTCCTTGTAGATCGGGGCGACGAGGAAACTCGGGCCGTAGAGGAACTCATACTGCGTGGCCCGGCCTAGGGTGTAGGGGTTGGGGTAGTCGAGGAAGAGGGCACGGAGCATGGGTTTCCCGTCGACGGCCTCATGGGCGAGGGAGTAGGTGTAGGGCATCAGCTCGCTTTTGAGCTTCAAATACCAGCGGTTGATGGACGTGGCGGGTTCGCCCAAGGCTTGCGGGTACTTCTCGTTGGCGCCCCAGCCGTCCATGTTGAGCTGCATGGGGGTGAAGGTCTTCCACTCGAAGTCGCGCACGTTGACAGGGAGGTTGCGTCCGCCGAAGATGCCGTCCATGTCGGAGGTGATGTTGGGCATTCCGGCCAGTCCGGCGCCGATGTAGGTGGGGATGTGGAAGCGGATGTATTCCCACTCGCCGCCCGTCTGGTCGCCGGACCAGACGCCGGCGTAGCGCTGGGTGCCGGCCCAGCCGTCGAGGGTGATGATGAACGGGCGGGCGCCGTGGCCCTCTTTCGTCATGATGCCGGCCACGTCGGTGATTCCGTTGAGCCCGAAGCTGTATCCTGCGCCGACCCAGGCCACGTCGGTCTTCAGCACGCGCACGCCGGCGGTGCCGACTTCCTTGACGATGTCGCGCTGCAAGAGGGGCTCGATGCCTTCTTTCGGGTGGAGGTCCGATTGGGTCCAGAGGCCGATCTCGACGCCGTGCTGGCGGGCGTAGTCGCCCAGGCTTTTGAGGTTGGCGATGTTGCCGTCGACCGAGCCGGTCTGGCCGTAGCCGGCGCCGTATCCGTCGTTGGGCAGGAGCCAGCCGAGGGGCATGTCGTGCGCCTTGTAGCGGTCGATGACGGCGCGGGCTGAGAACTGGTAGTTGCCGGGCAGCTCGCCGTTGAGCGACTCGCGGATGCCGCCGTTGTCCTTCTGGCTCTCGACGTAGCGCTTGCCGTCTTCGAAGAGCACGCCGCGGTCGTTGGTGCTTTCTTTCCAGTAGTCGCGGTTGTAGGCATTGAGGTGGCCTTCGTAGAAGCCGAATTTAGGCAGCAGGACGGGGTTGCCCGTCAGCTGGTAGTAGTCGTTGAGCAGCTTGACCGGCGTGTCGTTGACCATGACGAAGAGGTCGAGGTAGTCCGTGTCGTGGCTGAGCTTCACTTGGTCGGCTTTCTCGGCGCCGAAGTCGTAGATGCCTTTCCTGAACGTGTGCCACATGATGCCGTAGCCGCCTGTCGACCAGTAGAATGGTGCGGGCGAGCATACGCCGCCGTCGGTCCAGCTGTTGGTGTTCTCGATGGCTATCTGCTGGCCGCGGTGGGAGAAGCGCCCGTTCTGCACGCCTCCGCCGTAGAAGTATTCGTCCGTTCCGGCTTTGAGCGTCAGCGTCACTTTGTTCTTCTCGAAGAGGGCGGGGGCTGTTTCTTCCACGACGGTGCGGCCCGTCTGTGTGTCGGTGACGCGCATCAGGCCCGACTGCTTGTCGATCTGCACGGCGATGCGCCCTGTCGAGAGGGTGAAACCGCCGTTCTGCTCGCCCACGGTGAGGCCGGCGATGTCCTTGCGGGGCTGGGCCACGAGGATCTTGGCCTCGGGCTTGGCCTCAGGGTCGCGCACGGTGCCGCCTTTGGGGTCGCGGAAGAGGCGGACGATGTTGTCGCCGTAGAAGTCGAGCAGGAGGCGCTGCCCGTTGGCCAGTGTGACCTCGGCTGTCGTCGTTCCCGTTTTCTTCACTCCTGTCACTTGCTGGGCCGGCTGTTCGATGCCCGTGGAAGGAGCTGCCGGCATGGTTGCAAACGACGTCATCGGCGGCACGGCCAGCGCCAGCACCACCGCACCCCGGCAGACGGGGCTTGTCAGTTTCTTTTTCATGCTATCTGATGAGTTTTTCAATGACGTTTGAACGTGGGGTTCGTTTTTGCAAAAGTACGACTAAAAAGTCAAACAACGGCTATTTTTGTCAGCAAACCGTCGTTTGGCTACTCGCGACGGGCTGCCGGAGTGGGTCGGGTGTCGGGCGGCGGTTCCGGACGACGCCCGAGCCCGGCGGGTCGGCTGGCAGGAAAAACGGTCGCACCGACAGGAAATCTCGTCGCTGCGACCGTAAAAACAGAAAGCCCAAACCCGTGCGCGGGCACAGGTCTGGGCGAATGGGCGTTATGAGTAAAAATGTGTGGATTTAGTCTTCCATGCGGCGGAGCTGCTGTACGTAGACAGCATGTTCCTTGGCCAAGCGCTTCGTCACCGAAGGCTTGTCGTATTGTTGACGGCGGCGGAGTTCTTTCACAATGCCGGTTCTTTCGAATTTTCTCTTAAATTTCTTCAAGGCGCGTTCGATGTTTTCGCCTTCTTTTACGGGAACTACGATCATGTTTTGTCTTTGTTTTTTATTTTTGTTATTTGTTTGTTCGATACTATTTGCAGGGCGCAAAGGTAGTGATTGTTTTTAGAATAGGCAAATTATTCTGTTTTTTTTCGGATTTTGGTCGGACTGCCCGACGTGCGGATGTGGAAATCGGGGCGGAATGTGTTATCTTTGTGCTGCCGGATGCCGCGTCCGCACAGGCCGCTGAGGTGTCCGCACACATTAATAATATATATAGGAGTGGAAGGAGAACTGATTGAAGTCATCGTGCCGCTGGCCTTGCCCGGTCTGTTCACGTATCGTGTGCCTGCCGGCATGGCCGGGCGTGTGGCTGCGGGCTGCCGGGTGGTGGTGCCTTTCGGAGGCCGGAAACATTACACGGCCATCGTGGCGCGGGTGGGGACACGGCCGCCGGCCGAAGGCGTGGAGGTGAAAGACGTGGCGGAGCTGGTCGACGATGCCCCTCTCGTCCTGCCTGCACAATTGGACTTCTGGCTGTGGCTCGCGCACTACTACATGTGTACGCCCGGCGAGGTGATGCGGGCAGCCCTGCCGTCGGGATTGAAGCTCGAAAGCGAGAGCGAAGTGAGACTCAATCCCGACTTTGATCCGGCAGTGCCCCTCACCGAGCGCGAACGGGCCTTGCTGGCCGCCCTCGGCGGCGGAACCGGACGCACGGTGCGCCAGCTGGAAAAAGACTTGCGGGTGAAGAACCTGCTGCCCGCCGTGCGCAGGCTGATGGACAAGAAGGTCGTCGTGGTGAAAGAAAACATGGCGCAGCGGTTCCGCCCCAAGGTCGAGACGCACGTCAGGCTCACCGGCCCCTGTGCCGACGAGGGGCGGCTCAATGCCTTGTTCGCCGAACTGAAACGAGCCCCGAAGCAGGCCGCCCTGCTGACGGCCTACCTTGACATGGCGGAGGCTGCCGCTGCCCTGCGGTTGCACAACTGCGCCCTGCTGGCCGAGGTGGCCAAGGCCGACCTGCTGCGCCGTGCGGGTGCGACGGATGCCGTGTTGGCGGCCCTGACGGCGCGGGGCGTGCTCGAAACCTATCCTTTTGAAGTAGGGCGTCTGCCCAAAGGGGCGGAAGGCCCCGTCGCGGCTCCCCGCCCGTTGAGCGACGCCCAGCAGAAGGCGGCCGACGAGGTCGTGGCGGCGTTCGCCC
>DVNY01000083.1 GCA_018714085.1 Candidatus Caccomonas pullistercoris
CGACCGTTAAAAATGCTCGACAAAGAGGCAGGCGACATTTCCAGCCTCGCCGCAAATTCTTGCTGGGACAAATTTGCCAGCTCCATTATCTTACGAATTCTGTCCTTCATTGTGCGAATTTTCATTGGAGCACCCGAAATCGTCGCTCCTGCGTTTGATTTTACAAAGATAAAACAAAATCTTCGCACAGCAAAGACATAAATCACAAACGTAGCCATGTGCTTTTCTATTTGTATTTGTAAAGTTTACATTACACTGCGCGATAGGTTTACATCTGTGGTGTGATTTACAAAGACAACACTTTACACCATTAAATATACATATAGCATTACCTGTAATAACAAAGGCTTTTTTCTGGGACTGAATACGTTATTTCTATTCGATTGACTGATTTTACACCGACAGGATTAAAATACAGCCAATTACCGACAGAACTCCCTGAATTTACAGCTGAAAAATCCATCACTTCACTGATTATCATGAATATACATGCCGCTCAAAGCGTAAGTGTATTTATACATTCATATATTCATCTTGTAGAAATTTACAGTTTAATGGCATTATCAACCACCCCACTTGTAATTACAAATGTTACGACTGTTTGTTTAGTTAGTTAAACAAAATACACGGTTGTAAAGATGTAGATTTGTATATCTCTATCCGTAAATGTTATTATTACTTAACGGTGCTTCGCCAAGGGAATTAGAGGGGAGAATTTGCGTCAGATTTTCGTATTTCGCCCTGATGGAAATGACAAAATCTCTACGAAAATCTCACGGACGCTTTTTCAATTAATCGCTTGGCATACAACGATATAAGTAAAATCACTGCTTGGAAATTCACTCGCAGAAAAATAAAGAGACAGTCGGAGTAAGGCTATTTTGCAATGCTATATGTAGCAAAACGGGGATTGTGTCTGAAAATTCTGATGCAATTCCCGCTTTTGCAGTCTCCGAGGCCATATTTCTCAGACCATCAATGGAGAAAACGGACGAAGATTTACATTTTTTCGTCAATGATTGCGAAAGAGGCAGAGGGTTCGCGACTTTTTTTGAAGTTTATGCGCCGAATTGTGGGACTACGACCGGACTTCCAGCTTCCCCGAACGGCCTTTTCGAACCCGCATTCAAGCAACTGACAGCCTTTCCGAAAAATGCGAAACCGCCTGCGCACACATTTATATATATAGATACGCCAGCGAGAGAGCGCTCCCGTCGGTTCACGAAACAACATCTGTGCCCGCTCCACAAGCAAAAGGCGAACGCCATTTTGCGGTGGCCACATCGTCCTGCGCACCCCACCCCATCAAGACAGATGTGGAACAACCGAGCAGGGAAGACAGGTCTGCAAAAGGACGGAAAGCTCTGAAAAGCTATCCAAGAAAATGGAAGGGAAAAGTGTTTAGTTTCCTTAAAAAGGAACGGAGACACCTTATTAAAGTATCCCCGTCCTCAATCATCGCTTTCAAGATTTCAGTATGCCCGGATGCCTTGTTCCGCGTTAATGCAAGATGAAGAAAAGCAGTTCGCGCATGATGTCGCCAGCGCTCGTGTCCGTGTTCCCTACCCCTTTCGTCCGTGCGTCAGCCCGGCGGATTTCATGGACAATCTGCATCACTTTCCGACCGTTATACACACGCATGGCCGGAATGACATTACGGCGTGCCTGCCAGTCTGGCACGCCCAACCAGAGAGCCACGCCACAATCCGAACGGTCGGGCGCATAATACGCCAACATGAGTTGGGAAAAAAACTTGAAGAGTGTGGAAAGCGTCACAGGCACCGGATTAGCCTTCGGGTTACTGTCAAAATAATTGATAATACGGTTTGCCTTTACTACGTCTTTGGCTATAATTGCTTCCAGCAGTTCGAAATTATTGAAATCCTTGCTGACCCCGATGAGGGCTTCGACAAGCTCCGGCCGGACCGTCCGGTCGTTTTCGGGCAGTGCGATGGCCAGCTTGTCCAGTTCGCCCGCCATGCGGTTCAGGTCGGTTCCGACGTAGTCCGCCATCATCGTGGCGGCTTTCGGGTCGATGGCCACGCGTTTCCGGCTGAGATAGTCGCGGATGAAACCGGGCAGCTGACTCTCATAGAGTTTTTTCGATTCGTAGAGCTCCCCTGTTTTCTCGATGAGCGCCGCCAGTTTTTTCCGCCGGTCGAGCACCCCGTTTTTGTAGCAGAGGACGAGCACCGTTGTCGGTTGCGGCTTTTGCAAGTAGTAGGCAAGCAGGTCGAGATCCTTGACGTTTTGCGCCTCCTTCACGCAGACCACCAGCCTGTCAGCCCCCATCGGGAAGCTCTTGGCCGCGCTGATGATTTTGTCCGCACCGGCATCAGCACCGTAAAGCATAATCAGGTTGAAGTCACGCTGTTCCGAAGCGACAGCCTGTTCCACCACATAGTTCGCGAGGCGGTCTATGTAGTAGCTCTCGGCGCCCATGAAACAGTAGACCGGCTTGAAGTGGCCAGCCTGGACGTCATGGATGATTTTCTCGTAGTTCTGGTTTTTCGCGTTGTTCGCTGTTCTCGTGCTCGGCATAGGTTACGTTTTTTCTGGCGCAGCGACCTACCAGTCAAACTTCAAGTGACGCACGGTCTTCCGTTCGTCAATGATGAGGCGCAGGGCTTCGATTCCGATTTTCACGTGAGTAGCGGCGTAGGTCTGCGTCACCTGTTTGTCACTCGCCTCGGTCTTGATGCCTTCGGGCACCATAGGATTGTCAGACACAAGGAGGAGCGCACCGGTCGGTATATGGTTATAAAATCCGCAGGAGAAGAGTGTGGCCGTCTCCATGTCCACGCCCATCGCCCGCGTCGTCCGCAGATAGTCTTTGAAGCGTTCGTCGTGCTCCCAAAGGCGCCGGTTCGTGGTGTAGACCGTGCCGGTCCAATAATCGTGCTGGTTGTCGCGCAGGGCTGTCGAGACGGCACGTTGCAGCATAAAGGCAGGCAGGGCGGGAATTTCGGGCGGGAAATAGTCCCGGCTGGTTCCTTCGCCGCGGATACCGGCCAGCGGAAGGATGTAGTCGCCGAGCGCGGTTTTCTCCGAGATGCCGCCGCATTTTCCCAAGAAAAGGCAGGCTTTCGGGCCGACGGCACTCAGCAGGTCCATGATGAGCGCGGCGTTCGGGCTGCCGATGCCGAAGTTAATCATCGTCATGCCGTCCGCCGTCACTGCCCGCATGTTCGCCCCGTAGCCCACGTGGTCCACGCCGCACTGGTCGCAGAACAGGTCGACGTAGTTGTTGAAGTTAGTCAGCAGGACGTACTGGCTGAACGCTTCGAGCGGGAGCTTCGTGTAACGGACGAGCCAATTCCCGGCTATTTCTTGCTTTGTTCTCATAATCTCTGTAATTTTGTCCGCCCTGCAAAAGTAAGAAAATGATTTCATTGAACTTGCCCGCCTATCCGACAAAAACGACGAACGACGGAGGCCGCACGATGATCTACGACTTCCTGCGCCGCCGCTACGTCGCCCTGACGCCCGAAGAGTGGGTCCGCCAACACTTCACCCACTTCCTTGTCGACCACAAGCACTATCCGGCCGCCTTGCTGGCCAACGAGGTGACCCTGCGGCTCGGCACGCAGGCACGGCGCTGCGACAGCGTCCTCTACGACCGCAACGGCGGCCGCCCACGCCTCATTGCGGAATACAAGGCGCCTCACGTCGCCATCACGCAGGCTGTCTTCAACCAGATTTCGGCCTACAACCTCGTGCTGCGCGTCGACTACCTCATCGTCAGCAACGGCCTGACACACTATTGCTGCCGCATGGACTATGAGGCGCGGCGCCCCGTCTTCTTGCGCGACATCCCCGACTACGCCGAGCTTTGAGCCACGGGACGGGCGGCGTCAGCGAAACGTCAGGCAGCGGTTATAAAGGAAATTGAGCCCCGTATAGACACACATGGCCAGCAGTTGGGCCACATACTCGCCCATCCCGGCCATGAGGAGGCCGTGCAGGGCGAGCCACTGCACACCATAGCACAAAGCGAAGCCGAGCACAAAAAACGCAGCCTGGCGCACGGCGCAGCCGCTGCCGGCACGGAACACCCAACGGCGGTTCCACACAAAACTGTTCACCACCCCGGCCACGTAGCCGCACAGGTTGGCCACGTCTATGCCTGCGCCAAGAGCGCGGAGCACGACGTAGACCACGTACGTCACGGCGGTGTTCATCACGCCCACGACAACGAATTTCGCGAGGCGCACAGCCTCGTCCCGTTTCTTCACCATTACTTATTCACACGGAAGCGGCTCTTAGCCGCCATCCGGCTGCAAAGGTAGGCAATTCGCCGGCCGCACCCTCCATCGCCCGGCAGAAAATCTGGCAATCGCCCGCCGGCCTCCCCTGCCCCCCAGAGCGAAACCCGCCCGGCGAACCTGCGAAACACGGCGGCACACCGCCACACGCAGGAAAGCCACAGCGCCAGCCCGACGCCCCGGCAGCCGCGACGGAGCGGGCGGCCATTTCCCCAGCCAGCCGTCCCGACGTTTCTGTCAGCCGGATAGGAATTTCTGCCAGCCGTCCCGTAAATTCTGTCAGCCGACCTGTTCCACACAAGAGACGACAGCCGTTTCCCCGACGCCTGTCGCGCAGCGATGCCCGCCGGGACGCCATTCCGCGACGCCCGATGCCGGAACGGCACACAGCGGCCGACGCATCGCGCGCGGCGCCAACAGAAGAGCCGGGCGGCGGTCCGGGCGAAAGCAACCGTTTTCCGGGCGTTGGGGTGGTGCCCCTACGGTTCTTGACGCCAAGACAGGCCGCACTCGGGCAAGGGCTGAGAAAATCCTGCGGCTTTTCGCGCCCTTTCCGCTCGTTTGCACTATCTTTGCTCTCTCGTTCACTTAAAACTGGTGCTTATGAAACAAAACCTCTTCACGCTTCTCTTTTGTCTGGGCGGTGCGACGGGCGCCTCCGCCGACGTCCTGCCCCTCATTCCCGAGCCGAAACAGATGGTCACCACGGCGGGTGCGCCGCTGCGCATGCCGTCGAAAGTGAGTGTGGCCGGAGCCCTCCCGCCCGACACGCTCTCCGCCCTGCGTCCCTTGGCTGACGGACTGGGCATGACGCTGCTCGGCGCGCCTGACACGGCGCATGCCACGTGCGTCCTACTCCCCGCCACGCCGTCCGACAGCGTGCCTCCGTCGGGCTACCGCCTGCGGGTGACGCCACGGGGCGTCCGCCTCTCGGCCCACACCGTCGAGGGCTGGCGCTACGGTCTGGCCACACTCTGGCAGTTGGCTACGTGCGGCGAAGTCCGCCCCGTCGACATCCATGACTATCCCGGGCTGGAATGGCGCGGCATCATGCTCGACGTCTCCCGCCACTTTGTTTCCATGGACTTCCTCCGTAAACAGGTGGACGTCCTTGCGCGCTACAAGTTCAACCGCTTCCACCTCCACCTGACCGACGCGGCGGGCTGGCGCATCGAGATAAAACGCTATCCCCGCCTCACGCAGTTCGCGGCCTGGCGCCCCAACGCCTTGTGGAAAGACTGGTGGAACAAAGGCCGCCTCTATTCGGAAGAAGGGAGCGACAGCGCTTATGGAGGATACTACACGCAACAGGAACTGCGCGCCCTTGTGCGCTATGCCGCTGACCGGGGCATCACCATCGTTCCCGAAATCGAGATGCCCGGCCACTCCGAAGAGGTGCTGACGGCCTATCCCGCCCTCTCGTGTACCCACGAGCCCTACAAGCAGGCCGACTTCTGCGCGGGCAACGATTCGACGTTCGTCTTCCTCGAAAATGTGCTCTCGGAGGTGATGGACATTTTCCCCTCGCCCTACATCCACATCGGCGGCGACGAGGCGGCCAAAGCGTCGTGGCCCACGTGCCCGCGCTGTCAGGCCCGGATGGAACGCGAAGGGCTGGCCGACGTTGAGGAACTGCAAGGCTACTTCGTGCGGCGCATCGGGAGCTTTCTCCGTGCCCACGGGCGCCACCTGCTCGGCTGGGACGAAATCCTGAGCGACTCGCTGCCGGCCGACGCTGCCGTGATGGTCTGGCGCGACACGGCGTGGGTTGACGACGCCGTAGCACAAGGCAAGCGCGTCGTCCTCTCGCCCGGTGCCTTCTTCTACCTCGATGCCTACCAGGACGCTCCTTTCACGCAGCCCGAGGCCAACGGCGGCTACCGGCCGCTCGACCAGGTCTACAACTTCGACGCCGAACCCATGTTCGCCGGCTGCCCGGACATGCTGATGGGCATCCAGGGAAACCTCTGGTGCGAATGGATCCCGACCGAAGCCGACGTCGAGCGGATGCTCTACCCACGCGCGCTCGCCGTGGCCGAACAGGCATGGACCACCGAGCCGTCCCGATACGCCAGCCGCACCAGTCCGCGCAAGGACTACGCCGCGTTCCGACGCCGTGCGCTTGCCCAGAACGAACGCCTGCGGACTGAGGGCGTGCGGGCCTTCGACCTGAAGAACGAGGTCGGCCACCGGCCCGAAGTGGCGCAACCCGTCAACCATCTGGCCAAGGGCTGCACCGTCACGTATAACGCCCCGTTCAGCCCCTATTACCCCGCCGCCCGCGAGGCCACGCTAACCGACGGCCAACGTGGCGACTGGTCGTACAGCGACGGCCGCTGGCAGGGCTTCATCGCCGGGCCGCGCCTCGACGTGACGGTCGACTTGGGCAGCGTCAAGGACTTCGGCAGCGTCGAAGCCGACTTCTTCGACGCGCCCGGCGCCGAAATCTTCTGGCCCGCCGAGGTACGCGTCTCTGTCTCGGCCGACGGGCAGACGTTCACGCCTCTCGGCACCGCGCAGGCCACGGCCGACAACATCGAACGCTCGCCCATCCGCACGTGGAGCTGGACCGGCAAGGCCCAAGGCCGCTACGTGAGGGTCCAGGCGCCTGCCGGCGAGAAGAAAGGCTGGATATTCACAGACGAGATCGTCGTCCGCTGAGGGCTGTCGCCCTCTCAGGCATAATGAAAACCCCTTGGAGCTACGGCTTCAAGGGGTTACGTTTTGCAGTCGCTGCATGTTCAACTCCGCAGTGCTGATGTAGCGTTTCACGTAAGGATGGTTCTTGAACTTGGCAGGCGCTTTCTTCATGATAGCCCGGATTTGGTCCGTCATGATGGGGTAACGGTATTGATTGCAGATGAGCATGAAAACGCCGGGGCCGAGCACGTTGTTGTAGTTGTCTTTGATGAATTTTGTTTCGAGCGCTTCTATTTCTTCCGAAAGGGCTTCGGCGCGTGGCCTCAGTATGGCGGCAATGGCTGCCGGGTGCATCCCTTCCATCATCATGCGCATCTCTTGGTACGACAGCTCCATGTATTCGTTGTCAAGGCGCTCCTTTTGTCTCAGGAAGTGATAGAGGCGGTCGTTGAGCGGCCCTCCGCTGACGTGTTGCCCGAGGTTGTCGACCCGGATGGAGAGGTTGCCGTTCTCGATGACGAGAGGCATGAGGCTCTCGTTGTCCATGTAAATCTCAGCCATAACGATGGAATCGACCATCCCCATGAAGCTGAATTTCCCATGTACCACCTCGCACGAGTCTATCCGGTTCATGTCGTTCCCCGACGCCACCTGCAAGTAGAGCATCCGTCCGTCGAACGAGTTGACCGACGAGTTGCCGGCGATGTTATACTGCTCTGCGCACGAGGCCAGCAACAGCAATGAGGCTAAGAAACATAGAATTCTTGTCATGTGCTCACGTCTCGTTTTCGGTAGCGCAAATATACTACGTAATTGCGAAAAGAGCCCCGGGCGCAGTGCGGAGAAAAACGGGAAATAGTTTTTTTTGTGATTTGGCAGGGATAAGTGTAAAAAAAACGGCGCCTAATTTCACAATTCAGGCGCTGTTTTTCACAGTCAGGGGGATGTTTCTGTGTCAGTGGCGGTCTTCTTCCTTTTTCAGTTCGGAAGCAATGCGGAACGAAGTGTAGACCTGATAGATCGCAGCGATGGTGAGCAGCACAATCCATGTATCGCCACGCAGCGGGCCGACCCGCCACACGTTCATGAACATCAGCGGAGCCACAAGGAGCAGCAGCACCGCGCTGAACAGCTGTTGGCGGCGCAGGCGGCGCAGGACGAGGTTGCGCCCGTCGTATCGCGCAAGCATCTGCATACTGACGAACCCCACGGCTCCGACGCTGTACACATAGGGCGATATGGGCGTCAGGGCGGGGATGGAATAAATGAACGCGCCCGCCGCGAGGAGCATGCCGCCCACACCATAAATCAAATCTTGCAGCTTACCGGGTTGTTTCATCGTTTGTCTGGTTTTCTCGGATAACGAAGACGTCCTCTTCGGCCGTCTTCATGAAATACTTCTCACGGGCTATCTTCTTGATGGCGTCGGGGTTGTTTTGCAGCTCGCGCAGGCGGCGCGTGTCTTCGGCGTACATGTGCTGATAGCGGCTGATGTCGGCTTTCAGCTCGCTGATGCGCTCTTTGTGCAGACGGCGGTTCCAAAAACTGTTGGGGTCGAGGAAACCGACGACAGCCACGAAGATGGCAATGGCCCAGAAATACTTATGACGCCAGCCGTAGCGCAGGAATCGGGTAAACTTGCTCATGGTTCGTGCAGGGATTGTGTTGTTTTAAGCGCAAAGGTAGTGCAAACGAGTGGAATGGAGAGAGAAAAGCCAAAGGATTTTCGACACGCCATGACCGAGTGCAGCCTACGCGCCACGGAGACAAGGGGGAGCAGGCAGAGCGGACGTTTTTTCTGTCAGCCGACCCGTAAATCCTGTCAGCCGGATAGAAATCCCTGTCAGCCGACCCGTAAACCTTGGCAGCCGACTCCGCGCGGCAGTCTCGGCGACCGCCGCGCGGGGGCGGCTCAGGCCATGTCGTGGCGCATCATGCGGAATTCCGCCAACTTCTCATACTTCGTGCCCGGACGGCCGTAGTTGGCATAGGGATAGATGCTGATGCCGCCGCGTGGCGTGAAGAGGCCCGTCACTTCTATGTAGCGCGGGTCCATCAGGCGCACCAGGTCTTTCAGAATGACGTTCACGCAATCCTCATGAAAGTCGCCGTGATTGCGGAAGCTGAACAAGTAGAGTTTGAGGCTCTTGCTCTCGACCATGCGGCAGTCCGGGATGTACGAAATGCGGATTTCGGCAAAATCGGGCTGGCCCGTGATGGGGCAGAGGCTCGTGAACTCGGGACAGTTAAAGCGCACCCAATAATCGTGGCCGGGATGCTTGTTCTCAAACGTCTCGAGCACGTCGGGAGCGTAGTCCGTGGGATATTGGGTGGTGCGCCCGAGGGCGTGCAGGTGTTCGTCTGTACGGTTGTCCATAACGATAGGAAAGAATGAAAGTCAATAGATGTAGACAGGTGCTTTGCGCCGCTTGAAGTTCCGGGCGAGCGCGGGAGCGAAAGGCGTGGTGAACGTGCGCGCCCCCTCAGGGCAGCCTTTCACGCAGGCACAGCAGCGGATGCAACGCTCTGCATCGGTCGCCGTCTCGTTGCCCGGGACGATGGCGCCGGTCGGGCAGGCTGCCGCACAACGCCCGCAGTGGGTGCAGCGTGCCGCGTCGGCCTGCGGGGCACGCATGGCGGCAAAACGCTCGGGGTGGCGGCGGTAGCTCATGACGAAGCGGACGAAACGCGCCACGCTGAGCCATCCGCTGGCCGGCGCTTTGAGCCTGCGGGCATCGGCCTCCTTCCAAGCCGGCAGGGCGAGCTTGCGCCGTGCGGCACGGCCCAAGGCGTTGGCCACGGCGAGGTCGTCCATGTCCGGCCGTCCCGGCGCGATGGGGGTGGCTTCGGTGGAATAGGAATGCTCGCCCACGAAGGCCGCCACAGCCACCAGGCGTCCGCCGCGGCTGCGGACAAAGTCGGCCAGTTCGACCGCCGCCCGTTCAAAGTCGCGGTTGCCGTAGGTCACTACGCCGACAACAGCAGTCCCGTCGAAAGCCAGTCCGGCCAGCCGTTCGAGGGCAAGGGGCGCAACGTGACCGCCATAGACCGGCACAGCCACCACGGCCACGTCGCCGGCCGCGAGGGCGGTCGGGGCGAGGGGGTCGCGCGTGGCGTCGAGGGCGGTGAGACAGTCGGCACCGGTCTCGGCGCCCGCCGGTGCGACGCCCGCCATCGCCCGGGCGATGGCGTCGGCCACGCGACGCGAGGTTCCCGTCGGCGAAAAGAAGATTTCAAAAACGTTCATTGTTTGTTCAGGCAGTATTATAAGGTTCCGGCCTTCTGGGCCAAGTATTTTTCAAGTCCCGCCCGGCGCAACTTGCAGGCCGGACAGTGGCCGCAGCCGTCGCCGACGACGCCGTTGTAGCAAGTGAGCGTTTCGCGCCGCACGGTGTCGAGCACACCGAGCCGGTCGGCCAGCGCCCACGTCTGGCTCTTGTCGAGCCACATCAGGGGAGTGTGGATGCAGAACTGCTCCTCCATGCCGAGGTTGAGGGCGACATTGAGCGCCTTGACGAACGAGTCGCGACAGTCGGGGTAGCCGCTGTAATCCGTCTGAGAGACCCCGGTGACCAGGTGGCGGATGCCACGCTCACGGGCAAAGACGGCGGCAATGCTGAGGAAGAAGAGGTTGCGCCCCGGCACGAAGGTGTTTGGTGGGCCGCCGGCCGGTTTGTCCTCGTCCATAGGGATGGACGTGTCGGTCAGGGCGTTGTGCGAAAGCGTCGAGATGAACGAAGTGTCCATCACGTCGATGGGCACTCCGGCTTTCTCGGCGAGGGCGCGCGCCACGTCGACTTCGTGCGCGTGTTTCTGTCCGTAACCGAACGTGAGGGCATGCACGGCCGAGAAGTGCTCCTTTGCCCAAAAGAGGCAGGTTGTTGAGTCTTGCCCGCCGCTGAACACGACGAGCGCAGGTTCGTTGTAGTGCATCACAGGTCTTTGATTTTAAGAACGTTGTAAGAGACGTGGCGGTCGAACGCCTCGCCGCCTTCAAGGC
>DVNY01000084.1 GCA_018714085.1 Candidatus Caccomonas pullistercoris
CCTATGGCCAGCGCCCGACGCAGGCTGCCCCCGCGCCCGCGCCCACAGACGCCCGGCCGGTTCACCAGCCGTCGCAGAGCGTGATGGAAGCCTTGAAGAAGAGCACCGCCCAGCGCGGCGCGCCGGCCTTGAAGCCGCTCGTCACCATCTCTATCCGCCAGCATCCTGCGGCTGCGTCCGAACCCGCCGAGACCGAGCCTGCCGCCCCCGCCGAGCCCGACTGGGGGCACGAACCCTATGACGAGCACGCCCTGACCTACAACTGGCTCCGCGTGGCCGACACCCTGCCGCAAGAGCAGGCCGCCATGGCCGCCCGGATGAAGAGCATGACCCTGCGCCTGCTGCCTCCGGACGATTTCGAAGCCATTGTGGAGAACGAACAGGTGCTCCATTTCTTCCAACCTCTTGTTCCCGACATCGAGCGGGCGCTGCGCAAGGAACTGAAAAACAGCCAGCTCCACATGAGGCTGCGGGTGGCCGAAGCGCGGGAGCAAGTCCGCGTGTACAGCAAGCGCGAGCAGTTCCAGCAGATGTTGGAACGCAGCGAGGGCCTGCGGAAGTTGAGCGCAGAGCTGGGCCTGACCCTTTCGTGACGCTTTCCCGACCGCCCGTCCGGGCGGTGGCATCCCTTGTCCGGCCGATGGCTTCCTCCTGTCGGTCGGATGTTTTTACCTACCCGGCTGACAGGGGGGACGGGTCGGCTGACAGAAAATCCTGAACGGCTGACCGGATTTACGGGACGGCTGACTGTTTTTCATGCCAGTCCGCCTATGCCTCGTCCGCCTGCGTCGCGCCGCCCTTCTGCGTCCATGGCGGATTAAAACCGGCATCGGGTTGTGCGTGTGGGCGGAAAAGCGTATCTTTGTTGCACGAAGATAGGATGCGGATCGGCCAATCCAAGAAGAAAGCGTGGCTTTCTCTTGTTCCGGCTCTCGCCTTTCGCTATCTTTGTTGCACGAAGATAGGATGCGGCTCGGCCAACCCAAGAAGAAAGCGTGGCTTTCTCTTGTTCCGGCTCTCGCCTTTCACTATCTTTGTCGGCCTTTCGTCTGGCGGAAGGCAACTATCGTAAGTTCATACATAATCATAATCAAACATGGAAACAACGGAAAACAAATACGTGGCAGTCGCCTATGAACTCTACACTACGGGCGAAGACGGAGTGACCGAGCTGGTCGAGAAGGCTCCCGTCGAGCATCCTTTCCAGTTCATCTCCGGGATGGGCTTCACGCTCGATGCGTTTGAGCAGCAGGTGGCCCCGCTGAACCAAGGCGACAAGTTCGACTTCGTCCTGGCCAAGGAGGACGCCTATGGTGACTATGAGGAAGCACGCGTGCTCCACCTCGACCGCCAGATGTTCTGCGTGAACGGCCATTTCGACAAGGAAAACATCTATCCGGGCAACGTGATCACCCTGCTCAACGAAGACGGCAACCACTTGCAAGGGCTGGTGCTCGAAGTCGGCGAGAAGGAAGTGACGGTCGACATGAACCATCCCCTCTCGGGCAAGGCGCTCCACTTCAAAGGCGAGGTGGTCGTGATGCGTCCGGCGACGAACGACGAGATCCAAGGATTCGTCAACCGCATGAGCGGCGAAGGCTGTTGCTGTGACGGCTGCGGAGGAGGCTGTGGCGACCACGAGGAGGGCCACGCCGACGGCCATCATTGCTGCGGCCATCACGAAGGCGGCCATGAGGGATGCGGCCATCACGGTGGCCACCATGAGGACGGCCACTGCTGCGGCGGGGGCCATTGCCATTGATCCAACGCCCCCTGTGGGGCTAAGACGGACGTCATGAATACGTTTGGAAACATCTTCCGCCTGACCTCGTTCGGCGAGAGCCACGGGGCGGGCATCGGAGGCGTGCTCGACGGCTTCCCCGCAGGCGTGGAAGTGGATCTCGACTTCCTCCAAAATGAGCTCGACCGCCGCCGGCCGGGCCAAAGCCACTTGACCACCGCCCGCAAGGAGGCCGACCGTGTCGAACTGCTCTCGGGCGTGTTCGAAGGACGCACCACCGGGACGCCCATCGGCTTCCTCGTGCGCAACGAGAACCAACATTCGGCGGACTACGACAACCTGCGCGACGTCTTCCGCCCCTCCCATGCGGACTACACCTACATCCAGAAATACGGCCTGCGCGACCACCGCGGCGGCGGACGCTCGTCGGCCCGTGAGACGATAGCGCGCGTCGTGGCGGGAGCCTTTGCCAAGATGGCGCTCCGCACACGCGGCATCTCGGTCTACGCCTACACGTCGCAGGTGGGGCCTGTCGCGCTCGACGCTGACTATACACACTATGACCCGGCGCTCATCGAGTCGAACGCTGTGCGCTGCCCCGACGCCGCGAAGGCCGACGAGATGGCCCGCCTCATAGCCGGCGTGAAAGAGCGTGGCGACACCGTGGGCGGCGTCATTACGGGAGTGGTGACGGGATGCCCCGCCGGTTTGGGCGACCCCGTGTTCGGCAAGCTGCATGCCCGCCTCGGTGCGGCCATGTTGTCCATCAATGCCGTCAAAGGCTTTGAGTATGGCGAGGGATTCGCCGGTGCGGCGGGCTACGGCAGCGAGCAGAACGACCGCTTCTGCCCCGACGGAAAGGGCGGCGTCACGACGCTGACCAATCACAGCGGCGGCATTCAGGGCGGCATCAGCAACGGACAGGACATCTACTTCCGCGTGGCCTTCAAGCCCGTGGCAACCCTCCTGATGGAGCAGCAGACCGTTGACACAGCCGGCCGGCCCACCTCGCTCACAGCGCGCGGCCGTCACGATGCTTGCGTCCTTCCACGCGCCGTCCCGGTGGTCGAAGCGATGGCTGCGACCGTGATTCTGGATGCACTTCTGCAAGATCGCTGCGTAAGATGGTAAAAAATCTATCGCAGTTAAGGTTTTTTAGCTATTGGGGGGGGTAAAATTCGTCTCCCTGTTCGTAACTTTGCAGTGTTGTCGTGAGATAACGTAACTATCTATTAGTTAAGTCTAGTTTAGTTTTTGTGTTGGTTAAGGGAGCTCCTGTCGATCGCAGGGCTCCCTTAATTTTTTGTGCCGTTGCGGGCGGAAAGGGCGGGGCGCGGGAGGAATGTCCGGAAGCCCTTCCGGGGCGGACGGTCAGTGAACCCATGAAAACTGTCACTGCTCCCGTGCGAACGGTCACTGCGTTCGTCTTTCCTGTCGCAGTACCCGTGTTGCCGGTCGGGCGGGGAATTGAAAAAGGCGGAGAACAAGGGCTTCCCGTCCCTGTTCCCCGCCTTGTCTGTGGCGGCTGCGGCTGTGTGGTCCGGCCTGTCGGCAAGGCCGTCGCAACCGTCCTTAGCGGATAAAGAGCAGTTCGCGATACTTCGGCAGCGTCCACATCTCGTCCTCAACGATGAGTTCGAGCTTGTCGATGTGATAGCGTATGCTTTCAAAGTAGGGCGCGATCTGGTCGTGGTAGGCGATGGCCTTTTCGCGGATGTTGGTGATTCTGTTCACGGCTTTGCGCGTTTCGACCATTTCGTCCACAGCTTTGGCAATAAAGCTGGTGTGTTTGTTTATCTTCTCTATGATTTCCAGGTTGTACGCCGTGAGTTCCTGCGCCTTCTCACGGGGGAAGATGTCGTAGACCTTGTGCACGCTGTCGATGAGCTCGCTTTGATACTTGGTGGCCACGGGGATAATGTGGTTCATGGCGAGATCACCAAGGACGCGAGCCTCAATCTGAACCTTCTTCTGGTAAGTCTCGAACTTGATTTCGTTGCGGGCAGCCAGTTCGTGGCGGTTCATCACATGCATAGACTCGAACATCTGGATGGTCTCGGGGTCGAGATAGCGGTCGAAGTTGAGCGGGCAGCTGGTCTCGCAGTCGAGCCCGCGGCGCTGTGCCTCTTTCTTCCATTCCTCACTGTATCCGTTCCCGTCGAAGTGGATGGGGCGGCATGTCTTGATGTCGTCGCGCAGGACGCTGAGGATGGCCTCGGTCTTTTCTTCGCCGCTGGCGATGAGGGCGTCCACGCGTTCTTTGAAACTGGTGAGCGCTTCGGCCACTGCGGTGTTGAGCATGAGCATGGAGCTGGCGCAGTTGGCCGAAGAACCCGCCGCGCGGAACTCAAATCGATTTCCGGTGAAAGCAAAGGGCGACGTGCGGTTACGGTCGGTGTTGTCGACGGTCAGTTCGGGGATTTGCGGGATGTCCAAATCCATGTTGTGCTTCGTGCTGAGCTTGAAGAGCATCTCGTTGCTGCTGTTTTCAATCTCGTCGAGCAGCCGCGACAGTTCCGTGCCGAGGAATGAGGAGATAATGGCCGGGGGCGCTTCGTGGCCGCCGAGACGATGCACGTTCGTGGCGCTCATGATGGATGCTTTGAGCAGTCCGTTGTGTTTGTAGACCGCCATGAGCGTCTCGACGATGAAAGTGATGAAGCGCAGGTTCTCTTCGGGCGTCTTGCCTGGGGCGTGGAGCAGGATGCCCGTGTCGGTTTGCAGGGACCAGTTGTTGTGTTTCCCGGAGCCGTTGATGCCGGCAAAGGGTTTCTCATGGAGCAGACAGCGGAAGCCATGCTTGCGCGCCACGTTGCGCATGAGTGACATGATGAGCATATTGTGGTCGACGGCCAAGTTACACTCTTCGTAGATCGGGGCGAGCTCGAATTGGTTCGGGGCGACCTCGTTGTGGCGTGTCTTGACCGGAATGCCGAGTTCCAGCGCTTGGATTTCCAGCTCCTTCATGAAGGCTGCCACTCGCTCCGGAATGGCGCCGAAGTAGTGGTCTTCCATTTGCTGGTTCTTTGCTGAATCGTGCCCCATGAGCGTGCGGCCTGTCAGGAGCAGGTCGGGGCGTGCGGCGTAGAGGCCTTCGTCGACGAGAAAGTACTCCTGCTCCCAACCGAGGTTGACGATGACGCGGCGGACGTCGGGGTTGAAGTATTGCGCCACGGCGGTGGCGGCTTTGTCCACGGCGAGGAGCGATTTTTTCAGGGGAGCCTTATAATCGAGTGCTTCGCCGGTGTATGAGATGAATACGGTCGGGATCATCAGCGTGTCGCCGACGATGAACACCGGCGACGCCGGGTCCCACGCTGAGTATCCGCGTGCTTCGAAGGTCGAGCGGATGCCGCCGTTGGGGAACGACGAGGCGTCGGGTTCCTGCTGGACGAGTTGCTTGCCAGAGAATTCTTCGATGACGCTGCCCTTGCCGTCGTGTTCAACGAACGAGTCGTGTTTCTCGGCAGTGCCTTCGGTCAGCGGCTGGAACCAGTGTGTGCAGTGGGTCACTCCCATGTCGATGGCCCACTGCTTCATGCCTTGCGCCACCTCGTTGGCCACTTGAAGGTCGAGGGCTGTGCCGTTTTCGATCACTTCACGCAGTTTCTTGTAGGTGTTGAGTGGGAGATACTTGAACATCTTCTTTTGATTGAAGACGTACTTCCCGAAATACGCGCTCGGACGCTCTTTGGGTTGGGACACTTCGAGAGGCCGCTTGCTGAACGCGGCTTCAACGACTTGAAATCTTAGGTTTGACATGGTGTCTTATGGATAAAGTTGAAGGTGTGACATGTGGGGGTGTGCCGTCGTGGCGGCGTGCGTGACGGGGTGTTCAGTCCTCGTCGAGGTAGCGGCGTGTGAGGCCGTCGAAGCAGTCAATGCGCCTGTCGCGCAGGAAGGGCCACCAGCGGCGGACGCGTTCAGAGCGGTCGAGGTCGAGGTCGACCGTGAAGCAGCATTCCTCGTCCGTAGGAGCCTGGCGGAGGATTTCGCCTTGGGGACCGGCCACGAAACTGCTGCCCCAGAACTGGATGCCGGCCGTCTGGCCCGAAGGGTCGGGCTCGTGGCCCGTGCGGTTGACGGCGACGAGGGGAAGGCCATTGGCCACGGCGTGGCCGCGCTGTACGGTGATCCATGCTTCCCGTTGACGTGCTTGTTCTTCGGGGGCGTCGGTGCTTTCGTAGCCTATGGCCGTGGGATAGATGAGCACTTCGGCGCCTTGCATCGCCATGAGGCGTGCCCCCTCGGGGTACCACTGGTCCCAGCAGACCTGCACGCCGAGCCGCCCGACCGACGTGTCGATGGGGCGGAAACCGAGGTCGCCGGGCGTGAAGTAGAACTTCTCGTAATAGGCCGGGTCATCGGGGATGTGCATTTTGCGGTAGCGGCCTGCGATGCTGCCGTCGGCTTCGAAGACAACGGCGGTGTTGTGATAGAGGCCGGCTGCCCGGCGTTCGAAGAGCGACGTGACGAGCACCACGCCGTGACGCCGGGCTACGTCGGAGTAGAAAGCGGTGGCCGGGCCGGGGATGGGCTCGGCCAGGTCGAACTGGTCGGGGTTTTCAGTCTGGCAGAAGTAGAGCGAGTCGTGCAGTTCCTGCAAGACGACGAGGCGTGTGCCGTCGCCGGCTAACTGGCTGATGCGTTCGGCCAGCCGGGCGCGGTTTTGCGCCACGTCGGCCGTGTTGGCTTGCTGGACGATGCCTATGCGTAGGATACGGTTCATCTTTTCAGGTGCTATATATATAAATGTGTGGTGCGCCGTTCAGAGCACGCCGGCGGGGAACTGCATGGTGGCGCAGTGAAGCGAGCCGTGCTGGCGGATGA
Organism: Candidatus Caccomonas pullistercoris; assembly: GCA_018714085.1. Classification (GTDB taxonomy): domain Bacteria; phylum Bacteroidota; class Bacteroidia; order Bacteroidales; family Bacteroidaceae; genus Alloprevotella; species Alloprevotella pullistercoris. The sequence goes on from DVNY01000084.1 coordinate 6,572, forward strand.
GCGGGCGGCAGTCGATGCCGGCAAGGTCATACCCTACGAAGGCTTGGGCGAGGGCGCGGCGGGCGTCGTCGTCGTGTTCGGGCTGTCCGTAGGTGGGATAGAGCACGGTGGAGTTCATCACCAGGAAGTTGGCATACGTGGCAGGCAGGCGCTCGCCCCCGTCGCAGATGGCGTCGGGCCAGGGCAGGGGCACGAGGCGGTAGGGTTTGCCTGCGGCGGTGCGGAAGCTTTGGAGCTGTGCCTCCATCGCCTGCAAGTCGGCATAGTGCGGGTCATCGGGCCGGTCGCATCGGACGTAGGCTATCGTGTCGTCGGGACAGAGGCGCGCCAATGTGTCGACGTGGCTGTCCGTGTCGTCACCGGCGAGGTGGCCATGGTCGAGCCACAAGACGCGTTCCGTGCCCAACCAGGCGTGCAGCCGTTCTTCGATTTCTGTCCGGCTGAGGCCGGGATTGCGGTTGGGGTTGAGCAGGCAGGCCGACGTTGTGAGGATGGTGCCCCGGCCGTCGCTTTCGATGCTGCCCCCTTCGAGGGTGAAGTCGAGGTGCGGGACGTAGTCGCCTTTGACGATTCCGGCTTCGTGCAGGCGGAGGTTGATGGCGTTGTCGCGGTCGGCGGGGAACTTGCCGCCCCATCCGTCGAACCGGAAGTCGAGCAGTTCGGGCCGGCGTTCGCCCACGACGGTCAGGAAACCGTGGTCGCGTGCCCAAGTGTCGTCCGTGGGGCAGTCGAAGAGCCTCACGTTCTCCACCACCCGGCTGGGCAAGCGCTCGGCCAGCAGCCGGCGGACGCCGTCGGGTTCGGGCGTCACGATGAGCAGCCGCTCACGCGAGGCGATCTCGTAGGCCAGGCGCACGTAGCACTCCGTCACCTCGGCCAGCATCGGCGCCCAGTCCGTCCCGGCGTGCGGCCAGGTCAGCTGTACGCCGCTTTGCGGATACCACTCGGCGGGCAGCGTCCGGCTGCGCCGTTCTTCGGCCTGCGGTGCCAGCGAGTCGATTTTAAGCTCTAACGTCAGGTTGCCTTCGATGGCTATCGGCTTTTTGGCAATAAGTCCCATGGTTGTCTGTGGTTGTTTTGGGTGCAAAGATAGTGCAAACGAGTGGAACGAAGGGGGAGTTGACGCAGGAAACTCACCCGTCGCTCCCGAGTGCCGCCTGTTTTGGCGTTTATCCCAGTTCGCGCGGTGGGGCGTGGCGGCGTGGCGGGCGGCGAGGACGGCGCTCCTGCATACGGCGGCCGGCCGGCTCGGAAAACGGGTTGGCTGACAGGAAATCCGGGCCGGCTGACAGAAATTCCTATCCGGCTGACAGGAAATCCGGGACGGCGACCCGGAGAGCCGGGAGGGCGGACGGCGCAAAGGGGGCGCAAGGGCGACGTTCGCGCCGCCCGCTCCGGTCGCGCCGGGGCGGCGGGCGTGTTCGCGGTTCCTGCGTCGGGCGAGGCAGAGGCCCATCCGGACGTCGTGAATGGCGTCCGCGCGTTTTTCCTTGTCCCTCCTGTCTGTTTTTACGGCGTTTCGAACTAACTTTGCAGCGATGAAAACAGAAGATATCGCTACATTATATGCCCGCCATCCCGGCGTCAGGGCGCTTGCCAGCCTTGTGGACGACCCGGGGACGCAGTCTGTGGCGTGCGAGGGGCTGTATGGCTCGGCGGCGGCTGTGGTGCTGGCCACGCTGGCCGGCCAGCTCGCGAGCCGCATGCTGCTCGTTGTGCTGGGCGGCGAGGAAGAGGCCGGCTACTTCTACCACGACGCCGTGCAGGTGCTTGGCGAAACGGACGTGCTCTTTTTCCCGTCGACCTACCGCCGTGCCGTGAAGTACGCGCAGCGCGACGCCGCCAACGAAATCCTGCGCACCGACGTGCTGGGCCGCCTCGGCGGCGGGCCGGAAAGCAGGCCGCGGATGGTGGTCAGCTATCCCGACGCCATGGCCGAGCGCGTGGCGTCGCGCCGGATGCTCGACGACCGCACCGTCCGCCTGTCAAAGGGCGACACGACCGACCTCACGCAGCTCCAAGAGCGCCTCGTGGAACTCGGGTTCCGTCGCAAGGACTACGTCTACGAGCCCGGGGAGTTCGCCGTGCGCGGAAGCATCCTCGATGTCTATTCCTATTCGTCGGAACGCCCCTTCCGCCTCGACTTCTTCGGCGACGAGATCGACTCGCTCCGCACGTTCGATGTCCAGACGCAGCTTTCCGACGAGGCTTGTGCGGCTGTCGTCATCGTGCCCGAAGTCGAAGCCACGGCGGGCGGCCTCGTGCCGTTTCCCGAGCTCCTGCCCGAGGGGACGGTGGCCGTTTTCGACAATTTCAACCTTGTCCGTGACATCGTCGGCCGCATCTACGATGAAGGCTTCGCCCGTCAGGCGCAGGCCGAACGCGAGGCCACGAGCGAGATGGAGGCTGCCGAACAGGCCGAACGCCTCAACCGCGACAGCCTCCTCATCACCGGCGAAGCCTTCCAGCGCGGTGTGGCCCAGCTGATGCGCATCGAAATCGGCCTGCGCCCCTCCGCCAAGCCGCAGGCCACCGTTGGGTTCGCCACGTCGCCCCAGCCGGTTTTCCACAAGAACTTCGAGCTCGTCCGCGAGGCTTTCGGCCAGAGCATGGCCGACGGCTACACCCTCTATGTCTGTGCCGACAGCCCGAAGCAGCACGAACGCTTGCAGAGCATCTTCGACGAGATGGGCAGCGGCATCCGCTTTACGCCCGTCGAGCACACCCTGCATGCCGGCTACGCCGACCACACGCTCCATGCCTGCTTCTACACCGACCACCAGATATTCGACCGCTTCCACAAGTACAGCCTGCGCAGCGACCGAGCCCGCGACGGCAAGATGGCCCTGACGCTGAAAGAGCTGTCGCAGTTCGAGCCCGGCGACTATGTCGTCCACGTCGACCACGGCGTCGGCCGCTTTGCCGGACTGGTGCGACTGCCGAACCCGGACGGCACCTCGCAGGAAGTCATCAAGCTTGTCTATCGGAACGATGACGTAGTCTTCGTCAGCATCCATGCTTTGCACAAAGTCAGCAAGTATAAGGGAAAAGAGGGCGAGGCACCCCGCCTGAGCAGCCTGGGCACCGGCGCGTGGGAAAAGATGAAGGAGCGGACGAAAAAGAAGATCAAGGACATCGCCCGCGACCTTATCCGCCTCTATGCCTGCCGCCGTCAGGAGCGGGGCTTTGCTTTCAGTCCCGACACGTTCCTTCAGCACGAGCTGGAAGCCAGTTTCGCCTACGAGGACACGCCGGACCAGCTGCGAGTCACCCAGGAAGTGAAAGCCGACATGGAGAGCGTGCGCCCGATGGACCGTCTGGTGTGCGGCGACGTAGGATTCGGCAAGACCGAGATCGCCGTCCGTGCCGCCTTCAAGGCAGCCTGCGATAACAAGCAGGTGGCCGTGCTCGTCCCGACGACGGTCTTGGCTTTCCAGCACTACAAGACGTTTGCCCGCCGGCTCAAAGACTTCCCCGTGAAGGTGGACTACCTGAGCCGGGCACGCACGGCCGCGCAGACCAAAGCCGTGTTGAAAGGCCTGGCCGACGGCCAGGTGAACATCGTCGTCGGGACGCACAAACTCATCGGTAAGAACGTCAAGTTCAAAGACCTGGGTCTGCTTGTCATCGACGAAGAACAGAAGTTCGGCGTCGCCGTCAAGGAAAAACTCCGCCAGATGAAGACAAACGTCGACACGCTCACGATGTCGGCCACGCCGATCCCGCGCACTTTGCAGTTCTCCCTGATGGGCGCGCGCGACTTCTCGGTGATCCAGACGCCGCCCCCGAACCGCCGGCCCATACAGACGGAGGTGCACACCTTTGGCCACGAAATCATAGCCGACGCCGTGAACTTCGAGATGAGCCGCAACGGGCAAGTGTTCATCGTTTCGAACCGTATTGCCGCACTGCCCAACCTGGCGGCCCTGCTTCATGAACATGTGCCCGACGCCCGCGTGGCCATCGGTCACGGACAGATGTCGCCCGAGGAGTTGGAGCGCATCGTCGTGGGCTTCATCAATTATGACTACGACGTACTTATTTCGACCACCATCGTTGAGAACGGCATCGACATCCCCAACGCGAACACCATCATCATCGACGCGGCGCAGACCTTCGGGCTCTCCGACCTCCATCAGATGCGCGGCCGCGTCGGGCGGGGCAGCCGCAAGGCCTTTTGCTACCTGCTGGCGCCGCCGTTAGCCCTCCTGCCCGACGAGTCGCGCCGTCGGCTGCAAGCCATCGAAAGTTTCAGCGACCTTGGCAGCGGCATCCACATCGCCATGCAGGACTTGGACATCCGCGGGGCGGGCAACCTGCTCGGCGCGGAGCAGAGCGGCTTTATCGCCGACTTGGGTTATGAAACCTATCAGAAGATCCTGGCGCAGGCCGTCGCTGAACTGAAAAACGACGAGTTCGCCGACCTTTACGCCGAGGAGATCCGGAAGACCAACGACCTGCGCGGCGACCTCTTCGTCGACGAGTGCAGCGTCGAGGGCGACGTCCGCGCCTACTTCCCCGAGACCTACGTGCCCGGAAGCAGCGAGCGCATGGCCCTCTACCGTGAGCTGGACGGCCTGGAAAGCGACGAGCAGCTCGAAGCCTTCCGTCGCCGGCTCGAAGACCGCTTTGGCCCTGTCCCGGCAGAGGGCGAGGAGTTGTTGGGCATGGTGCCGCTGCGCCGCGAGGGGCGGCGGCTCGGCGTCGAGCGGCTGATGCTGAAAGGCGGCCGCATGACGCTCTATTTCGTCAGCCGCCCCGACAGCCCCTATTATGCCAGCGCCGCTTTCGGCCGTGTCATCAAGTATGCCGTCAGCCATGTCCGCAACTGCGAGCTGGCCGAGGCGAACGGCAAGCGGCGCATGCGCGTCGGCGGGGTGCACACGGTGGCCGAAGCCCGCGCCGTGCTCGACGAGATCATGTCGCTTCCGGCGGAGTAGGGCAGGGCTGCCCCCGTTCCCCGCCCGCTTGCGCTTTCAGAGGCCGCAGTCCTCGATGAGGCGCTCGCGCAGGCGGAAGACGTGGCGTATGCAGGCGCCGAACGTGGGGTTCTCGCAGTTCGTTTCGACCATCTCACAGAGGCGCCGGGCGGTGTCGGGCATGCCCACGACCGTCGTCGAGTCGTCGAGGGCGATGCGTTCGGGCAGGCGGTCGTAGCGTTGGGCGAACCATTGGAGCAGGTCGTCGATTTCTTCTTTCGTGTAGAGTCTTTTGTATTCAGCCATAGTCGTTTGTTGGGCAGTTCCGGGAAAAGTTCCCGGAGCGCAAAGTTACGCAAAAAAAGCGCTCGCCCCTTTCCGCGGGCTGCGAAACACCCTCTGCGCGGCGTGGGGAAAACCGCCGTCGCTGGCCGGAAAAACAAGTCGGCTGACCGGAAATCCTGTCGCAGTGACAGGAAATCCTGTCAGCCGTCCCGTCATTCCAGCCAGCCGTCCCGTCCGCCCGGCCTCGGGCGACGGCCGGGGCATCCATAGGCGCGGCGCCACATTTGCCCCTGCGGGGCGGAGCGGTGACGTATTTTTTTCGTACTTTTGCAGTCACAAATCACACAGTCACTACACATCTTATGTTCGATAACCTATCCGAGAGACTCGAACGGTCTTTCAAGATTCTTAAAGGCGAAGGCCGCATCACTGAAATCAACGTCGCCGAAACCTTGAAGGACGTGCGGCGCGCCCTGCTCGACGCCGGCGTCAACTACAAGGTGGCCAAGACGTTCACCGACAGTGTCAAGGCAAAAGCCCTGGGGCAGAACGTGCTCACGGCCGTGAAGCCGGGGCAGCTGCTGGTGAAGATCGTGCACGACGAGCTGGCCCAGCTCATGGGAGGGCAG
>DVNY01000085.1 GCA_018714085.1 Candidatus Caccomonas pullistercoris
GCTATGGCGCCGAACGCGTCTCGACGCCGCGCGTCGACAGCATCGCCCGCGGTGGTGTCCGCTTCACCGACGCCCACGCCGTCGCCTCGACGTCCACCCCGTCGCGCTACTCCCTCCTGACGGGCGAATACTGCTTCCGCCGCCCCGACACGAACATCGCCGCCGGCGATGCTGCCATGATCATCAAGCCTGAGCAGTACACCCTTGCCGACATGTTCAAGAGCCAGGGCTACACCACCGCCGCCATCGGAAAGTGGCACCTCGGTCTCGGCTCCGTCAGCGGCCAGCAGGACTGGAACGGACAACTCGACCAGACACCGCGCGACATCGGGTTCGACCACTCATACATCATGGCCGCCACAGCCGACCGCGTGCCCTGCGTCTTCATCGAGAACGGGCACGTCAGGAATTACGACCCCTCGGCTCCGATTTCCGTAAGCTACCGGCAGAATTTCCCCGGCGAGCCCACCGGAGCCAGCAACCCCGAGCTGCTCACCAAGCTCAAACCCAGCCCGAACCACGGGCACGACCACAGCATCGTCAACGGCATCAGCCGCATCGGCTTCATGAAAGGCGGCGGACGGGCGCTCTGGCGCGACGAGGACATCGCCGACTCCATCGCTGCGGGCGCTATCCGCTTCATGGAGGAAAACGCCGACAAACCTTTCTTCATGTACCTCTGCACGAACGACGTCCACGTGCCGCGTTACCCGCACGAACGTTTCCGCGGCAAAAGTCCCATGGGACTTCGCGGCGAGGCCATCCTGCAATTCGACTACACCGTCGGCCTCATCGCTGACGCCCTCGACAGCTTGGGCATCGCCGACAACACCCTGCTCATCATCACCAGCGACAATGGCCCCGTGCTCGACGACGGTTATCAGGACCAAGCCGTGGAGCTCGCAGGTGGTCACAAGCCCGGAGGACCGTGGCGCGGCGGAAAATACAGCGCCTTCGAGGCCGGCACGGCCGTACCGTTCATCGTCAACTGGCCGGGCCACGTGCCGGCCGGGAAAGTGAGCGATGCCCTCGTCTCGCACATCGACGACATGGCTTCACTCGCCCGGCTCATCGGGGCTGAATTGCCTTTGGGAGCCGCGCCCGACAGCCGCGACCAGCTCGACACGTGGCTCGGACAGAGCGACATCTCGTGCCCCTTTGCCGTCGAGATGGCCGCCAACCGCGCCTTGTCGGTCCGTGTGGACAACTGGAAATACATTGAGCCCAGCCGGGGCGGAGCTTTCATGAAACTGACCGGCACCGAGACAGGCTATGCCCCGACACCCCAGCTCTACAACCTGAAAAAAGAAAAGGGCGAACAGACCAACCTCTACGACACGCAGCCCGACATTGCCAAGAAACTGACCGGGCTGCTCGATTCTCTGCGCAAACAGAAATAGGCACAGCGCACTAAAACCTGCGACGCCGACAGCTACACACAAAGCGGGCGGCAGAAGCGGGGCATTCATTGCTCTTCCGCTTCTGCCGCCCGTACGTTTTCATTCCGCAGCGCTGCGCCGCCCGAGCAGAACAGGGCGGCACGGCGCCATCACAGCCGCAACAGATGCCGCAATGCGGCCACGGGATGATGCCACAACATGCGCGGCCCGGCATAGCGCATGACGCGGCGCATCCGCTCGCGCATCTCGGGACGGTAACAATGAATGGGGCAGTGCTGGCAGTAGGGCTTCCGCTCACCATGCGGGCAGCGCGAAAGACGCTGCACGGCATAGTCAAGCAATTCGTGACACGAAGGGCACAATTCCTCGTTCCCCTCGGCATGGCGGCAATAGAGGCGGACCATCTGCGCCACCGTGCGCTGCTCGCGGCTGATGCGCGACGAATCGCGGCGCCAGCCTCCCGACACTGCATTTTTCGCTTCTCCTCGCACGCAAACAGCGTCACGACTTCTTCCTTTCTTCTTCATACATTGGGGTATCACCGTATCCCAGCCGGAAAAACATCCACACCGACCCGGAAACCACGGAACTTGGGACACAAAGATACGCATTTCGTCCCGTCGGACGGCCAGCCCTCCCGTAAATCCTGTCACTACGACTGTTCTGAGAGGACGGCTGACCGTTTTTCCTCCCTCGCCGACAGCTTCACCGGGGCAGCAGTGGCCACATTTTCCTCACCTGCACGTAGCAACGCGTAGGCGTTTCCATCCTTATGGGGCCACGGCAACCTTTTCTTTCCTCGGAGTCTGGAAAAAGCCGATGACTTCGCCGTTTTTCATGTATGTGCGCCTCGTCGGACAGACACGCCGGAGAGCGATTTTACCGGTATTTCCACTCGATTACCGAGAAAAACATTGGCGCGCGGCACAGTTTTTCGTAACTTTGCCGCGGTTTTCAGGAAAGCTAACTCCTTATTAATGACACATAAATACCTCATTGGGTGTGCAGCCGTGCTGGCTGCCGCTTCCCTCAGCTCTTGTATCCGCGAAGAAGCTGCCAACGCCGAATGCGACATCACGGGCGTCGACTCGGCATGGGTCAGCAGTCTCCGCACGGCAGGCATCATCAAAGGCGAACCCCTTATCAGCAATACGTCCGTCCGTTTCATCAAACGGCGCAGTGACGTCGATTGTTCTGCCCTTGCGCCGGTATTCACCCTGACCCCGGGCGCCACCATCAGCCCCGCCAACGGGACGGAGCGCGACTTCACCACGCCGCAGACCTATACCGTCACAGCCGAAGATGGTTATTGGAAGAAATCCTATACCGTCGAATTCAGTGTCATGCAGGCCTCCTCATTCTACGGGTTCGACCACGCCAAGCTCGACGCCACCGGGCGATACCATGAATTCTACGACCTGCAAGGCAACTTGGCCAAACCCGACACCGTCCGCATCTGGGCAAGCGGCAATGGCGGCTACGCTTTCACAGGCATGGGCCATGATCCGCTGGACTACCCCACCTGCCTCTCTTCCGAAGGCCGCACGGAAGGCTGCGTCCGCCTCGAAACCAAGGCTACGGGCGACTTCGGCGAAAGCGTAAACATGCGTATCGCCGCAGGCAACCTCTTCATCGGCGAGTTCCGCACCCAATCGGCTGTGCTC
>DVNY01000086.1 GCA_018714085.1 Candidatus Caccomonas pullistercoris
AGAGCAAGTGGTAGTCGCCCCTCAGCAGGGCTGAATAGGCGCCGTAACCTGCCCGCGTGTCCTGACTGCCATCCCACCGGTTCGGGTAGTGCCAGACGATGGGCCGCTCGCGACGGAGCGTCGCATCGCGAAGCAGGGGGACGAAACTGCGGCCGTCGACGTGCTGCACGGTACGGTAGTCCGCCGCGCCGGCCAGTTCGAGGATCGACGGGAAGAAGTCCTCGATCATCACGCGGTTACTGTTCACCGTCCCGCCCCGGGTGACGCCGGGCCAGTAGACAATCATCGGTTCGCGCACACCGCCGAGGTAGGCAGCTCCTTTCCCGGCCCGAGCCGGAAAGTTCTGGTCGCGGTCCCACTGTCCTTGCCGGGGCCAGATGGACTGGCCGCCATTGTCCGACATGAAGAGCACCACAGTGTTCCGCGCCACGTCGGGCTGGCTTTCGAGGAAGTCGAGCAGGTCGCCGAGGCTCTTGTCCATCCCCTCGACAAGGGCGGCATGCCTGATTTCCGATTCATTCAGCGGCGCGCCAAGTTGCTCGTCGAACACGCCCTTGCCGTCCGCCGTGCGGTAGTTGGGCGAGAAGCGGCGATCCTCGTCATAGGGCACGTGGATGGCGTAGTGAGACATATAAAGATAGAATGGCTGCTTCCGCGCGATAGGCACTTTCAACGCCTTGATGGCTTCGCGGGTCAGCGCTTCGGTCAGGAACGTGCTGTCGGCGTAGTAGGCCTCCAAACCGGCCACGTGGAACACTCCTTCCCCATACTGCCGCTCGCCCAGATAGCTGGCCGGCCCTCCGGCCGCTCCGCCGGCGATGTTCACGTCGAAACCCATCGTGAGCGGATCGGCGCCCGCGGTGGTCTCAGCAGCGAAGTGCGCCTTGCCGCAATGGATGGTGTAGTATCCCTGCGCCCGGAGCAGTTCGGGCAGAGGGGTGATGAGGGCGGAACGCGCCGTGTCGTGCGGCGTGGCCGTGGCCGCCGGTTGGATGCCGTTGCAGTTCCATTGGGGCAGGATCAAGTCGCCGCCCGGTTGGTCGGTGGTCTGGTTGTAGCGGAGGGTCCAGTTCGTCACCCGGTGGCGGGCGGCGTTCATGCCCGTCATCAGGCTGCACCGCGAGGGTGACGACACGGCGCAGGCGTAGGCTTCGGTGAATTTCACGCCCATCCGCGCCAGCCGTTCCATGTTCGGCGTCCGATAGCGTTCGTTGAGCGGAGTGCGCTCCTGCCAGAACGGCACGGACGTCTCCTGCCACCCCATGTCGTCCACGAGGAAGAACACGATGTTCGGCTGTGCCTGCGCGGCAGCTGCGAGCGGCGTCGCCGTCGCAGAAAATGCTATTGAAAAACTTTTTATTCCTTTCATTATCAATTCATTTTACTTATTTATTCTTACGAAATGAGCAATGGCGTCAATCCGACGGCCACGCAGAAAATGCCAGCATCCAGCAAGACACGCCCACTAAGACGGCGTAAAAATAAGGATAATTCCGCAAACCGCCACCCCACTTTCAAGACAATGCGGCCGGTCGGGCGGAGAAAACAAAAACAACCATGCAGGTACGCCGAATGCCCCGGAATGCTTAACTTCGCCACGCAACACACGCACAGACGCCACAAGGCCGCCTCCGCGCATCAGCGGAGCGACGCTTGTGCCCAACCATAACGCGACAGCAAACCACCATGACCGACGGCATGAATAACCCGCATTTCGAACTTACCAGCGACCGCGACGTTATCGTTCACGGCTACGACGGACTGCCAGACGGCTGCAAAGGACTGTATCTCGACGAAGACATGGCCCTCTTTTGGGGCGAGGGACGCTCCGTCACGCTCGCCAACCTCAGAACGGGCCGGGTGCGCCGGTTCGTCGATAAAGACGGCCGCCTTCTCATCGGCGACGCAGACATCGACTACACCCGCCTCCGCCGCTTCAACGGGCGCTGCGCCTACTGCGTGGAAAACAAGCGGGCAGAATATAGCTTCAACCGTTACGACAACTTCCGCGAGGGGCTTTGCGCCTTGTCTTGGACAACGCTCCCGGACGGAAGTTTCTTCGCGGACGAAAGTGGTTTCGGCGCCGACGACGAGACCGAAGAGGTGCTCTATGCCTTCATCAACACCCACCTCGACATCGTCCTGCCTTTTCAGCCCATGGCCGACGTTGCCGCCACCCTACGCGAGTGGCGGGCAGGACACGCCCGAAGCGATTAATCCGTAAAATGGTTACATTCGTCCGTAATCGGGATAATCAAAGTCTACGGGCAAAGCACGAACTTTGCCCCATCGATTAACCCACATTACACACAGACAAATGAAGAAAACCGCATTACTCTTATTGATTGCATTCGCTTTTAACGCACAAAGTATTATGGCACAAGAAAAAATCACACAGACAGCCGGCCGTACGCAACTGGGCGAGTTCGCGCCCAAGTTCGGCGAGCTGAACGACGACGTGCTCTTCGGCGAAGTCTGGAACCGCCCGGGCCTCAGCCCGCACGACCGCAGCATGATCACCGTGGCCACCCTTGTGGGCAAGGGCATCATCGACTCGTCGCTCAGCCACCACTTGCAATTTGCCAAGCAGAACGGTGTGACGCGCACCGAGATGGCCGAGATGCTGACACACATCGCCTTTTATGCCGGATGGCCCAACGCGTGGGGGGCATTCCGCCTGGCCAAGGATGTTTGGGCCGACACGACAGCCACGGACGACGCCAAGGCCGCCTTTCAGCGCGAAATGATCTTCCCGATCGGCGAACCGAACACCGCCTACGCCAAGTATTTCATCGGCAACAGCTACCTCGCCCACGTTTCGGGCGAGCAGATTCCTTTTAACAACGTCACGTTCGAGCCCCGATGCCGCAACAACTGGCACATCCACCACGCCACGAAAGGTGGCGGGCAGATGCTCGTATGCGTAGCTGGACGCGGATGGTACCAAGAGGAGAGAAAGCCCGCCGTCAGGATGCTCCCGGGCGACGTCGTCCACATCCCGGCGGGTGTGAAGCACTGGCATGGCGCAGCGGCCGACAGCTGGTTTGCCCACTTGGCTTTCGAGATCCCGGGCGAGGGCACCTCGAACGAGTGGCTCGAACCCGTGACCGACGAAGAATACGACAAACTCGGCAGATAACTTGGCGCGCCGCTCGGCGACATATTTCGGAAAGGCAACAGGCAGCCTGCGTAAAGCGGCTGCCTGTTTTTATCTGCCTTCGCTCAAATGACTTTCACAGGCAGTTTGTAGAGAGGAATACATGCCATATAAAATCATGTGCATCAATGAAAAACATGATTTTGCAATAGTGATGAATCACACCGTCAGGCAAACGAAAGAAACAAGTCGACTGACAGAAAAAACGGGAAGAACATCCGCCGGTTCGCTCAGGGATGCAGAGTTCTCGCTTCGTGGGCCAAAACGGCATAGCGCGACAGGTCGAACCGGAAATGGGGCGCGCCTTCCTGCCGCGACAGTTTCTCAGTTCCGTCGGCCGGCACGAGCAAACCCGAACGGACTGCATGTTCGACATAACGGCTACCGGCCGCAAAGCTGCCGCCTATGGCCGTGCAAAGCGCACGGAACTCGCCCATGGTGAACGACCCGGGAAGCGCATCGGCACCGACAGGCTCGAAAAAGACATCGCGCCGCAAGGCGGCCAAAGCCGTGCGCAGGACTTCGTCGTGGTCGAAAGCCAGGGGCGGCACGGCATCGAGCGCGAACCAGCGGGCATCAGCGGCATCGTCGCCGCCACAAACGGCCTCCGGCCGCACCAGAGCGTAAAACGCCACAGTAATCACACGCCCGCGCGGGTCACGACCGGGCGCCGTAAACGCGTGGAACTGCCTCACGCGACCACATTCAAGCCCCGTCTCCTCGCGCAGCTCGCGCCTGACGCACTCTTCGGCGCTCTCGTCCATCTCCATGAAGCCGCCCGGAAAGGCCCACCGCCCTTTGAACGGTTCAGCGCCACGCTGCACCAGCAGCACGCTAAGCCTCGCCCCGTCGAACCCGAAAACCACGCAGTCCGTCGTGACACTCGGCCGCGGATACTTGTAGCAATACTTCAACGCTTCATTTTCACCGTCACTTTCCTTCATCATCGTCCGATCGCTTTTATCACACCGCAAAGTTACGACGCAAAAACAATCGGCAAGTCAATTTGCGCTCAAAAGTGCACGAAAAACGTCCGGAGAGTCTCCGGACGCAATCAAAAAAACGCGAGAAGAACGACAAAGCTTCAATCGCCCGTTCGGAAATCACCCACAGCATCCTGCGTCAGACTGAGTTCACTGAAAAGGCTGGTGCAAATGCCTTTCTGCGGACACTGGCTGGCCACGCCCAGCCAAAGTTCCGCAGGGTAGTCGTTCTTATACAATCTCACCATGTGCCATTCCTCCTTGTCCAGCGAATAATAGCTTGCAAGCGTATGTGAGTCCGACGAAATACGCAAATAGACCGACGCCACGTCCAGCTGCTGGTGGTTGTTGTCGTCCGAAGTGCCGCGGGTGCGCACGGTCACCACGCGATGGTTGCCACGCTCGTCCTGCTCATAGCAGAGTTTCTGCCACAGCGTGTCGTTGGCATAAACAAACAGGTCGGCCGCATTGTATAAGCCCTCGTCCGTAAATCCAGGCGTCACCTTGGCCGTCAGTGTAAACGGGCGGGAATTGTCAACCGCCGTAAGCAGGATGGGGAGGGAATTGTTCGAAAGTTTTCCGTTGGGGTCGCAAAAAATGTCGCGTTTCTCCCCGCACTCGAATTCAAGCACCCCGTCCGGTCTCACAGTGACACAAGTGTCAGCCCGCCCGAGAGCCTGCGTGAAGGTGAGGCCTTCAATCTCCACACGGCAATCCGCCATACGTCCTGAAAGGACTGAAGTGTCCTGCACGGCGACTTGCGCTTCATCCGTCGCACCGGGTTTCGACTGACAAGCCTGCATCAGCAAACCGCACAGCACGGGCACAGGAAAAATCATTGCTTTTCTCATTGTTATACGTAGTTTTAGTAAAAATCTGCCAAGTTACACGTGAAGTTTACCCACCGTTATATTAACTTTGCCGCCATCGCGACAGACAGGGCTGCGCATCACGCATCACAACTGCAAAATTACAGCGTTCCGCCCAAGCCGGCAATAGTCAAAATTAGCCAATCTGCAAATGGACAAGCAGGAAAAAGAACTGAGGGAACAACTCACGGGGCAGGCATTCGACACCCGATATGCCCCGTCCGACGTGCTGGAACAGCGCAAGCAGCAGGCCCGTCAATACGCTGGCATGGAAAACGCCATTGCCGTCCTGTCGGATTTCCATAACGAAGTGAGCTTCATTTTTTCCGGCGACTTCGGTCAGGTTGCAGGCTTGTCCACACCCGAGATGATAGTGGATTCAGCTTTCGAGGAAGCCATATTCAGCCTCATTCCCCAAGAAGAACTACTGGACCGCCACATGCTTGAACTGCGCTTCTTCCAACACCAGAAGATGCAGCATGTCAGTCAGCGGCGGCACTACAACACGGTCAACCTGATCCATTTCTTGACAACCAGCGGCCGCATCCCAGTCCTGCATCGCACTTACTACTTAGACAGCTATCCAGACGGGAGCATCTGGCTGTCGCTTTGTCTCTATACCCCCTTTGTCGAACTTCAAGGGACCGCACTCTGCGGAATCGTGAACAACCAGACGGGCGAGACCATCCTCGACGAGACCTACGAACAGATTGACCGGCAATTGCTCTCCCCTCGCGAAACAGACGTGCTCCGCCTCCTCGCCAAGGGGAAAAGCAGCAAACAAATTGCCGACGCACTCTGTATTTCGGTCAACACGGTCTATCGACATCGACAGAACATCCTGAGCGCCTTGCAAGTCTGCAACACGGCCGCTGCCGTCGAGCTCGCAATGAGGTCGCACATCCTGTCCTGACACATCCCCCCTGCACATCCTCAGCACCCACCGCAAGCGCCATGTACCGCTTGTCATCGGGGCAAGGAGAGGAGAAGCGAAGAAGTCGCCAGCCGCAAGAAGCACATGTGCGCCGTATCGCAACACGACGCCCCGCCCCTAAGAGACAGGTGCATGACTTTCAGATCAACTGAACACGGATTTCCGGGCTCGTTTCTACTCTCTTTCATTCTTTTAGACTATCTTTGCCTTTCAACGATCCATTCTTTTATACAAACATCCTATGACGCACACAAAACACTCAAAGAGACTGCACCTGGCCGGCATGTTGCTCGCCCTGCTCTGCACGCTTACGTTCACGTCATGCGTAGAGGAAGACGAAATGGCCGAGTACGCCATGATGGGGCACTGGCGGATTGTAGAAATCAGCTTCTTATCCGGCAACTACTGCCCCTATGAAGAGGGCGACCGCCTGACTTTCTATGAGGACCGGACAGTCGAAATCCAAGGACGTAACGGCTTCTACGAGTACGGCTCATGGCGCATCCTCGACACGGGCTACGGCCACGAGCTTCACATCAGTTTCGACGGATACAGCGCGGACATCGTGGCGGACATGGACAACTTTAACGGCGATTACGCCCGCCTCGACGTCAGAGACTATTACTACGACTCCTCGTACACCTTGCGCATCATGCGCTGGTGAGCTGGCACCACAGAAAGAGCGCCTGTCGACCCTCAGCGGACGGCAGGCGCTCTTCATGATATATCGCTACTGCGGCGTCACACGATGCCTTGCGCCATCATGGCGCGGGCCACTTTCATGAATCCGGCAATGTTGGCGCCCTTCACATAGTTGACATACGCGCCACCACCTTCGCGTCCGAAGCGCAGGCAGTGCTCGTGGATGCTCGACATGATGTGGTGGAGACGTTCGTCCACCTCGGCGGCCGACCACGAAAGGTGCATGGCGTTTTGTGTCATTTCGAGACCCGACGTGGCCACACCGCCCGCGTTGACGGCCTTGCCGGGTGCGAAGAGGGCACGCTTGGCAAGGAAATGATCGACGGCGTCGGCCGTACATCCCATGTTCGACACTTCGGCCACACAGTTGACCCCGTTTTCGAGGAGCTGGCGGGCGTCGTCGGCGTCGAGTTCGTTCTGCGTGGCACAAGGCAAGGCGATGTCCACGGGAACTTCCCACGGTTTCTTGCCCGCATGGAACTGTGCGCCCGGATAGCGCTCCGCATAAGGCGCCACGATGTCCTCGCCCGACGCGCGCAGTTCGAGCATGTAGTCAATCTTCTCCCCTGTCACACCATCGGGGTCGTAGACATAGCCGTCAGGGCCGGAAAGCGTCACGACTTTGGCGCCGAGCTCGTCAGCCTTCTTCGTCGCGCCCCACGCCACGTTGCCGAAGCCAGAGACGGCAATGCGCTTGCCCGCCAAGTCGTCGCCCACGTCGGCCAGCATCTGGCGGACGAAATAGAGGGCGCCATAACCCGTGGCCTCTGGGCGCAGGATCGAACCACCGAACTCCATGCCCTTTCCGGTGAACGTCCCGGTGTGCTGATGCGTCAGTTTCTTGTACATCCCAAAAAGATAGCCCACCTCGCGGCCACCTACGCCGATATCGCCCGCAGGCACATCCTCGTCAGGCCCGAGGTTACGCCAAAGCTCCAACATGAAGGACTGGCAGAAACGCATCACCTCGGCGTCGCTCCGCCCGCGCGGCGAGAAATCGGCACCACCTTTCGCGCCGCCCATGGGCAGCGTGGTAAGCGCATTCTTGAATGTCTGTTCAAACCCGAGGAATTTCAAAATGCTCAGGTTGACCGAGGGGTGGAACCGTATGCCTCCCTTGTAAGGGCCGATGGCATTGTTGAACTGCACGCGGTGTCCCAAGTTGACGTGGACCTTGCCCGCATCGTCCACCCACGGCACGCGGAACGACAGGATGCGATCGGGCTCGACCAGGCGCTCTATCAATTGTACGCGCTCGAACTCCGGATGCTGGTTATAGACTTCTTCGATCGAGATCAACACCTCACGCACCGCCTGCAAGTACTCATTCTCGCCACGGTGTTTAGCTTCAAGGTTTTCCAATAGGATGTCTGTTTTCATGCTATCTAAGATTTAAGTAACAGATTGCACGATAAAAGTACGGAGAAAAACGATAGCTCGTACACTCATTCCCTTATAAAATGTGAAACGGGACAAAAAAACTTTCTTTTCGACGACCTCACCCTCCTCACGCCACAAGCTGCCCGATAAGTCGGCTGACCGTTTTCACAAGACGGCGTCTCGTGAAAACGAATCGCCGTCATGCCGGAACAGTCAGCCGTCCGCAAAAAACGGCCGCCGGCTGCTTCGCGGTGTCGGGGGTTTTGGCTACTTTTGCAGTAAAGATGAAATTATGATGAAATTTATCTGCTTCGGCAGCGGGAGCAGCGGGAACTGCTACTTCCTCGACGCCGACGGCTACGGCATCCTGATCGATGCGGGCATCAGCATCCGCACTATCAAGAAATACTTCCGCGACTACGGCCTCCCCATGTCACACGTCAAGGCCCTGCTCGTCACACACGACCACGCCGACCACGTGAAGGCCGCCGGCGTGGCCAGCCACGAATTCAACGTGCCCGTTTACGCCACAGCCCTTGTGCATGAAGGCATAAGGCTGAACTACTGCATCACAAGAAAGGTGGACCAGCAGCATGCCGCCGTGTTCGAAAAAGGCACGACCATGACGTTCGGCCCCATGACGGTCAGCTCTTTCGGCATCCCCCACGACAGCCGCGACAACAACGGATACTTCGTCGAATGCGGCGGCCGCACATTCTGCCTCATGACCGACGTGGGCCACGTCACCGACGAAATGGCAGCCTTCATCCACCGGGCCGACTACCTCGTGATCGAAGCGAACTACGACCCCACCCTGCTCGAACAGGGTCCCTATCCGCCTTTCCTGAAACAGCGCATCCGCAGCGGTAACGGCCATCTCAGCAACCCGCAGGCCGCCGACGAGTTGGCCCGGAACCTGCGCCCTGACGCCAGCCACGTATGGCTGTGCCACCTGAGCAACGAGAACAACCACCCCTCACTGGCATACAAAACCGTCGAAAAACGGCTCCGAGAGGCAGGATTCCCCGTCGGCGACACCTTGCAGCTCGAAACCCTGAAACGCCAGTCACCTTCACCCCTCTATGACCTCGTCTGAAATCTTCCAGGAAATTGCCGTCGCAGCTGTCGTACTCAGCGCCATAGCGTGGATAGTCGTGCGCATCGTCCGAACATGGCGCGGAAAGCGCAAGCCAGGCTGCGGATGCGACGGCTGTCCGCTCGAATGTGCCTCACGAGGCAAAAAAAGATCAGGAAAAGTTTGCAAGAATAAAAAATAGCCGTATCTTTGCACCCGAATTACAACGGTGCCCTGACCGAGTGGCTAGGTAACGGTCTGCAAAACCGTCTACAGCAGTTCGAATCTGCTGGGCACCTCTTCCGACGCAACTGCAAAAAAGCGGTTGCGTCTTTCGTATCCGACCCTCAAAGCAAGCAACTATGGAAAGAAGCTGGACACCCATCAAGCAGTACGAAGAAATCCTCTTCGACAGTTACCACGGCATTGCCCGTATCACCATCAACCGCCCTCGCTACCGCAACGCGTTCACTCCGCTCACCGTGGCCGAAATGAGCGACGCCCTCCGCCACTGCCGCGAAGCGCAGGACATCAGCGTCGTCGTCCTCACCGGAGCCGGCGACAAGGCCTTCTGCTCGGGCGGTGACATGCACGTGAAAGGCCACGGGGGCTATGTCGGCAAGGACGGAGTGCCCCGCTTGAACGTGCTCGACGTGCAGAAACAAATTCGCTCCCTGCCCAAGCCTGTCATCGCCATGGTCAACGGCTACGCCATCGGAGGCGGCCACGTGTTGCACCTTATGTGCGACCTCACCATAGCCTCCGACAACGCCATCTTCGGACAGACGGGGCCACGCGTCGGTTCCTTCGACGCCGGTTTCGGCGCCTCGTACCTCGCCCGCATCGTCGGCCAGAAGAAAGCCCGCGAGATATGGTTCATGTGCCGCCAATACTCCGCCGCCGAAGCCGAGCGTATGGGCATGGTCAACAAGGTGGTTCCGTTCGACCGGCTTGAAGACGAAGTCGTCGCCTGGGCCGAAACAATGATGGAGCACTCCCCGCTCGCCCTGCGCATGATCAAGGCCGGGCTGAACGCCGAGCTCGACGGCCAGGCCGGCATCCAGGAACTCGCAGGCGACGCCACGATGCTCTATTACATGCTCGACGAAGCTCAGGAGGGCGGCCGCGCCTTCCTCGAAAAGCGTAAGCCCGACTTCAAAAAGTTTCCCAAACTTCCCTGAGCCATGGGCCTTCACCTCACCCTGCGCCCGCACCGTCTGCGGTTCAAGGAAGAAGCCCGCACCTCGCGTGGCAGCTACAACGTGCACGACGTCTGGTATGTCCGCATGACGGCCGACGAACTCCCAGGTCGCGAAGGCCTCGGCGAATGTGCCCCCCTGCCCGACCTGAGCTGCGACGCCCTGCCCGGACAATACGAGACGATCCTGCGTCGGGAATGCCAAACCATTGAAACAACCGGGCACATCGACGCCGAACGCCTGCGGCCTTACCCGTCCATGCTTTTCGGCCTCGAAACCGCTTGGCTCCACCTGCAAGCCGGTTCGCCCCGCCTTTTCGACACTGCGTTCAGCCGCGGCGAAGCCGGCATCGTCATCAACGGGCTGGTCTGGATGGGCGATTTCACGACGATGATGCAGCGCCTCGAAGCGAAGCTGCATGCAGGATTCCGTTGCGTGAAACTCAAAATCGGCGCCATCGGGTTCGACGACGAGCTCGAACTCATCCGCCACATACGTCGGCGTTTCTCAGCCACCGATGTCGAACTCCGCCTCGACGCCAACGGCGCCTTCCGCCCCGACGAAGCCCTCGGCAAACTCGAACAGCTTGCCCCCTACGCCATCCACAGCATCGAGCAGCCCATCCGCGCCGGACAGCCCGACGCGATGGCTCGCGTCTGTCGCGAAAGCCCCATCGACATCGCCCTCGACGAAGAGCTCATCGGCGTCCACAAGCCAGAAGCCAAACGGGCGTTGCTCGAAACGGTACGCCCACATTATATAATAATAAAGCCGTCGCTGCACGGTGCGCTGAGCGGTGCGGACGAATGGGCAAACGAGGCACAGCGCCTAGGCATCGGCCATTGGATGACAAGCGCCCTCGAAAGCAACGTCGGCCTGAACGCCATCGCACAGTGGACCGCACACCACTTCTGCGACGCCGTCCCTCTTCCGCAAGGACTGGGCACCGGTCTGCTCTACGAAAACAACATCCCCTCGCCCCTGCAAATCATCGGCGACCGCCTTTGGTACAAGACATGACACACGACACATCATTCAGCCAGTCCGTCGCCGCCTTCGTAGCCGACTGGAACAGCGCCCGGCCGACAATGACGGTGCACACGTCCGGCTCAACGGGGAAGCCGAAAGCCATCGAAGTCGAAAAAGCACGCATGGCAGCCAGCGCGCGGATGACCTGCGAGTTCCTCGGCCTGCAACCGGGCCAGTCCGCCCTGCTCTGCCTGCCTGTGGAGTACATCGCCGGAAAGATGGTTATCGTCCGCGCCCTCACCTGCGGCCTGCGCCTGCTTCCCGTCGAGCCGTCGAACCGTCCCTTGTCCGGACTTGACAAGTCGCCCGACTTCGCAGCCTTTGTCCCCTCCCAAGTCTACGAAACGCTCCGCTTCCCCGAAGAAGCCCGCTGCCTCGAAGGCATAGGGCAAACACTCATCGGCGGCGGCGCCATAGCGCCCGACTTGCAGGAACGGCTGCGCGACCTGCCCAATCCGGTGTGGAGCACATACGGCATGACCGAGACCCTCTCCCATGTCGCCCTACGCCGTCTGAACGGCCCCGGAGCCTCAGACTGGTACACCCCGCTGCCCGGCGTCGAGGTAGGCCAGGATGCGTCGGGCTGCCTCACGGTCTATGCCCCCCGCGTCAACCCCGCCCGCCTCACCACCCATGACCTCGCCGAACTGCGCCCCGACGGGCAGTTCCGCATCCTCGGCCGAAAGGACAACACCATCATCAGCGGCGGCGTGAAGATACAACTCGAAGACGTCGAGACAGCGCTTCGTCCCAGCCTCACGCGCCCGTTCATAGCCACTTCCGTGCCCGACGGAAAGTATGGCGAAATCCTCGTCCTGCTCATTGAAGGATGCCCCATGGCCGAAGACTTGCTCAACGCCTTGTGTGCCAAATGCTTACCAGTCTACCATCGTCCCAAGCACTATTTCTTCCTTGACCGGCTGCCCGTCACTGTCAGCGGAAAGCCCGCCCGCAAAGAGGCTCGCTCCATCGCACGCGCGATGGCGGGCAGATAAAAATCTCGGTCCGGCGCCCCATGTTTTTTGCTCCCCGACATGCCCCAGTTCAAAAGAAAAGCATAACTTTGCATGTATGTTTGAACTCACCCGACATATCGAGAGCCTCCTGCTGCGCAACGACTGCGTAATCGTCCCGCATCTTGGCGGGTTCGTCACCAGTTTCCGCCCCGCCCGCTGGGTCAGGGAAGAAAACCTGTTTCTCCCTCCGACGCGCAGCGTGGGATTCAACGCCCATCTGACCATCAACGACGGCCTCCTGACACAGTCTTACATGCAGGCCGCCGACGTCAGCTACCCCGATGCGCAACGGCTCGTCGAACGCGACGTCGAACACGTCAAAGACGTCCTGCTCCGCGAGGGTGAGTTCACGTTCGACGGCATCGGCAAGCTGCTGCAACGCCTTGATGGACACTATGACTTCATCCCAATTGAAGCCGGAGTCATATCGCCCGAACTTTATGGGTTGGACGCAGTCAGCGTCCCGCTCATCCACAGGGCTGACGAACGCACTCCCCGCAAAGGCAAGGCATGGAAGGCAGGCCTGCGCCTCTCCCCCCGCCGCCGCAGGCCGTCGCGCGCAGCCGTCCGTCGCATAGGCCGCTCCACCCTGCACACGGCAGCCGTCGCAGCCGTGACGCTGCTGCTCTATTTTGCATGGGCCACGCCCGTGCAGCTCTCGCCCACCCATACCGGCAGAGAAGCCAACATGGCGGGTAGCCTTGTTTTCAGCGATGAACGCCCCACATCCCAAGCGAGTGGAAATGCAGGCTCATTGGAAGAAAAGACAATCGCAGTGACAGAAAGTCCTGTCGCAGCGAGAGGAACGACGAATGCCGCAACCCTCACCCCCGCAGCCGGAAACGCAGCAAAGCATGAAGCCGCCGCACAACCCGAGAAGACGCAGCAACCGGGGTACACCCTCGTGCTGGCCAGCGCCGTCAGCATGAAGAACGCCCAAGCCTACGTGGCCCGCCTCAAAGAGAGAGGCTATGCGGACGCCGCTGTCTATAAGCGGCACAAAATGGTACGCGTGATTTTCGGCCACTACGCCAGCGAGCCGGAAGCCTTCAATGCGTTGAAACGCCTGAACGGACAAGAAGAATTCGCCGAAGCTTGGGTGCTTCCGCTCCCCTGACCCCATACCATCCACGTCAATGAAAAGAATACGTTGCCCGAAATGTGACGAGCCCATAACGTTCGACGACAAGCTCTACGCCCCCGGGCGCATTCTCGTATTTGAATGCCCCGCCTGCCGCAAGGAGTTCAAAATCCGCATAGCCGGAGGGACTGCCCCCAAAGAGCCCGAAGCGGAAGAAAAGCCGCTGGCCAGCGTGACCGTAATAGAAAACGCCTTCCACTTCAAGCAAACCATCCCCCTCAAAACGGGTGAAAACGTCATCGGGCGCCACGTGAACGGCACCAAGGCCAACGCCGCCATCAAGACCGTCGACCCAAGCGTAGACACCACGCACTGCGTCATCACCCTCAAAGCCGACAAGGGCGGAAGTCTGGTGGCCATTTTGCGCGACGGCCCATCGAACACAGGCACGTTCTGGCACGACCATCTCCTCGGCCTGAAAGAATCGGTCAGGCTGACCGATGGCGACATCATCACCCTCGGCGCCACCACGCTGATATTCAACCAACCCTACGAACAAGAAGCATGAAACGCCTGCTGCCCATATGGCTGTCGCTGGCAGCTTCGCTCATCTTCGTCTCAGCCATTGCGAGCCAACCCAAACAAGCGTTCAAAGGGACGTTTGTCAACAAAGAATTTCGCATCAACCTCGTCATCGACCTCAACGCCGAAACCATAGAAATCCCCGGCCTATCGTTTTTAGGCAAGACCCATGGATACATGAGCGGCAACATCTACGGCGTTTGGATGATTACGTCGTGCAAAATCGACGGCGACGAAGCCATCCTCCGCATCTCGAACGACCAGGGAGCCGACGCCCAGACTGTCCGCCTCACGCCGGCTGAAAACGGCGGGCTTGACTACGAAGTAGTGGGCGACAACGAGGTGAAACGCATTGAGGGGCGCAAGTTAGTCAAAGTGCCCTCGAAGCTCCGTTTCGACAGGAAATGACACGCTCCACGCACGGAGCCGACGTCACGCCCGCAACGCCTGTTGCTCGTTGCGGAGTTTCTGCAATTCTTCTTCCTGCTTTTCGCGATTTCTGGCCTTACTGATCATTGAAGCCGCCATAAGGCAGCGCGGCCAGATAGCCAAGAGCGTCGAAAGATGCATGCCCGTACCGCCCAGCCATGCTACGAAGAAATACAGCCATGCCGCATAAGCTGGCATGCCCGACGGATCCCCGTTCCACACCCCGACGCGCGAGACAAAATAGCTGGCCGACAACACGATCGTCGGCAAGAAGAGGACCAACGTACAAACACACACTGTGACCCATCCCGTCAGTTGGACAAGGAACCAGCTACCCAAGGATTTCAGTCCCTCATGGCGCAACAGCTCGAACGCACGCCGGGGCGCACAGTCCTCGGCAAGCATGAACTGCACCCACAGACCGCCCACCACGGAAATCACGACCACTGCCGCCACGGCCAGCCACCACCACGCGCTCAGCCGGACAGCGGCAAACGCGCCCCCTCCGAGGGCAGCCGCTGTCAGCACGAAAAGCAACAGGCTGACGACCGAACGCGGCAGACGACGCCTGAGGTTATCGAGAAAGGCGCAAGAACTACGCGCCGGCAGGTCGCCCGTTGCGCGAAAAAAGTCCAGTTGCACGTAAGCCGCACTCTGCCACATGACGGCGGACAGTCCGTAAAACAAGAGAAGGATGCCCAACACGACAAGCGCCGTCGGCGTCAGCCACTGGTAGTGAACAAACAACAGGAAACCGAGCAGAGCAATTCCCGCTCCGGACAAGACGGCTTGCGGCCAAGCATATTTCAGCACGGCGCGGTATCCGCCCAACACCACGCGCCACCCCATTGCCACGCAAGCCTGGTAGCTGCGCTCATTATAGAAAACGGAGGTTTCTTCCTTCATGATTAATCGACTTATCAGTTTGTCGGCACAAAGGTACGCAAATTTTACAAGCCCCACCACGCCCGTAAGCCTTCTTAATGCATCTTCAACAAAGTTTCACCCAGCGGTCGCACTGCCCGTCTGGCTACGGAAAACATCCGTGAGCAAACGCATGATGTCGCCCGGTACGGACAAAAATAGGATGAACCTGCGAAGAAAACGAAAAACTTCGTACCTTTGACTTGCGAAAATAGGATGCGGCTCGGCCAAGCCATGGAGAAAACGGGGCTTTCCCTTGTCTCGGCACTCGCCTTTCCTTATCTTTGCCTGAACCAATCATCTGAAACCATGAATAGGCTTATCGACTTTTTCCTTGCAGGAGCAGACGCCCCCGAAGCATCGGCAACCTGCGCCCACATAGCCGCTCACCCTCTCATCAACCGGCTGTTCTGCGTCGGGCCACCCCAGGACGGAACGCCCGCGCCGCCCGTGGGGGCGGAGCGCCTGACGTGTGAGAGCGTCAGCGACATGCGCTTTCTCCGCCTTGTCTCACGCAAAGCCAGCGCCCCTTATGTCATGTTATTCCTGCGCCCAGCCGCACTCAACCTTGGCTACCGCTGCATCGAGCGCTTTGCCGAAATGGCGGAGGACGGGGGCGGAATTTTCTACTACTCCGACCGTTACGACATCGCCGACGGCACGCAGCGCCTCCACCCCACTTCGGACTATCAGGAGGGCAGCCTGCGCGACGATTTCGACTTCGGGGGTCTCATCCTGTTGCGCACGGAGGCCCTGCGGGCCTTCATCAAGGCCGAAGGCCATCTACGCCTGCACCACGCAGCCCGCTACGCCCTCCGTCTGTTCCTGAGCCGGCATGGGCAGCTTTGCCACATACGCGAACCGCTCTATGCCGAAGAGCTGACAGACCGCCGTACCAGCGGTACCAAGCAATTCGATTACGTCAACCCCGCCAACCAAGCCGTACAGGCAGAGATGGAGCGTGTCTGCACCGCCCACCTGAAAGCCATCGGCGCCTGGCTCGCCCCCGACGAGGTGGACGAGCCCGACCTGAACGCCGTCCCCTTCGGGCTCGAAGCGTCCGTCGTCATCCCCGTGCGCAACCGCGCCCGCACCATCGCCGAGGCCGTGCGCAGCGCCCTTGGGCAACAGGCGGACTTCGGGTTCAACGTCATCGTGGTCGACAACCACTCGACCGACGGAACAACTGAAATTCTCCGGAAGCTGGCCGAGGAAGACGAGCGCGTCGTCCACCTCACACCCGAGCGCCGCGACCTCGGCATAGGTGGCTGCTGGGATATGGCCGTGCGGCATGAGCGATGCGGGAAGTTTGCCGTGCAGCTCGACTCGGACGACCTGTACAGCTCGCCCTGTGCGCTGCGGACACTTGTCGACGCCTTCTATGCCCAGCGCGCGGCAATGGTTGTCGGCGCATACCGGATGGTCGACTTCAACCTGTCGACCCTTCCGCCCGGGCTCATCGCACACAGGGAGTGGACGGCCGCCAACGGACGCAACAACGCCCTGCGCGTCAACGGACTGGGCGCTCCGCGCGCTTTCTACGTCCCCCTGCTGCGCAGATGGGGAGTCCCGAACACGTCTTACGGCGAGGATTACGCCCTCGGCCTCCGCTTTTCGCGCTACTACCGCATCGGCCGCATCTATGACGAAGTCTACCTCTGCCGCCGCTGGGAGGGGAACTCCGATGCCGACCTGCCCATAGACAAAGTCAACAGCCACAATGCCTACAAAGACAGCCTGCGCACGCAGGAGGTGCGCGCACGCCAAGCGCTCAACCGCCAGTGGCACCACCGGCTCGACAAGGCCGAAGCCGAACTCTTCTTTGAACAACAAACAGGAAAGTGGTCCGAGGCGAGGAAACGCTGTCAGGAACTGGACACCTCGGTGGAGGTCCGGCCGCTGCCTTTGAGCGACGGGCGCAGCCTGTGCGTGCAGTTCAACCCGGCCCGCAGCCGCTCGACCGAGGCGAAAGTCGACCGGAAGAGCGTGGAAAGCCGCCCCTGTTTCCTCTGCGGGCGCAACCGGCCCGCAGCGCAGGACGCGCTGGCAATCGAAGGGAAATTCGACCTGCTTGTCAACCCCTATCCCATCCTCAACCGCCACTTCACGCTGCCCACGCGGCGCCATGTGCCGCAACGGCTGGCGCCCTATTTCGGCGACCTCTGCCGAATGGCTTGGGCGATGCCCGGTTACGTCTTTATCTATAACGGAGCCTTCTGCGGTGCTTCGGCTCCCGACCACGCCCACTTCCAGGCCGGGCGCCGCGGGCGCGTCCCGCTCGAACGCGATTGGAAGCGCTATGAAAACTCGCTCGAAAAGCTCTATCCACTTCGCGGAAAGGAAGAAGCTGAGCTGGAAGAGCTCGGCTACACTGAAAAGTGTGGCGGAATCTACCTGCTGCATGGCTACGCCTGTCCAGCTTTTGTCATCCGCACCCACCACACTGACGGCAGCTTCCCGCTGTTCCACAAAATGTTTGGCCTTCTCCCGGTCCGCCCCGGCCACTATGAGCCAGACGTCAACGTGCTGGCCTGGCGCCAACAAGGTTTCGGGGCAGACGCCGACGAACTGGTCGTGGCCGTCTTTCCACGGGCCAAGCACCGCCCCGCGTGCTACACGGCAGCAGGCGACGCGCAGATCCGCGTCAGCCCGGGCGCAATCGACATGGGCGGCTGCCTCATCACGCCAAGGGCCGAAGACTTCAAACGCATGACGCCCGAGCTCGCGGAACAGATTCTGAAAGAAGTAACCCTTCCGGAAACCGAAGTGAGACGCATCGCCGAAAAGTTGCAGGTTCCGGAAAGCACAGTGGTAGCTGAGGCGGAAGACAGCCCCTTGGACGCCATGGCCACAGAGCCCGACGTCAACGTAGGCATCATGCACGACACGTCGATCACCTTCACGCTCCACGGCCCCTTCACCGCCAAGGGGAAGAGCGTGACCGGCACGGGGAAAGCATCGTGCAGCGAGGGGTGCATCCTATGGAATGATGAACTTTACAGCGAACTGACCTTCACGCCCGAAAAGCCGGACAGCACGTTCACGTTGCACGGTGTGTCGATCGGGATCGGTTTCCACTGGGAACGGAAAGAAGACGAGACCTTTGCCGGAAGCCTCCGGCTCATCGTGGAGGACGACAAAGTCATTGCCATCAACACCCTGCCGGCAGAAGACTACCTCACAAGTGTCATCAGCAGTGAAATGCGCGCGACGTCCTCACTCGAACTGCTCAAAACGCACGCCATCGTGTCGCGCAGTTGGCTCTTCTCGCAGATAAGGCGCGGCTGCACGCCCGGACGCGGGAACTCCTACTTTTCATTCCCCCGGAAAGAAGGCGAGCATATCCGATGGTATGACCGTGAGGAGCATATGCTCTTCGACGTCTGCGCCGACGACCATTGCCAACGTTACCAAGGCATCACGCGAGCCACGAACCCGGCCGTCCGGGAGGCCGTCGAAGCGACGCGGGGCATGGTTCTTGTCAGCGCAGGCGAACTCTGCGACGCGCGGTTCTCGAAATGCTGCGGCGGCGTCACGGAGGAATACGCATCATGCTGGGAAGACAAGGACATGCCCTACCTGACTCCCACGCGCGACACCGCGGCAGAGGCTCCCGCCCCTGACCTCACCAACGAGGCCGAAGCCGAACGATGGATCAGGTCGGCACCCGCAGCGTTCTGTCACACCAACGACAAAAACACGCTGCGCCAGGTGCTCAACGATTATGACCAAGAGACCAATGACTTCTACCGGTGGAAAGTGGAATACACGCAGGCCGAAATCGCAGCCCTCATCCGCGAGAAACGCGGAGAGGATTTCGGTGCGATCGTCGACCTTGTCCCCGTACAACGAGGAGCAAGCGGCCGGCTCGTCAAACTGAAAATCGTCGGTACGGCCAAGACACTCGTCATCGGCAAAGAGTTGGAAATCCGCCGCACCCTGTCGGCCACTCACCTTTACAGTTCTGCATTCGTTGTCGACCGGAAAGACATCTGCGACGGCATCCCCGGACGCTTCGTGCTCACCGGCGCTGGCTGGGGACACGGCGTGGGCATGTGCCAGATCGGCGCCGCAGTGATGAGTGAAGAAGGAGCAACATACGAAAAAATACTGCACCATTATTATAAAGGCGCTGAACTGAAAAAACTATACACATGAGAAACACATCACACCGTTCGCCGTGGGCGTGGGTCCCTTCGCTTTATTTCGCCGAGGGCATCCCTTATGTCGTCGTCATGTCGATCGCCACGGTCATGTACAAACGGCTCGGCCTGACAAACACCGAAATCGCCCTCTACACCAGCTGGCTCTATCTGCCGTGGGTGATCAAACCGTTTTGGAGCCCCCTCGTTGACCTCATCAGCACAAAACGATGGTGGGTCGTAGCGATGCAACTGCTCGTCGGTGCATCGCTCGGCGGCGTCGCCTTCACGCTCCACCTGCCTGCTGCCGTCCAAGGCTCGCTCGCCTTTTTCTGGCTGATGGCGTTCAGTAGCGCAACTCACGACATCGCCGCAGACGGATACTACATGTTGGCGCTCGACTCTCACAAACAGTCGCTATACGTCGGCATCCGCAGCACGTTCTACCGCTTGGCCACCATCGCCGGGCAAGGCATACTCATCATGGTGGCCGGGGTGCTTGAAGTCTATACCAAGAAAGTGACCTACGCGTGGAGCCTGACGCTCTACCTGACAGCCGGGCTGTTCCTTGCACTCTGCCTCTACCACCAGTTCATTTTGCCCTGCCCCGCAGCCGACAACCGCCGCAAAGTGGAGCCGCGGCACATCGTGCGACAGTTTGCCGACACGTTCGTCTCGTTCTTTCGCAAGCCCGGCATCTGGACGGCAGTACTCTTCATGCTTTTCTACCGCTTCCCAGAAGCACTGCTGACCAAGATCTGCCCCCTGTTCATGCTCGAAGCGAAAAGCACCGGGGGGCTTGGCCTCTCGACATCCGAACTGGGCTTTGTCCAAGGCACGGTCGGCGTCATCGGACTGACCATAGGCGGCATAGTCGGCGGCATCGCAGCAGCCCGGGGCGGATTGCGCCGGTGGTTATGGCCTATGGTATGGAGCATCTCGCTGCCCAACGTCGTCTACATTTACCTCAGTTATTTTCAACCCGACAACTTCTTCATCATCAACGCCTGCGTTTTCGTGGAACAGTTCGGCTACGGTTTCGGGTTCACCGCTTATATGCTCTATCTCATCTACTTTTCACGCGGAAGCAACCAGACGGCACACTATGCGCTCTGCACCGCTTTCATGGCAGCCGGCATGATGTTCCCGGGAATGATCGCCGGTTGGCTGCAAGAACAAATCGGCTACCTGAACTTCTTCAACCTCGTCCTCGTGCTCTGCCTGATGACTGTGGGTGTCGCGAAGCTCATTAAAATCGACCCGAAATTCGGAATAAAAGAGTGAGATGTTCCATGCGAAAGGGAATTAATTGTTATTTTTGCAAGTGAAATACTCATTAAACACTACGATAATGAAAAAGACTATTCTGGTAACCGGTGGAACCGGTTTCATCGGTTCGCACACCACTGTCGAACTTCAAAATGCCGGCTATGACGTCGTCATCGTAGACAACCTTTCGAACTCGAAGGCAAACGTGGTGGACGGCATCGAAAAGATCACGGGCATCCGCCCGGCCTTCGAAGAGGTGGATTGCTGCGACAAGGACGCCCTGGACGCCGTATTCACCAAATATCCCGACATCTGCGGTGTCATCCACTTCGCAGCCAGCAAAGCAGTCGGCGAGAGCGTTGAGAAGCCCTTGAAGTACTATTACAACAATATCGTGTCGCTGGTTAACCTGCTCGACCTCATGCCCAAACACAACGTGAAAGGCATCATCTTCTCGTCTTCGTGCACCGTTTACGGACAGCCGGCCCCCGAGAACTTGCCTGTGACGGAAGAGGCTCCCATCCAGAAGGCCGAAAGCCCCTATGGCAACACGAAACAGATCAACGAGGAAATCGTGCAGGACTTTGTCAAGAGCGGTGCTCCCATCGGTGCTGTCCTGTTGCGCTACTTCAATCCCATCGGTGCCCACCCGACAGCTATCATCGGCGAAATGCCTAACGGCGTCCCCGCCAACCTCATCCCCTACCTCACCCAAACGGCCATCGGCATCCGCAAGGAACTCGTTGTCTTCGGCAACGACTATGACACGCCCGACGGAACCTGCATCCGCGACTTCATCTATGTGCTCGACCTGGCCAAGGCCCACGTCTGCGCCATGGCCCGCATTCTCGAAGGCAAACAGGCTGAACCCGTAGAGGTATTCAACGTAGGCACGGGCAACGGTGTATCAGTCATGGAACTCATCAACACGTTCGAAAAATGCACCGGCGTGAAGCTGAACTACAAGATTGGTCCGCGCCGCGCCGGCGACATCGAGAAAGTATGGGGCAACGTCGACAAAGCCAACAACGTGCTGGGCTGGAAAGCCGTCCACACGCTTGAAGAAGCGCTTTCGTCGGCATGGAAATGGCAGTTGAAACTGCGCGAAGACGGCATCATGTAAGCCATCGCTGGCTTCATTGCCCCCAACCACTTTTTTCACATAAGACGAGGAGCAGCCTGAACTTTCACAAGACTGCTCCTCGCTTGTCAATCTCCTCCCCCATCCATTCATGGACAACACCTCACTTCACGGGCTCGCCACGCCGTACTACGTGTTGGACGAAGCCAAGTTGCGGGCGAACCTCAGACTCATTCAATCGGTAGCAAGGCAAAGCGGCGCCGAAATCATCCTGGCATTCAAAGCCTACGCCCTGTGGCGGACATTCTCCATCTTCCGCGAGTATATCGGCCACACAACCGCATCGTCGCCTTATGAAGCCCGACTGGCCTACGAAGAGTTCGGTTCAAAAGCACACACCTATTCCCCTGCCTACGAGAAACAGACGTTCCACACCATTCTGGAATGCAGCAGCCACGTCACGTTCAATTCGCTCAGCCAATATGCCCACTTCATTGGCGACGTGAAAACGTGGAACGCCCATCACGCTCCCGTAAGTTGCGGCCTGCGCATCAATCCTGAATACAGCGAGATTGAGACGGAGCTCTATAACCCTTGCGCCCCCGGCAGCCGCTTCGGCGTGCTCGCCTCCCAACTTCCCGACAATCTGCCCGAAGGCATTGAGGGATTCCACTGCCACAACCATTGCGAAAGCAGCACCGAAGCGCTTGCCCGCTCGTTGGAGCATGTCGAAGAAAAGTTCGGCCGCTGGCTTGACAAAATCAAATGGCTCAACCTCGGCGGCGGCCACCTGATGACCCGTGAGGGCTACGACATCGGACTGCTCATCCACACGCTCGTCCGTTTCGGCCAGCGCCACCCGAACCTTCACCTCATCCTCGAACCCGGCTCGGCCTTTGCCTGGCGCACGGGCGACTTGGTCTGCCAAGTGGTCGACGTTGTGGAGAACGACGGCATCAAGACCGCCATCCTGAATGTCAGTTTCACGTGCCACATGCCCGACTGCCTCGAAATGCCCTACTGGCCCACCGTCACAGGCGCCACGACACTGAGCGGGGACGACGCCGTGGGGCACGAACGCGAAGCCACAGTCTACCGTCTGGGAGGCAACAGCTGCCTGAGCGGTGACTTCATGGGCTACTGGCAATTCCCAGCGCCACTCCGCATCGGCGACACAGTCACGTTCGAAGACATGATCCATTACACCACCGTCAAGACGACCATGTTCAACGGCATCGGCCATCCGGCCATTGTCCTGCTCCATGAAAACGGGCAGGCAGAAGTCTTGCGTCGTTACGCCTACGAGGATTATCGCGACCGCATGTGTTAACACCTATAACTTATAACGTATTTACCATTCGACATGAAGCAAAAGCAATTACCAGAAAACGCGTTCACAGAGCTGAAAGAAGGCGAAGAGTACGAGCCTCTGATGAGCCCCAAACAGCAATACCGCGAAATCACCCCGTGGTCCATCTGCTGGGGTATCCTGATGGCCATCATTTTCTCGGCCGCCACAGCCTACCTCGGCCTGAAAGTGGGTCAAGTCTTTGAGGCTGCCATTCCTATCACCATTATCGCCATCGGCGTGAGCGGTGCCGCCCACCGTAAAGACCCGATGGGCGAAAACGTCATTATCCAAAGCATCGGTGCCTGCTCGGGCATGATTGTGAGCGGCGCCATCTTCACGCTGCCCGCCCTTTACATCCTGCAAGCCAAATATCCCGACATCACGGTCAACTTTGTCGAAGTGTTCATGGCTTCGCTGTTGGGAGGCATCTTGGGCATCCTGTTCCTCATCCCGTTCCGCAAATACTTTGTCAAAGACATGCACGGCAAGTATCCTTTCCCCGAAGCCACAGCCTCGACGCAGGTGCTCGTTTCGGGCGAAAACGGCGGCAAGCAGGCCAAGCCTCTTCTCGTGGCCGGCCTCATCGGCGGTCTTTATGACTTCATCGCAGCCACCTTCGGTCTGTGGAACGAAACGTTCACCAGCCGCGTGTGTGCCTGGGGGCAGACCGTGGCCGACCAAGCCAAGGTGCTGTTCAAGATCAACACAGGCGCAGCCGTGCTCGGCATGGGATACATCGTCGGGCTCAAATACTCTGCCATCATTTGCTTCGGTTCTGTCGTTGTCTGGTGGCTCATTGTCCCGGGCATCGGCCTGTTCTTTCCAGACCTCACCCTTCCGGCCGGCATCACGGCCGCCCAAGCCACGCCCGAACAAATCTTCGATTACGCCAAGAGCATCGGCATCGGCGGTATCGCCATGGCCGGCATCATCGGCATAGTCAAGAGCTGGGGAGTCATCCGCAGCGCCATCGGCCTCGCGGGCCGCGAACTTGGCGGAAAGGCGAAAGCCGAGACCGACGTACCACGCACACAGCGCGACATACCGATGAAAATCATCGCCATCGGTTCGCTCGTCACGCTCGTCGCCATCTTCCTTTTCTTCTACTTCGGCGTCATGGAAGGCAACCTGCTGTTCAGTGTTGTCGGCATTCTGCTCGTTGCTGTCATTTCGTTCCTCTTCACCACTGTCGCTGCCAACGCCATTGCCATTGTGGGCAGCAACCCTGTCTCGGGCATGACGCTCATGACCCTCATCCTCTCGTCTGTCATCATGGTGGCCGTGGGCCTGAAAGGCACTGGCGGAATGGTAGCAGCCCTGATTATGGGTGGCGTTGTCTGCACCGCGCTGGCC
>DVNY01000087.1 GCA_018714085.1 Candidatus Caccomonas pullistercoris
GGCGCTTAGCTCAGCTGGTTCAGAGCGTCTGCCTTACAAGCAGAGGGTCGGGGGTTCGAATCCCTCAGCGCCCACCACTTCCGCAAGACACTTCCCGGGATAAGCATCAGGGCGCTTAGCTCAGCTGGTTCAGAGCGTCTGCCTTACAAGCAGAGGGTCGGGGGTTCGAATCCCTCAGCGCCCACAAAACATAAGGGCACTCCGACAAATCGTCGGAGTGCCCGTTTTTTGTATTCAGGCCTGGAGAAGGCGGGACGTAGCGTCTCCAATTTCGAGGGCGGTCAGTTCCCGGCCTGTCGGCGCATACTGGTTTCGGTGGCAGCCCGTCAGCGTAGGGCCGGACAGGGCGAGCCGCAGGGGATGGGGGAGGTGCGCATCATGACAGGGATTGAGTTTTGGCTCTTGGCCCGGTGTCCGGGTCAAGAGCTGAGGAGGTTCAGATTTCTGTTTGTGCTTGTTTGTCCCGGTCTGTTCCTTTCGTCCGGGATGGTGTCATGCGGTAAAGCAAAGGTGCCGGAAGGCAGGAGCCACGCCGTTTCAAAAAAATGGCTGAGAGGATTGCGGCTTTTCGGACCCTATGCGCAATCCGCCATCGCCGGAAGACTGTTTTCGTGGACTTCTCAAACGACGGCGCATGCTTTGTAACCGTTTTGTAACCGTTTTGTAACTCTGGCTACACGAGTAAGCGAGACCTTTGCAGCATAAAAAAGCTAACAAACTTCACTAATCATTCAATCCATGGAACTGGTTTATTTGGGAATCGTTATTTTCCTGTTCATGTTGGCCGTTTTCGACCTCCTTGTGGGAGTGAGCAACGACGCGGTCAACTTTCTCAACTCGGCGGTCGGTGCGCGCGTGGCGACGTTCCGCACCATCCTGATTGTGGCCTCGGTGGGCGTGTTTGCGGGAGCCACGATGTCGAACGGCATGATGGACATTGCGCGCCACGGCATCTTCCAGCCGACTTATTTCACGTTCTACGAGCTGATGTGCATCTTCCTTGCGGTGATGGTGACCGACGTGGTGCTGCTCGATGTGTTCAACACGTTGGGCATGCCGACGTCGACGACCGTCTCGATGGTGTTCGAGTTGCTCGGCGGTACGTTCATCCTAGCGCTGTTGAAGATCCTGGCCGATTCGACGGGGATGCTCTCGTTCGGGACGCTGCTGAACACAGAGAAGGCCCTGTCGGTCATTCTCGGCATCTTCCTCTCGGTGGCCATCGCCTTTATCGCGGGCGTGGTGGTTCAGTATATCTCGCGCCTCGTCTTCACCTTTAATTATGTGAAACACCTGAAATGGACCATTGGCATCTTCGGCGGGATCGCCGCGACGTCGCTGGCTTATTTCATCCTTATCAAGGGTTTGGAGATGGCGCCTTTCATGACGCCTGAGAGCTTGTCCTGGCTCGACCAGAACACCGCTTGGCTCGTCGGGGGCTGCTTTGTGCTTTTCACGGTCTTGATGCAGGTGCTCCACTGGTGCGGGGTGAATGTGTTCAAGGTGATTGTGTTGCTCGGCACGTTCGCACTGGCTTTGGCTTTCGCCGGAAATGACCTTGTCAACTTTATCGGCGTGCCCTTGGCTGGCTATTCTTCCTATCTTGATTATACGGCTAATGCAGGCGGGGCCGACGTCCATTCGTTCATGATGTCGTCGCTCGAATCGTCGGCGAAGACGCCGTTCATCTTCCTTTTCCTTGCGGGGCTCATCATGGTCTATGCCTTGGCCACGTCGAAGAAGGCGCACAATGTGATCAAGACTTCGGTCGACTTGGCTCGCCAGGAGGAGGGCGAGGAGATGTTCGGCTCCTCGCCCATGGCGCGCCTGATTGTACGCCACTTCCGGGCGGCGGCCGAGTGGGTGCAGCGCTATACGCCGAAACCTGTGGCCGCATGGATAGACAGCCGTTTCAACAAGGATGAGATGATCATCCAGAACGGCGCGGCCTTCGACTTGGTGCGTGCGGCGGTCAATCTGGTGTTGGCGGGGTTGCTGATCATTTTCGGCACGAACATGAAGTTGCCGCTCTCGACGACTTATGTGACGTTTATCGTGGCGATGGGCACGTCGTTGGCCGACCGCGCGTGGAGCCGCGAAAGCGCCGTCTACCGCATCACGGGCGTGCTCTCCGTCATCGGCGGCTGGTTCCTGACGGCCTTTGTGGCCTTCACGGTGTGCGCCCTGATCACGCTGCTGATGTTCTATGGCGGCGTCGTGGTCATGGTGTTGCTCATCGCCGTGGCCGTGTTCCTGCTTGTGCGCAGCAACATTGCTTATGGCAAGAAGGTGAAGGAAGAAAAGGGCGACGCCCTCTTTGCCCGCATTCTGGCCTCGAAAGACAAGTCGCAGACTTGGGCTCTGCTCAAGCAGCACGTGGCCGAGGGGCAGGTGCGCCAGCTCGAAGCCAGCATGACGGAGTATGACGGCATCATCGACGGCATCATCGGGCGCAACCTGCGGCTGCTGCGCCGGACACTCAAACAGATCAACCGCCACAAGGAGGACATCCGCAAGCTCCGCCAGAAAGAAATGGTCGGACTGCGACGCATCGACACCACCGTGGCTATCGAACGGAACACGTGGTTCCACCTTTCGACGAATGCCGTGCAGCAGGTGATGTACTGCCTGCGCCGTATGGCCGACCCCTGCAAGGAACACGTGGACAACAACTTTACGCCTCTTTCGGATGCCGACTGCGCCAACCTGGGGCGCGTCCGCTCGCAAGTGGATGCCTACATGCGTCAGGCGCAGGCCATCATCCGCGACCGCGACTTCACGGCTGTCGAACACTTCCTGGCTGACGTGGAGGCTTACAAGGGCGAACTCTCGCGCTTGCGCAAGGAACTGCTTGACCAGATGCAGGACGAAGGCACAAACCTGCGCACGTCGCTCGTGTTGCTCAACCTGCTGCAAGAATCGCAGGAACTGCTTAGCAGCCTGCGTCACCTCATCCGTGGATTCTATAAGTTCGTTCATTGAAATCCTGCGCCGTGACGTAGCCGCCATGGCGCGGACAAGGACATCGCTCAAACCTATGGCAAAATGAGAAAACTCTTCATCACCACCTCCTTGCTTGTCGCGGCGGCCAGCGGTGCTGCCGCTGCCGACAGCACGAAAGTGCGGAATTTCAAGGACTACCTGCCCGAAATCCACGGGACGGTTCGAGCCAAGTATGAATACCAGCCCCAGATCCGTTCAGGGCGTTTCCAAGTCCGCAATGCCCGTTTCAGCCTCTCAGGCGACGTGGGGCGCTACGTGGCCTATAAGGCCGAGATCGACCTCTCGGACCAAGGGAACATCCGCATGCTTGACGCTTATGCACAGATCAAGCCGGCGTCGTGGGGAACGCTTACGTTGGGCCAGATGCGCGTGCCGTTCACCATTGACGCTCACCGCTCGCCCCATGTGCAATACTTTCCCAACCGTTCGTTCATCGCCAAGCAGGTGGGCGACGTCCGCGATGTCGGCCTTGCTGCGGCCTACAAGCCGCAGGGCATCCCCCTCGTGGCCGAGGCCGGCCTTTTCAATGGCAAAGGCCTGACGGAGCAGAAAGAGTGGAACAAGGCCGCGAGTTTCTCGGCCAAGGTGCAGGCTTTTCCAGTCAAAGGGTGGAATGTGACGCTGAGCATGCAGAAGACACGGCCTGCCCAAACGTCGCTCTACATGTATGACATTGGCACGTATGTCGAGCTGGGGCGCTGGCACGTGGAAGCGGAATATCTTTATAAGCACTATGCCGGAAAGGCTTTCAGCGATGTGAACGCTTTTAACGCCTTTGCCGTCTATTCCATCCCGACGCGCGGTTTCCTCAACCGGGTTTCCATCCTTGCGCGCTACGACATGATGCAGGACCATTGGGACGGTGTGGCGCTCGACGAGGCCACGCGCCGCCCCCTCATCACCGACTGGGGGCGCCAGCGCGTGACAGGCGGCGTGACGCTCGGCATCCGCTGTCCCATTGCCGCAGAACTCAGGTTGAACTACGAGAAATACTTTTACGACGATGGCTCCATTCCTGACCCGAGTGAGCGCGACAAGGCTGTCGTCGAACTCATGGTGCGTTTCTGACGGAGCGTGGCTTCAAAGCGGTCAGCCGTCCGGTTTTTTCCGGGCGGCTGACTGTTTTTCCCGGATGGCTGACAGGATTTCCCGGACGGCTGACCGTCGGGCGCCGCAGCCGGGCCGCAATGAAAGCGGCGCGCCCTCCGCAGGGAG
>DVNY01000088.1 GCA_018714085.1 Candidatus Caccomonas pullistercoris
AACGGACACCGTGCCCCGCCACAGGCTGACCTCGCACGCGTGGACCGTCGGAGTCGGACGGACGAACCGTCTCGACACCTACCTCTCGCCGCTCGAATATGCGGGGCCTGAACTCCATGTCGTGCGTGAGACGATGCGCCCCACGCGCTGGCTCGGCGGCCGCCTCACGACGCAGACGCTCGTGACGGGCGGTGTGGCCTATACCCACTCGCCTACGGACGACGGAAAGGCGTGGAGCGCGCAGGTCGACGCCTGCCTCGGCTATCATTATAATTGGACGCCCGTTCCCGGCTTGCGCCTGATGGCGGGCGCGCAGTTGGCTGGCGGGTTGGGAGGACAATATCATACGCGTAACGGCAACAACCCTGCGCAGGCGCGGCTTGACGTGGCATTGAACGTCTCGGTGGCCGCCGTCTACCGCTTCCTGCTGATGCGCAAGTGGTTCACAGCCCGCTTGCAGTTGGATGCCCCGGTGGTGGGCGCCATGTTTACGCCCAACTACGGGCAGTCGTATTACGAGATTTTCTCGCTTGGCCACTACGACCGCAACGTCCGCTTCACCTATCCCGGCAATGCCCCCACGCTGCGTGGCCTGCTGACGCTCGACGTGCCGGTTGCTACGGCCGTGGTGCGTCTGGGATATCTGGCCGATATCCGCCAGAGCGACGTGAACCACTTGAAGCGTCATGCGTGGAGCCATGCCTTTCTTGTCGGTTGCGTCAAGCATTTTTCAATTATCCGCGCGGCAGACTCGCGTCGCAAAAACATGATTTATTGATGGGAATGAAACGTTTGTGCCGATTTTTTGCCGTTTTGTGCGGAGGCGTAGTTCTACTGTCGTCCTGCATCATGGAAGAGGTGGCCGACAACACGGCGTCCGGCAATTTCGACGCCCTGTGGACGACGTTGGACCAGCATTATTGTTTTTTTGAGGAGAAGAAGGAAGCCTACGGGCTTGACTGGCAGGCTGTCCGTGAGGAGTACCGCGCCGCCATGGTGCCCGGCATCACCACGCGACAGCTGTTCGAGGTGATGGGAACGATGCTTGCCGAACTGCGCGACGGGCACGTGAACCTTGTAGCCGCGCACGATGTGGCCAGCTACACGGCGTGGTATGACAACTATCCGGCGAACTATTCCGACACGCTCGAACGCATTTATCTCGGACGCGGCGACGCATATTTCACGGCCTCCGGGTTGAAATACCGTGTGCTCGACGACAACATCGGCTACATCCGTTGTGAAACGTTCGAGACCCTCTTCGGCGACGGGAACCTTTATGAAATCATGAACTATCTTGCCCCCTGCGACGGGCTCATAGTCGATATTCGTCACAACGGCGGCGGTATGCTCACGGCGGCAGAGAAACTGGCTTCGCTCTTCGTGGACCAGCGCACGTGCGGCGGCTATATGCGCCATAAGACCGGTCCGGGGCATGGCGACTTTTCCGAACCTCAGCCGTTGTGGATCGAGCCGTTCGCCTCGTTGCGCTGGCAGAAGCCGGTGGCCGTCCTGACCAACCGCCGGACGTTCAGCGCGGCCAATTCGTTCGCGATGTACATGCACGGCCTGCCCGGCGTGGCGCTCATCGGCGACCGCACGGGCGGCGGTGCCGGGATGCCGTTTTCGTCAGAACTGCCCAATGGGTGGGGAGTGCGCTTTTCGGCTTGCCCCATGTACGACCGTGACATGAAGTGCACGGAAGAGGGCATCGACCCCGACGTGAAGGTCGACATCTCGGCTGAGGATTATGCACGAGGCGTCGATACGATCATCGAGGCAGCGCGGGCGTGGGTGAAAGCAGCCACCTGTGACGCAGGGCATTGAGACCTATTCCTCGCCGGTTCTTCTTAGGTTTTTTTACCCGCAATTCGTAAAAGTTCATCCAGAGGTTCAGTTTCCCAGAACGTATCACGTCGTATCTCCGTAGCAGCAAGATATCAGGTGATTCGTAGGTAGCTGTAAGCAGAAGGAGCGTGCTATCCTTTGGCGACTGCCAACGGGCGACTTCTTTCTGTGACTCTACGATCACGAGTTCCTGTGTCGGTCCGGTTTCGGCGGTCAGCAGTGCCGCCATCTTCCGTTCTTCCGCATTAGGCCCGAGGAGGACCAGTCGGTGGCAGACATCCAAGTCGATGGCGTTCGTGCGCGATTTATAGGAAATAAGGTCTGCGTTGAAGCACGTGGCGAGGCTGCAAATGGCGACGACGGGCAACAGGCGCGGCAGAAACGTGGACACGAAGAAAAGGAGCAAGGGCAGTCCTGGGGCAAGGAAACGTTCGTCTTTCCACGGCACTACGAACATGTAGACGGCCACCCACAGGCAAAGGCCGAGCCACATGCCCCACGGGATGCCTCCGTTCCATAAACGCTTGCGCTGGACGGTGAGCAGCAGACCGACGACCGCCAGCACGGTGCCGACCGGCGTGAGCACACGCAGGATGAGGAGGCGGGCAGTTCCTTTGACCGTCATCCACAGTTCGGCGAAAAAAGAATACGTTTGCAGTTTTTCGGAAGTCCGCTCAATGCGGGGGTCAAGCACGTAGTTGAAGAAGCCTTGATAGGCCGCCCAGCACGCAGCGACGGAAAGCACGCCGACAGTGCAGAGGAAAACTGCCGCTGTGCGAAGGCGGTCGCACCGGTATGCCCGGACAGTGAGCCACACAGCCCACAGGGCTACGAGCAGGGTGTTGACATAGCCGCTCGAAAGCGCCAGTGCGACTGCGCCCACCGTCCCCAACAGCGTGAGGGGGCGGAAGAGCGGGCGTCCGTCGCCGATCCGGTCGTAAAGGTGCAGGACGCAATAGGCGAGCACAACGACAGCCATCTCGGCCAGCGCATATTCGCGGAGGAACAGCGCGTTGGAAACGGCAATGGAGTTGAGGTAGGCTAGGGCTAATGCAAAAACCGGCCACATCCGCCTTCCGCTGCGTTCGCACAGCAGGCGAGCCGCAGTGAAGAAACTAACCGTAAAGAAAAGCAGGTTCAAGGCGCATCCCCACCAGATGACCGCTTCGGGACTGGGCTGGGTGAGGGCTGTGAGCGCACAGCGCAGCAGCATGTAGTAGAGCGAGGCGTGCGGGACGTCTTGATTGTCGTGCCATAGGGCGTTGAGATCCTGTTTCAGACCGTTCCATCCTCCTGTCTCGTCGGTGAAAAAGTGTCTTAGCTCGTCTGACGTGTACACACGGTGGGCGTCATGCATCAGATTGCCTTGGCCGTCGACACCATCCCAGACGATGCTCAGAGATGTCAGTTCGTCGCCATGGAAGCCTGTTTTCTGGGACACCCAGTACAGGCGGACCCCCAGAGCCAACAGGAAGACGAGAAAGATGCCGGCCCTTTGGAACCATACGTCGCGCCGTTCGGGGCGGAGTGATGTGGAGAATGTGGTCATGTCCTGTCTTTTTTAGCGGAGGGGATACGGTTATTCGTCGCCGATGAGTGTGATGCCCTCGTCGTCGATGAGGATGCGGCGTTGCTTATAAAGTGTGCCGACGGCGCGTTTGAATGTCTTTTTACTTACTTGGAAATGTTCGGCGATGGCTTCGGCGTCCGTCTTGTCTGTGAAGGGAAGGAAACCGCCGGCAGCTTGCAGTTTGCGGAGAAGCACTTCTGAGAAGTCGCGGAAACGGCCTTTCCCGAGGCGCTGCAAAGAGAGGTCGATTTTGCCGTCGGGGCGGATCTGCACGACGTGGGCGCGGAGGCGGTCGCCTGTGTGTAGTTCGTCGTAGACCTGGTCGCCGTAGATGAGGCCCGAATAGCGGTTGTCGACAATGACCTTGTAGCCCAGTGGGCTGCGTTGCCAGACGAGGACGTCGACTTCGCGGTCCTTGTGGTAGCTGGCGGGAGCCGGTTCGAGGTAGCGGTCCACCTTGGCGGAGCCAACGATGCGGTGGGTCTCGGGGTCGATGTGTACGTGGACAAGGTAGGAATATCCTTTGGACATTTTGCGTTTCTGCTCGCTGAACGGGACGAAAAGGTCTTTCATGAGCCCCCAGTCGAGGAAAGCACCGAACTGGTTGACCCAAGCGACGCGCAGGAACGCGAATTCACCCACTTGGGCCAGCGGTTGTTCCATCGTGGCGACGAGGCGTTCTTCCTGGTCGAGATAGACGAAGACGTGCACCACGTCGCCGGGGCGCATCTCTGGTTTGACATAGCTGCGGGGCATGAGTATTTCTCCCGTTTCGCCTCCGTCGACGTAGGCGCCGTGGTCTGTGAAGCGTGTGATGGTCAGGTCGTTCCAGCGGCCTAATTGTATCATCATTGAGTCTGGTGGTTAGAGTGGATAGTTGTCGAAGTCGAATTCATGTGTTGAGAGGTAGCGCTCGCCCGTATCCGGGAGGATGGCGACAATCCGCTTTCCGCGGAAAGCGTCGCGGCGGGCCAGGCGGGTGGCGGCGTCGAGGGCAGCGCCCGACGAGATGCCGGCCAGGAGGCCTTCGGTGGCTGCCAGCCGGCGGGCGGCACGCAGGGCGTCGTCGTCGGTGACAGTGACGACTTCGTCGACGCATGAGGCATCATAATTCTTGGGGATGAAGTTCGCGCCGATGCCTTGGAGTTGGTGCGGTCCACTGTGTCCCTTGCTGAGAAGAGGCGAGGCGGCTGGTTCAACGGCGACGACATGGATGGAGGCATTGAGCTGTTTGAGTGTCCGGCCGGTGCCGCTGATGG
>DVNY01000089.1 GCA_018714085.1 Candidatus Caccomonas pullistercoris
ATCCTTAAAAATTTAATTTTATGACCAAAATCAAAATTCCTGTGAGTGCCATGGGCACTCCCCTCACCGAAGAAGAGCTGAAGAGCATCGTCGGCGGAATGACGGGTGACACCAACAATTGCAGCTGTCACCTTGAGTACGAATTAGGTACAAGCATTATCGGTGTGCATGCCACCGATAAGGAAACTTGTAAGGCCAAGTGTAGCGCGATGTGCGTTAACGATGAATACTGTATTCACGCTGACTACGAGTACTATGCGACCAGCCTGTAATCCCGCTTGACGTGTGAAAACCGGGAGGCCTTCGCCGGTTGCAAATGCCCCGGGCGGAGGCTTCCCCTAATTGAAAACAACGATGAAACGACTGTTTATTTCTCTTATAATTCTAAGTTTGTCGAGTATCGCGGTTCGCGCCCAAACTGTAAGCGACAGTCTTGTGCTTTGGAACTTCTACGTGTACGATGGCTTCACCGAGGAACAGCTCAATGCCCGCGTGTCGGTCTTCGAGGCGGACAGCGTGACGGCGTTGGTGGACTCAATAGACTATGTGTCGCCCTACTACGTCAGAGTCCCCCGTCGCCCGGCTTACGTACTCAAAGTGTCGAGCCCCGGTTACGCCCCGCAGACGCTGCGAGTGGACGTGCCGGAAAAACGAAGGGGCAAGCCGACGATTAAGTGGGAGGTACCGTC
The DNA here is from genome assembly GCA_018714085.1 of Candidatus Caccomonas pullistercoris. Lineage (GTDB taxonomy): Bacteria > Bacteroidota > Bacteroidia > Bacteroidales > Bacteroidaceae > Alloprevotella > Alloprevotella pullistercoris. Next base: position 690 of record DVNY01000089.1, read on the forward strand.
GTTTTACCTTTGGCACGCCATGCAGTACGACCTGGGCGAGGCGAGCGTGCAGGGCTCCAAGATTTTGATGGTGATGCGGGGGGACACGCTCGTCTACAACGCCTCGGCGTTCAACCTGGCTGAGGGGTCGATGCTGGATAACCTGGTGCGCGCCCTGCCGGGCGTGAAGCTCGAAGACGGCGGGCGCATCACGGTGAACGGCGAGTTCGTCAGCAGCCTCCTGGTCAACGGACGCGACTTCTTCAAGGGCGACCCGCAGATCGCCCTGGCTAACCTGCCGGCCTACACCGTCGACAAGGTGAAGGTCTACCGCAAGGCGCGTGAGGGTCGCGACCGCTACCCCCGCACGGAAGCCGAGAAGAGGAAAGACCCACTCGTGATGGACGTGAACTTGAAGCGTGAGTATGCCCAAGGGTGGATAGCCAACGTGGAGGCGGGCGGCGGTTCGCGCCTCGGGGCCGGCTTCGACCCCGTGTGGATGGGGCGCCTCTTTGCCTTGCGCTACACCAACCATTCCTCGCTCGGCATCTATGGCACCATCAACAACATGGACGACTACGATCGCCCCGGATCGAAAGGCGAGTGGAAGCGCACCGAGCCCGGCCAGGGGCGCCGCGTGACGAAGATGGGCGGCGTGGACTTCTCCATCGACGGGAAGAAAACCGGCGCCACGTTCCAGACCGACCTGCAAGCCATGCGGCAGACCATCGACAACGAGGCGCGCACCACGTCGGAGGACTTCTTGCCCTCGGGCGGCTCCCTCTATCGCCAGGACCAGTCCGCCTCCCGCCAGGGGCTGACCGACGTGAAGTGGAAAGCCAAGGCGGAAATCCCCTATACCGTCATGCACGAAAAGAAGCCTCTATACGTCAACGCTTCCGCCTATTACACCCGCACTACCGACGACGGCACCGGCCACTCGTGGCAGTGGGACACCATTCCGCAGGGCGCCGGGCCGGGCGGGGCTTACCAGCCGTGGACGGAAACGGCCGCCCGCCTCTACGACCGCACCGTCCAAACCAACAGCGTCAGCAAGGCGCGCGGCGCCACGTTCCGCATCGAAACGTTTGTCGGCATCCATCGTTTCAAGAACCTCCACTTCTTCGATGTGGGCTTTGAGGGAGCCTACAACCGCCGCGACCGCTCCTCGCTGACCGCCGACCGCATCACCTATGCTGCTGCCACGCCCGGCGTGGCCGAAAACCGACGCTCCGTGCAGCCCGAGATGGACTACACCTTCCGCGCCTACACCAGCTATCAGGACGTGCTGCTCTTTGGGGGCAAGCTGGGCAAGTTTACGCTCCACTACTCCTACAAGCAGGAGTTCCAGTCGGGCCACCGCGACCTCGACACGTGCAGCCTCGACGGCGGGGCGGACGGATTGCAGCCCCCTTCGGCCACCGATCCAGCCCAGTGGATGGCCGACGAGCGCAACAGCTTCCACACCACGCGCCTGACGCGTTCCCATCAGTTCGAGCCGCTGCTTTGGCATATTCCCTTGGGGCCGCTCGGACTCCATGTGGGAACATACCTCACGCTCACCCAGCGTCGCATCCACGACTTCCGGGGCGGCAACGACCGCGAACTCACACGCCATGACTTCCGTTGGGAGCCTTGGGCCACCCTTTCCTTTTACAGTGAGGACATGCAGAAGAATGCCTCGCTTGGCTACGAGATGCAGCAAGGCCTGCCGGACATCTTCTCACTGCTCGACGTGCGCGACGACAGCGACCCGCTCATCATCAGCGAGGGCAACAGCCAGTTGAAGCTGTCGCGCACGCACACCGTCACGGCGCGCTTCGACTACAAGGAGAAGGCGCACCAGCGCCTGGCCTCCGTTGTCGCTTCCTACCGCAAGGCCGACCGCCAGGTGGCCACCGCGCGGTGGTACGACTTGACGACGGGCGTCACGC
>DVNY01000090.1 GCA_018714085.1 Candidatus Caccomonas pullistercoris
AGATGTGTATAAGAGACAGGCTTTGGAGCACCTCGCCGTCGGGCAGTTCGCCGAGCGTGTGGGCGACGTTCCATCCGTCGAGCGAGTCGAGGCGGTAGATGCTCCGGTCGTTCCGGTTATGGCCGCGCGCGTAGCTGTAACGCAGCTGCAACGAAGCGCCCTCGAAGAGCGGCTCGTTCCATCCGGCCTGCACGCGGTAGGCCCAACGCTCCGAGGGGGTGTCGGCAAACTGGTCGGTGAGCCGCAAGGGCACGGCGGCGCCGGGCTGGAAATAGCGGATGTCCGAACGGTTGAAGGCGCGCCCCGCCGTCCGGTTCAAGCTGGCCGAGGCGCTCACTTCGAGGCTGCGCCCCCGGCGGCTGAGGCGCCGCGAGGCCACGAGGTCCAGCCCGCCCGAGACGGTGCGCCCCTCGCCGCTGCGTTGGCGCAGCTGACGGTTGACCAGGATGGCCGCGAGCCCATCCTCCGGCGGATCGGCAAAGGCGGCGTCCAACGGGTTGCCCGCGCCGGAGAGGGCATAAGGGTCGGCATTGAACTGCGCCGAACGGCCCAGCGAGCCCGAGGCCGACGTGCGATGGCTGAACGAGGGCTCGACCGACAGCGAGGTCAGCGTGTCGGGATGCCACTCGGCGCGCAGGCGGGCATTCCAGTCGACAGCCCGGCTGCGGCTGTGGTTCCATCGGTTCGAGAAGGCGCCCGTGCTGCCCGCGGTGAGGTACGTCTCGGAGTTGCCGCCCGTGGTGCGGTCCGAGCGGCCGCGCGCCACGCGCACCGAGCCGCTGACCCCGTAGCTGCCTGCCCGGCGGCGCTCGCGGCTGTCCTTGTAGTTGGCCACGTTGAAGTCGAAACCCGCATCCTCATTGCGCCCCGTGCCGTTGGGGTTGCGCACATTGCCCACGAACGACAGGCGCGAATAGTCCGTCAGGCGGTTCACGAAGGCCCTTCCCTCATAGAGGCCATGTGTGGCATATCCGGCGTTGATGCGGCTCACCCAGCTCTCGTTGAGCTCGCGTTTCAGCCGCACGTCCATCACGGTCTCTTCCTCGCCGTCGTCGATGCCGGTCTGCTCGGTGTAGTCGCTCTGCTTGTCGTAGGTCTTGACTTTGCGCACCATGTCGGCCGGCAGGTTCTTCATGGCCACCTGCGGGTCGCCCTTGAAGAAGTCCTTGCCGTTGACAAGGAAGCGGGTGACCTGCTTGCCACCCACCGTGATGGTGCCGTCGTCGCCCACCTCGACGCCGGGCAGGCGTTCGATGAGCTCTTCGAGCGCCGACCCCTCGGGCACACGATAGGCCGAAGCGTTGAAGGCCAGCGTGTCGCCGTCGGCCTCGACCTCGGGCAGGTGGGCCACGACGCGGGCCTCGGCGAGGACGTGCCCCACGGGCGGAAGGTCGACCGGCGCCAGGCGCACCCGCGACGTGTCGGCCGCAAGGCTGACCGCCCGCGCCTGTGTCGCATAGCCCACAAAACTCACCTGCACCACATAGCGCCCCGGCGCCACGCCCCCGAACGCGAAGGTGCCCCGCTCCGCCGTGGCCTGTCCGGCCACAAGCGAGCTGTCCGGGCGGAGCAGGCGCACCGTGGCCCACGCCACGGGCGCACGGCTGGCGCCGTCGCGCACGATGCCCTCGACGATGCCCGCCGCAGCCACCGCCGGCCACAGCAGGCAAAGGGAATACAGCAGAAAGACAGCCAGGACGTTCTTCATAGCACGGGCGGTGTTGTTCGGAGTTTATAGCCATATGACGCCCGCCGCGGCTCAAAGTTTAACGCCCCGGCGGAAAACGCGCCAGCGTCCACGCCAAACGCGGGGAGGGGCTCCACTCATGAGCCGGCCGCGACGCCGCAAACCGCCGGGCAACCGGCGCATACGGCCCGGACGGGCAAACTTTCAGGCCCGCGGCTCCTTGGAATAAGCGCACAAGCCGTATATTTGCAAGCACAACCATCACACAAGGGACGGGCAGCCGCCCGCCCGCACAAACCGACCGCAAACCCTCACCGCCCATGACCGACACACCCGCCGCTCCCCGCCTGCCCGGGAGCTACAAGGAATGTTTCGCCTACATCCGCAGCGACTTCTACCGCCACGAACGCCAGCCCCGCGCCCCGATCTGGCGCATCTGGGCCTACGGCGTGGTGCACCCCTACATGGGCTTCTGCTTCTGGCTACGGCTGGCCGCCCACCGCCGGGGCTGGTTCTACCCCGTGGCACGCCTGATGCACGCCCGCTATGCCCGCCGCTACGGCCTGCACATCCTGCCGCAAACGCGCATCGGCTACGGCCTCTACCTGGCGCACGGGTTCGGCATCTTCGTCAACGTCTCGGCCACCATCGGGAACAACGTCAACCTGAGCCAGCTGACCACCATCGGGTCGAATTCGAGCCACGCCGCCACCGTGGGCGACAACGTCTACGTCGGCCCGGGGGTCTGCATCGTCGACGACGTCCGCATCGGCCACGACTCCACCATCGGCGCGGGGGCGGTGGTGGTCAGGGACGTCGCTCCCCACACCACCGTGGCCGGCGTCCCGGCCCGCGTGGTCGGCCAAGCCGGGCACCCCGAGTTCGTCTGCAACCGCTGGCCGCCCGAAGGCTGACACGCACCCTCCCACCCCGCCGCCACACAGGGTGACGGCCATCCGGCACGACGGCGGGCGTCACAAATGGCGCCCCAACGGCGCACGGCCCTCACGCGGAAAAACGTCTGGGCGCCACTTGTGAAGCCCAGACGACAGGCGCAGGCGGCGAGGCTTCGCCCGCGCACCTCAGCACACCAGCACCTGCCGCCTGAGGCGCCCCGCGCGGTAGGAAACGTGTATCCACGCCGGCCCCTCGGCGTCGGCCTGCTCCGCGATGAGCTGGTCGAAGGGCAGCTCATCGGCCACGTGGCGGAAGAGGAGGGCGTTCGCCGCCCGGCTGCCCGCCGTCAGGTCGGCCGCCTCGCCGCGCAGGTGCTGGCTCTCCGCCACGCCGCCGACGGCGCGGTTCAGGGGCCCGGAGCGGTAGCCCGACGTGATGCGCAACGGGCGTCCCCACCACTCGCGCAGGGGGTCGAGCACGCGCGCCACCAGCAGCTCCAACGCCACGAGCGCCCCGTCGGGCGGCGTGTTGTCGATGCCGAGCGCCCGGGCCGTCGCCGAGCGCGTGAATTCGTCAATCGTGAAGTGTTTCATCGTCTTGGATGTTTTTCTTGAAAGTTAAACGTCTGGATAAGTCCCCCTCCGCGCCGGGGTCTCATGTCCCCTCGCCCGCCCCGGGGCGCCGGCGGCCGCGACGGTGCAGCAGGCGGCTGAGGCGCGCGTCGACATAGGCCGTCACGCCGAAGATGGAGCCCGCATAAAGCAGGCACTGGGCAAAGAACCAGAGGACGGAGTCGGAAATCTCGCCCACGGGCGGCACCAGGAAACCCGCCACAGAGAGCGCCACGCCCGCCGCCAGCATGGCCACGGCCGAACGCTCCTGCAAGCCGGGACCGCCGCGCCGAGGCCGCGGCTGGGGAGCAGCGGCCGGGGAGTTGGAAGTCTGCATAAGCATCGAATCAAAATCTTTAAGGGTTATATATTATATATGTGTACGGCGCCCGCTCCGCACCCGGCGGACGGCCGGAATGTTAATTCTGCGCACGCAAGCCTTAAATAAGCCTTACGCGCTTGGCCGTCCGGAGAGGAATGCCTAACTTGCGCCCCAAATGCGGCCAAGCCCGCCCTGCCAAGCAAGGAGGGCCAGCCGGAACGAACGAAAGAAGATGAAGAGAACCCTGATCCCCGTCGCCCTCATCGCGGGCGGCCTGTTGCTGACCGGCTGCGTCAGCAAGAAACAGTTTGAGGGCCTGCAAGCCGACTACAACAAGCTCCAGGCCGAAAACAGCGAACTCACCAAGGCCAACCAGCAGGCACAAGTGAAGATTGCCGCCGGCGCCGCCACACGCAAGAGCCTCGAAGACCAGCTGGCCGAAGCCCGCAAGAACAACGACGACCTCAAAGCGCAGTATGCCTCGCTGCAAAGCTCGCTCGACAAGAGCCTGGCCGCCGGCTCGCAGAGCAGCGTGAACATCTCGAAGCTCGTCGACGAAATCAACGCCTCGAACAAGTTCATCAAGCAGCTCGTCGAGGCCAAGGACAAGAGCGACTCGCTCAACATGGCCCTGACCAACAAGCTCACCCGCTCGCTCACGCCCAAGGAGAGCGAAGAGGTCAACGTGCAGGTCATCAAGGGCGTAGTCTACATCTCGCTGGCCGACAACATGCTCTACAAGTCGGGCTCGTATGAAATCGGCGACCGCGCCGGCGAAACGCTCTCGAAGATCGCCAAGATCATCATGGACTACAAGGAATATGACGTCCTCGTCGAAGGCAACACCGACAACGTGCCCATCTCGCAGAAGAACATCCGCAACAACTGGGACCTCTCGACGCTGCGCGCCTCGTCCGTGGTGCAGACCTTGCAGAACCAGTATGGCGTCGACCCGGCCCGCCTGACGGCCGCCGGACGCGGCGAATACAACCCCATCGCCGACAACACGACAGCCGTCGGCCGCCAGCGCAACCGCCGCACGCAAATCATCATCACGCCGAAGCTCGACCAGTTCATGGACCTCATCGACCAGGCACCCGAGACCGAGAGCCAGCAATGACCCGCCGCCCCCGCACAGGGCGACACGCATAAGCATATGAAGCCGCAGAGAGAGGACACAACGCACGTGCCCATCCCTGCGGCTTCTTGCGCCGCGCCGCACATCCCCGCCGCCACACAGGAACAGCCCGCGCGAACGCACAAACCGGACCGCACGCATCGTCCCGTCCGGAAAAATTCGTAACTTTGCGGCCGAAGCCGCATGGCGGCCCACGAAACAAGCCATCAAAACTTAACAAACAAGACATATGATCAAATCGCAAGACATCAAGAACGGCACCTGCATCCGTCTGGACGGCCAGCTCTACTTCTGCATCGAGTTCCTCCACGTGAAACCCGGCAAGGGCAACACCATCATGCGCACGAAGCTGAAAAACGTCGTCACAGGCCGCGTCCTCGAAAAACGGTTCAACATCGGCGAAGCCATCGAAGACGTGCGCGTCGAGCGCCGCCCCTTCCAATACTCCTACGCTGAGGGCAACGACTACCACTTCCTCAACCAGGAGACCTGGGACGACGTCACCATCGCCAAGGACCTCATCACCGGCGTCGACTTCATGAAAGAGGGCGACGTGGTCGACGTGGTCATCGACGCCTCGACCGACACCATCCTCTACGCCGAAATGCCCGTCAAGACGCGCCTGAAAATCACCTACACCGAACCGGGCCTCAAAGGCGACACCGCCACCAACACCACCAAGCCCGCCACCGTCGAGACGGGCGCCACGGTGCGCGTGCCCCTCTTCATCAACGAAGGCGAGACCATCGAAATCGACACCCGCGACGGTTCCTACGTCAACCGCGTCAAGGAAGCCTGACCCCCAGGCACACCAGCACAGACACACAGGCCGCCCCTGCCCGGACACACACCCGAGGCAGGGGCGGCCCGCGCTTTCCGGCAGCCAAGCCACCAGTTGCCACCAAGTAACCACCAATTATTACAGATGGGTAAAACCATAGGAAAACGAATATAACGAAATTGGCTAAATCGTACTGATTTATAGCTAGTTATGAATAAAGGCCGATTTTTGATTAGACCGTTATATTTACCTAAATTGAGATATTTTCGTGCGCTTTTTGTCCCGTTTTTGTCCCTTTTGGATTTATCTTTGCGGAGTACATAAGTGACTGATAAACAATATAGTAACAAATCCAAGAATCGGATAACACAGAAAAGAAAATGGGACGTAAGAAGAAAGAAATCAAAATGAAAGAGCCTGTCCGCATACGCGAAAAGAGGCTCAACGACGGCAATGTAAGCCTGTATCTTGACATGTATTACATGGGCGCAAGGAAGAAAGAGGGCTTGAAGCTCTACCTCGTACCGGAAGTGAACGCTGCCGCCAAGTTGCAGAACAAGAACACGCTCAAGCTCGCCGAGCAAATCAAGGCAGAGCGCATCCTCGACATCCAGCGGCACGGCCTTGTGAATTGGGAGAACGTGAAAAAGGGGCGGATGACACTTGCCGCTTGGGTGGAAAAGTACACAAAGGATGAGAACGGCCTTACCCCGGTAAGCATGAGGTCGAAGCGGAACGCACAGGCAAGGGTCTGTCTCTTATACACATCTGACGCTGCC
>DVNY01000091.1 GCA_018714085.1 Candidatus Caccomonas pullistercoris
AAGCCATGGTGGGCGCCGACGTCTTCGTCGGCCTCTCGAAAGGCAACGTGCTGACTCCCGACATGGTCCGCGCCATGGCCGCGCAGCCAATCATCTTCGCCCTGGCCAACCCCGTGCCCGAAATCTCGTACGAGGAGGCCAAGGCAGCCCGCCCCGACGTCCTCATGAGCACCGGCCGCACCGACTATCCCAACCAGATCAACAACGTCATCGGCTTCCCCTATATCTTCCGCGGAGCCCTCGACACCGCCGCCACCGCCATCAACGAAGAGATGAAGCTGGCCGCCGCCCACGCCATCGCCGACCTGGCCAAGCGCCCCGTGCCCGACATTGTCAACCGCACCTACCACGTGCGCAACTTCACCTTCGGCCCCGACTACTTCATCCCCAAGCCTGTCGACCCGCGCCTCATCACCGAGGTCTCCATGGCCGTGGCCAAAGCCGCCATGGAGAGCGGCGTGGCCCGCAAACCCATCGCCGACTGGAAAGCCTACCGCACCCACCTGCGCGAACTCATGGGGCAGGAGAGCAAGTTCACCCAGAACCTCTACGACACCGCCCGCCTCGACCCCAAGCGCGTCGTCTTCGCCGAAGGCACACACCCCACCATGCTCGAAGCCGCCGTGCGCGCCCGCGCCGAGGGCATCTGCCACCCCATCCTCCTGGGCAACGACGTCCAGATACGCCACATGGCCGACGAACTCAAGCTCAGCCTCGACGGCATCCAGATACTCAACCTCCGCGACGACGCCCAAAGCGGGCGCCGGCGCCACTACGCCGAAATCCTGGCCAGCCGCAAGCAACGCGAGGGCTACACCCTGCAAGAGGCCATCGACAAGATGTATGAGCGCAACTACTTCGGCATGATGATGGTCGAGACGGGCGACGCAGACGCCTTCATCACCGGCCTCTACACCAAGTACTCCAACACCATCAAGGTGGCCCGCGAGGTCATCGGCGTGCGCGAGGGCTACGACCACTTCGGCACGATGCACCTGATCAACTCGAAGAAAGGCACGTACTTCATCGCCGACACGCTCATCAACCGCCACCCCGACACGGCCACCCTGCTCGACATCGCCCGCCTGAGCGCCGCCACGGTCCGCTTCTTCAACCGCACGCCCGTCATGGCCATGATCTCTTACTCCAACTTCGGCACCGACAAGACGGGCAGCCCCGCCTCAACCCACGAGGTCGTCGCCCGAATGCAGGAGGAATATCCCGACCTCGCCATCGACGGCGAGATGCAGGTCAACTTCGCCCTCAACAAGGAGATGCGCGACGAGAGCTACCCCTTCACCCGCCTCAAAGGCCTCGACGTCAACACGCTCGTCTTCCCCAACCTCACGTCGGCCAATGCCTCCTACAAGATGATCAAGGCCGTCACCGACGACGCCGAAGTGCTCGGCCCGATCCAGATGGGACTGAACAAACCCATCCACTTCACCGACTTCGGCTGTTCCGTCCGCGACGTGGTCAACATCACCGCCGTGGCCGTCGTCGACGCCATTGTGCAGGCAAAGAAAGACCAGCAAGTGTTCTGACCCCTCCGGCCGCAGCGCCCACGCCGTGAGCCCTCCGGCCGTCACCACAGCGCCAGCCGCCCCATCCCACTGGGCGGTTGGCGCTTTTTCCGTGTCCCTCGTGCCGCCTGCTCTGCGTTTCCTTTCCGGCAGAAAGGCTGCAACCCGGTCACGCGCGGCGAAAATCCTGCGGCCTTCCCCTTGCCTCGTCTCTCGCCTTTCCGTATCTTTGCTCTGCGAATATAGGATGCGGCTCGGCCGAGTCAAGAAGAAAGCGTGGCTTTCTCTTGCCTTTGCTCTCGCCTTTCCGTATCTTTGCTTTGCGAAGATAGGATGCGGCTCAGCCGAGTCAAGAAGAAAGCGTGGCTTTCTCTTGCCTTTGCTCTCGCCTTTCACTATCTTTGCCTGTACAAATACGGAGCCGCCCGGTGGCGGCGCCCGAAGAAATCGCCATGGATCCTATCGTTTCCGTCATAGCCCGGCGCCTTGGCCTGCCCGAAGGGCGGGTGGCCGCCACGGTGAAGCTCCTTGCCGAAGGAGCCACCATCCCTTTCATCAGCCGCTACCGCAAGGAGGCCACAGGCGGGCTCGACGAGGTGGCCGTCGGTGCCGTCGAAGCTGAGCGCCATCGCCTTGGCGAACTCGAAGAGCGCAAGCGCACCATCCTCACGACCATTGAGGGGCAGGGTTGCCTGACCGGCGACTTGCGCAACCGCATCGCCGCCTGTTTCGACGCGGCCGAACTCGAAGACCTCTACCTTCCCTATAAGCCACACCGCCGCACGCGGGCCGACGTGGCCCGCAGCCGGGGACTCGGCCCCTTGGCCGACCTGCTCATGGCCGGGCGCGACGACGCCGACCCGGGGCGCTTTGTCCGGGGCGAAGTGGCCGACGCCGAAGCCGCCCTGCAAGGCGCTCGCGACATCGTGGCCGAACGCATCAACACTGACCCCCGCGCCCGGAGCGCGGCCCGCACCCGTTTCGGACGCGGGGCCGCCGTCATCTCGCACGTCGTCAGGGGGAAGGAGGAAGAAGCGGCCAAGTATAAAGACTATTTCGATTTCAGCGAACCCTTGCGCCGCTGCTCGTCCCACCGCCTGCTGGCCATGCGGCGCGGCGAGGCCGAGGGACTGTTGCGCGTCAGCATCGCGCCGGCCGACGACGCCGCCATCGTCGACGGGCTCCGGCGGCAGTTCGCCCGGGGCCATGGCCGTGCCGCCGAGCAGGTGGCCCTGGCCGCGGAAGACGCCTACAAACGCCTGCTGCGCCCCTCGCTTGAGACGGAACTTGCGGCCGAGAGTAAGCAGCGCGCCGACGCAGAGGCCATCCGTGTGTTCAGCGAGAACCTCAGCCAGCTCCTGCTGGCCCCGCCGCTCGGCGGCCGCCGCGTGATGGGCATCGACCCCGGGTTCCGCACGGGTTGCAAGGTGGTCTGCCTCGACGCGCAGGGCGGCCTCCTGCACCATGAAACCATCTTTCCCCATCCCCCACAGTCGCGCCGCGACGAGGCGGGGCGCCGGCTCGCCGGACTGGCGGAGCGCTACGGCGTTGAGGCCATCGCCGTGGGCAGCGGGACGGCCGGGCGCGAGACCGAAGAGTTTGTGCGCAGCCTGCCGGCCCTCAGCGCGGCAGACCTCTTCATGGTCAGCGAAGACGGAGCCTCGGTCTATTCGGCCTCGGAGGTGGCGCGCGAGGAGTTTCCCGACTGCGACGTCACCGTGCGCGGCGCCGTCAGCATCGCTCGCCGGCTGATGGACCCCTTGGCCGAACTGGTCAAAATCGACCCCAAGTCCATCGGTGTGGGGCAATACCAGCACGACGTTGACCAGCAGCAGCTCCGGGCCTCGCTCGACCGGACCGTCGAACGCTGTGTGAACGCCGTCGGCGTCGACCTCAACACGGCCAGCCGCCACCTGCTCACCTACGTCTCCGGCCTCACGCCCACGTTGGCCCGGAACATTGTCGCCCACCGCGCCCAGCACGGCCCCTTCACCTCGCGCCGCGAGTTGCTCGGCGTGCCGCGCCTCGGCCCCAAAGCCTATGAGCAGTGCGCCGGTTTCCTGCGCATCCGGGGCGCCAGGAACCCGCTCGACAACACCGCAGTCCACCCCGAGCGCTACGCCCTCGTCGAGCGCATGGCCGCCGATGCGGGCTGCACCGTGGCCGAACTCATCGGCAGCCGTGAGCGCCGGCAGACCATCGACCTCAGCCGCTACGTCACGCCCGACGTGGGCCTGCCCACCCTGACCGACATCATGGCCGAACTCGACAAACCCGGCCGCGACCCCCGCGGGACGGCCGCAGCCTTCGCCTTCGACCCCGCGCTGCGCACCCTCGACGACGTGCGGCCCGGCATGGAGCTCGAAGGCATTGTCACGAACGTCACCAACTTCGGCTGTTTCGTTGACTTGGGCATCAAGGTGAAAGGCCTTGTCCACGTCTCCCAGCTGGCCGACCACTACGTGCCCGACCCGACGGCCGTCGTCCGCCTCCATGCCCGTGTCAGGGTGCGCGTGCTCGACGTCGACCGCCAGCGCCAGCGCATCAGCCTCACGATGCGGGGACTCTGAGTGCAGTCCCCCGACAGCCGTCCAAACCGCTAACCGAACCTTCCGCCGCCATGCTACGCCGCATCCTCCTTTTCCTCCTCGCCAGCCTGCTGCTCCTTCCCGCCGCAGGACGCAAGCGCGTGGCCGTCGTGCTGAGTGGCGGCGGCGCCAAGGGCATGGCTCACATCGGCGCCCTGAAAGTCATCGAGAGCGCCGGCCTGCCCGTCGACATCGTGGTGGGCACGAGCATGGGTGCCCTCATCGGGGGGCTTTACTCCATCGGCTATACGCCTTGGCAGCTCGACAGCATGGTGCGGTGCCAGGACTGGAACGTGCTGCTCTCCGACAAGCCCGACCGCCGCGTGCAGTCCATCGACGCCCGCGAGCGTTCGGCGCGCTACCTCGTCTCCGTGCCGCTCCGGAAGCGGCTGAAAGAGAGCGTGCTCGGCGGCATGATCCGGGGCGACAACCTGGCCGAGCTGTTCTCGACCCTTCTGCCCGGTTATAACGATTCGATCAGTTTCGACAGTCTGCCGACGCGCTTTGCCTGCGTGGCGGCCGACATCCGCACGAGCCGTGAGGTCGTCTTCCACAGCGGCCATCTCTACACCGCCATGCGGGCCAGCATGGCCATCCCCGGCGTGTTCACCCCGGTGCGGCTCGACAGCATGGTGCTCGTCGACGGCGGGCTGCGCAACAACTTCCCCGTCGACGTGGCCCGCGCCATGGGGGCCGACGTCGTCATCGGCGTCACCGTGCAGGACGCCGTGCCCAAGTCGCCCGAGGAGCTCGTGACCCTTCCTGAAATCCTCAATCAGGCCATCAACGTGGCCACCCGCGTGAAATATGACGAGAACGTGGCGCAGACCGACGTGCTCATCCGCGTCCCCGTGGACGGCTACGGCTCCGCCAGCTTCAACCCGACAGACATCGACTCGCTCATTGCGCGCGGCGAGCGTGCCGCCATCGCCAAGACCGGCTCGCTCCTCTCGTTGAGGCGGCGGGCGGGGCTGGACACGTGCGGGGCGTGGCCTCCGCGCCGCCATGTCGACCCGATCAGCCCGGAAGAGAAGATTCACGTCACGCGCGTTGTCTTCGCCGACATCAAGAAAGGCGACGCCCGCATGGCGCGGCGCAAGTGTGGCCTGCGCGACAGCAGCGACATCAGCCTGGCCCAGATTGAGCAGGCCCGCACCCTGCTGCGCACGGCCAGCATCTACACCAACGTCAGTTTCCAACTCGTTCCCGACAGCGGGGGCTACGTGCTCCGCTACCAGGCCGAAGAACACTATGAGAAGACCGTGAACGTCGGCGCGTGGTTCGACTCCGACGAAATCGCCACCCTGCTCGTGGGCGGGCGCCTCCATTTCGACACCCGCGTCCCAACCCTGTTCGAAGCCACCGCCAGGCTGGCCCGGCGCTATGGCGGCCGCGTCAGCCTCACCGCCGAACCGACGCCGATGCGCCGCATCTCGCTCAGCTACGACTACCTGCACAACGAGCTGAACGCCAACCGCAACGGGCGCCGCATGTTCAACACCTCTTACGACAGCCACCGCCTGGGGCTCGAACTCTCAGACGCTTGGTTCCGCAATGTGCGCTACGCCGTCGGCGCCCGCTTCGAGTATTTCCACTTCAAGGACTTCCTCTCCGAGTCGTCGGCCTACACGCTCGACGACCGCGACCCCTATTTCATCAACTATTTCGCCCGTTTCGACTACGACTCGTTCGACCGCGACTACTATCCCACGCGCGGCGGCCACGCCGAGCTGGGCCTGACAGCCTACACGGACAACTTCATCAGTTTCCGCGGCGAGACCCCCGCCGTCGCCGTCCATGGCAGCGTCGAGGTGGCCATCCCCCTGAACTCGCGGCTCACCCTCGTGCCGGCCGTGGCCGGGCGCGCCTTGTTGGGCGAGATGCCGCCTTTCGTCTATGCCAACACCTTCGGCTATCCCACGGGCGGGCGCTACCTCGGCCAGCAGCTGGCTTTCAGCGGGCTCTATGCCACGGAACTGGCCGAACGCTACTTCGGTACGATCCGCCTCAAACTGCAGCAGCGCATCGGGCGGCGCCACTATGTCAGCGTGGCCGGCAGTTACGGCATGAGCAGCAACGAACTCATCAAAATCTTCAACAGCCGCCAGCTGGCCGGCGTCGGGCTGACCTATGGCTACGACAGCTTCATCGGCCCGCTCGAAGCCTCCCTGGGCTACTTCAACAAGTCGAACAAGGTGGCCCTCTACATCAACTTGGGCATTCCGTTCTGAGCGGCGCGAGAGATAGGTATGAATGGCGGCGAAATTCGTCAAAACCGCCGCAGGCCGTTGCATGGACGGCAAAAGCCCTTTAACTTTGCGCCGTGGAGCCCAAGCTCCGCCAAGCACAACGCCGACTAACGACAAAGACGATGAAACCCATCCTCACCTTACTCCTTTGCGTCATAGCTTTCCCTGCCGCGGCGCAGGGCGTCCTCACCCTGGACAGCTGCCGCGCCATGGCGCTGCGCAATAACAAGGAGATACTCATCAGCAAAGCACAGATCAGCAAGGCACACAACGAACGCAAGGCCGCACATACCAACTACCTGCCCAAGGTGGCGCTGGCCGCCGGCTACCTCCGTACGGGCGACGAGATCTCACTGCTCAGCAAGGATCAGAAAAGCCAGCTCAGCGCCCTGGGCACGAACGCCGCCGCAGGCTTTCAGGCAGCCGCCGGACAGGTGGTGCAGCAGATGCCCGAACTCGGCCCCCTCGTCGAGTCGCTCGGAACGAGCCTCGTCCCCGTCCTCGACGGGGTGGGGCAGAAGTTCGTCGACGCCTTGAACACCGACACGCGCAACCTCTTCGCCGGCAGTGTCATGCTGACCCAGCCCCTCTACATGGGCGGGAAGATCCGCGCCTATAACCAAATCACGCGCTACGCCGAAGACGTGGCCGGCGAGCAGCTGCGCGCCGACGAGCAGGAGGTCATCCTCAGTGTCGACCAGGCCTATTGGCAGGTCGTCTCGTTGCGCGCCAAGCAGGAACTGGCGCGCCAGAACCTCGACCTGCTCCGGCACATCGACGCCGACATGCAGAAGATGATAGCCCAAGGCGTGGCCACGAAAGCCAACGGGCTCACCGTCAGCGTGAAGCTGAACGAGGCCGAGATGCTCCTCACCCGTGTGGACAACGGGCTGAACCTCGCGCAGATGCTCCTCTGCCAGCTGTGCGGGCTGCCCCTCGACAGCAAGCCCGAACTTTCGGACCGCGGGCTTGACGCCGACGCCGGGCCGGCCGAGGCCGACGTCCAGACCGCCTTCGGCAACCGCCCCGAACTGCGCCAGCTCGAAACGGCCGTCGGCATCTACGACGAGAAAGTCAAGGTCGAACGCTCGGCCGCCCTGCCCAACCTCGCCCTCACCGGGGGCTACCTCCTGACGAACCCCAACCTCTTCAACGGTTTTGAACGCCGTTTCCGCGGGACGTGGTCGGTCGGCGTGGCGCTCAGCGTCCCCCTCTGGAACTGGGGCGAGAACCGCTACAAGATCCGTTCGGCCAAGGCCGAGGCCGAGGTGGCCCGCCTGCGCCTCGACGACGCCCGCGAGAAAATCGAGTTGCAGGTGACCCAAGCCTCGTCGCAGGTCGAAGAGGCCCGCAAGCGCCTCGCGCTCAGCCTGAAAAACAACGAGAAGGCCGAAGAGAACCTCCGCACGGCGCGCCTCGGCTTCCGCGAAGGCACCATCACGACGAGCGACGTCCTGGCCGCCACCACGGCGTGGCTGCAAGCCCGGACCGAAGTCATCGACGCCCGCATCGACGTCCGCCTGACCGACGCCTGCCTGCGCAAGGCGCTCGGCACACTCCGCTGACGCCGGCACACAGACCCATACACACGTAACATCAAAACGCATCAATCATGACAACGCACAAAGGAAATACTGTAAACGTCCTGCCCGCCCTCCTGGTCATCATCGGCATCATAGCCGTCGTCATCGTGGGCAGCCTGTTCGCCTTCAAACCCGACACCGAGACCATCCAAGGCCAGGCCGACGTGACGGAATACCGCGTGTCGAGCAAGGTGCCGGGCCGCATCCTGCGCTACTACGTCCGCGAGGGCGACCACGTCAAGGCCGGCGACACGCTCGCCCTGCTCGAAGCGCCCGACGTCACGGCCAAGTACGACCAGGCCCGTGCCGCCGAGGCCGCCGCACAGGCCCAGCGCGAGAAGGCCGACAAGGGCGCCCGCCAAGAACAGAAGCAAGCCGCTTTCGAGATGTGGCAGAAAGCCAAGGCCGGACTGGCCATCGCCGAAAAATCATACCAACGGGTCAAGAACCTCTATGACCAAGGCGTCATGACGGCGCAGAAGCTCGATGAGGCCACCGCGCAGCGCGACGCCGCCCGCGCCACGGAGCGCGCCGCCCGCGCCCAGTACGACATGGCCCGCAACGGAGCCGAACGCGAGGACAAGCAAGCCGCCGCCGCCCTCGTGGCCCGCGCCCAGGGAGCCGTGTCCGAGGTGAAGTCTTACGTCGACGAGACGGTGCTCACCGCCTTGGCCGACGGCGAGGTGACGGAGATATTCCCCCAGGTGGGCGAACTCGTCGGCACGGGAGCACCCATCATGAACGTGGCCATGATGAACGACATGTGGGTCAGCTTCAACGTGCGCGAGGACAGGCTCGCCCTCTTCTCCGTGGGCAAGGTCATCGACGCCACCGTCCCCGCCCTCGACGGCCGTGCCGTGCGCCTGAAAGTCTACGCCATGAAGGACCTGGGCAGCTATGCCGCCTGGAAAGCCACCAAGACAACGGGCCAGTTCGACATGAAGACCTTTGAGGTCAAGGCCGCTCCCGTCGCGCCCGTGGCCGGCCTGCGTCCGGGCATGAGTGTCCTCTTCAATCCCTGAGCCATGACGCGCCTGTTCCACGTGGCCCGGCGCGAAGTGAGGCGCCTGGCCAGCCACCCCATCTACTGGTTCTGCATGCTCGCGGCGCCCCTGCTGTGCCTGGTTTTCTTCCTGACCCTGATGGGCTCGGGGCTGCCCACGAACCTGCCGCTCGGCCTTGTCGACGACGACGGTTCGACTACGTCGCGCCAGCTGGCCCGCAACCTCGACGCCTTCCAGCAGTCGGACATCGTGGCCCAGTTCCCCACAGTCAGCGAGGCGCGCAAGGCCATGCAGCGCGGCGAGATCTACGGTTTCTATTACATCCCCGAGGGCACGTCGCGCAAGGCCCTGCGGCAGGAGCAGGCCACCGTGTCGTTCTACATGAACTATTCGTACCTGATCGCCGGTTCGCTCGTCTTCCGCGACATGAAGACGATGTCCGAACTGGCCTCAGGAGCCGCCGTGCAGCAGGTGATGCTGGCGCGCGGCGCCACCGAGGCGCAGGCCATGGCCTTGTTGCAGCCCATCGTGGTCGACACGCACCCCATCAGCAACCCCTGGCTGAACTATTCCGTCTATCTGAGCAACACCCTCCTGCCCGGCGTGCTCATGCTCTTCATCACGATGGTCACGGTCTACTCCATCGGTATCGAGGTCAAGGAGGGCACGGCGCGCGAGTGGCTCGCCACGGGCGGCTTCTCGCTCACGCAGTCGCTGGTGGGCAAGCTCCTGCCCCAGACGGTGGCTTTCGTCCTGCTTTGGGGGCTTGTCGACGTGGTGCTCTACGCCTGGCTGCGTTTCCCCTGCCTGTGCGGGCTGCCCGTGATGCTGGGCGTCTCGGCGCTGGGCGTCGTGGCGGCGCAGGGGTTGGGCGTGTTCATGTTCGCCGCCCTGCCCACACTGCGGCTCGGGTTGAGCTTCGCCTCGCTCTGGGGCGTGATCTCGTTCAGCATATCGGGCATGTCGTTCCCCGTCATGGCCATGCACCCCATCCTCCAAGGGCTGTGCAACCTGTTCCCCCTGCGCCACTATTTCCTGCTCTACGTGAACTTCGCCCTCAACGGCTACGGCGCCGCCGACATCTGGCCCAACCTCGTCGGGCTGGCGGCCTTCGCCCTGTTGCCCCTTGCCGTGGGCTGGCACCTGAAACGAACCCTGCTGACCGTTAAATACATACCCTGATGAACGTGTTGAAACGATATTTCGCCTATCTCCGCCAGGCCTCCCACGACCTGGGATGGATTTGCTGGCGCGAGCTGCGGCTGACCGTCCGCGACCAGGGTGTGCTCATCTTCTTCCTGCTCGTCCCCCTGGCCTATCCGCTCGTCTACGCCTTCATCTATACGAACGAAGTGGTGCGCGACGTCCCCGTGGCCGTCGTCGACGACAGCCGGACCAGCCGCAGCCGCCTCTACGTGCGCCACCTCGACGCCTCGCCCGACGTCCATGTCGCCGCCTGGTGCGCCGACATGGACGAGGCGCGCCAGATGATGCGTCGCCGCGAGGCCTACGGCATTGTCTACCTGCCCGAGAACTTCAACGACGAGCTCGTGCGCGGCCGCCAGGCCTGCGTCAAGGTGTTCTGCGACATGAGCGGCCTGCTCTACTATAAAGCCCTCCTGGCCGCGAACACCTACGTCTCGCTCGACATGAATGCCGACATCAAGATGAACTACCAGCCGGGCCTGACCGAGGAACAGGAGAAAATCCTGACCCAGCCCATCGCCTACGAGGAGGTGAGCCTCTACAACCCGCAGAACGGCTTTGCGGCATTCCTCATCCCGGCCGTCCTCGTGCTTGTCATCCACCAGACGCTCCTCCTCGGCATCGGCCTTTCGGCCGGCACGGCGCGCGAACACAACAGCTATGCCGAGCTCGTGCCCGTCAACCGCCACTTCAACGGCCTGCTCCGCATCGTCTTCGGCAAGGGGCTGGCCTACCTGCTCGTCTACGTGCCGGTTGCCGTCTACGTGCTGGGCGTCGTCCCGCGCCTGTTCCGGCTCAACCATCTCGGCGCGCCCGCCACGCTGGGAGCCTTCGCCGTCCCCTTCCTGCTGGCCACCATCTTTTTCGCCATGACGGTCTCGGTGGCCATGCGCCGGCGCGAGACGTGCATCCTGCTCATCGTTTTCACCTCGGTGCCGCTGCTGTTCATCTCCGGCGTCTCGTGGCCGCGTTCGGCCGTGCCCACGTTTTGGCAGGCCGTGTCCTACCTCTTCCCCTCGACGTTCGGCATCAACGGCTACATCCGCATCAACAGCATGGGCGCCACCCTGCCGCAGGTCAGCTTCGAATGGTACGGCCTGTGGGCGCAGGCGGTGTTCTATTTCCTGACCACATGCGTCTTCTACCGCGCCCAAATCATCGCTTCGCGGCGACGCCTCATTGCGCACTACAAAGCCATGAAAGCCGCACACACGCCCTTTGGCGACATGCAGCGCGACGAGCGCACGCATTCGCCGTCGCAGCCGTGAGGACGCCATTCCTGACGCCCTCACGGCCGGCGCAATGCTGCGGGCAGCCGGCAAAAAGCCGTGGGTGCGACTGCGGATGAAGCCTCTCAGTGCTCCCGCCGCGACGGGAGCACTGGCGCGCGCGACGGGAGCAGCGACAGAAATTCGTCCCACTGCTGCACTTTTTCGGCCGCAAGCCCGTGGTTTCCGCAAAAAAAGTGATAGCTTTGCCCACGTAAGTACGAAACCTCTGGCTAACCTGACTATGAACATCCCTCACAGCAAACTCATCGTGGCCACAGTGGCCGGCATGATGTCAGCATGGGCGGCCGCGCCGCTCCATGCACAGGACACGGGCGTCGACCTGGCTGCGCAACGTTCTGAAATACAAATCGTCAAAACCATTCCCGGCGAGCGCGTGGACCACGGCGGCTTCGTCGTCAACCCCACGCCCCAGCGCATGGCCCTCACGCCCTCGCAGCGCCTCGACGTCAGCGGCGGCGTGCGCGTCAAAGACAAGAAAGGCCGCTTCGGCGCCGACACGGGCTTCCTGCCTGCGGGCGACGGGCGCGTCCGTCTGACCGTCGACTTCGGCGGGAGGGCAGCCCGCAAGGCCGGCGTGCGCGGAGTTTCGGGCGCCTACGTCCTGCGCATCAACGAGAAGGGCATCACCATCACGGGCTACGACGAGCGAGGCGCCTTCTACGGCCTGCAAACCCTGCGCCAGCTCCTTGCGAGCCCGGGCAGCGAGGGCGGCAGCCTGCCCTTCGGCGTCGTCAACGACTGGCCCAGCCTGCCCAACCGCGGCGTCGTCGAAGGCTTCTACGGCACGCCTTGGTCGCACCAGGCGCGCCTCTCGCTCATCGACTTCTACGGCCGTTTCAAGATGAACGCCTATCTCTACGGCCCGAAAGACGACCCCTACCACAGCAGTCCCAACTGGCGCGAGCCCTATCCCGCCGACGAGGCCGCCCAGATCAAGGAACTCATCGGAGCCTGCGAGCGGGCGCGTGTCGACTTCGTCTGGGCCATCCATCCGGGCAAGGACATCAAGTGGAACGAAGAAGACTACGGCAACCTCGTGCGCAAGTTCAACCTGATGTATGACCTCGGCGTGCGCCACTTCGCCCTCTTCTTCGACGACATCTCGGGCGAGGGCGCCAATCCCGAGCGGCAGACAGCACTGCTCAACCGCCTGACCGACGACTTCGTGCGGGCCAAGGGCGACGTCTCGCCCCTGACCGTCTGCCCGACGGAGTACACGCGCCTGTGGGCCAACCCCGGACCCCGCGGCAGCCTCATCACCTACGGCAACACGCTGCGCCCCGGCATCAAGGTGCTCTGGACGGGCGACGCCGTGTGCAGCGACCTCACCCGCGAGACCCTCGGGTTCGTCAATCCCCGCATCCAGCGCCCCGCCTACTACTGGTGGAACTTCCCCGTGACGGACTATGCCCGCCAGTTCCTCCTGCAAGGCCCCACCTACGGCCTCACCACCGGCCTCACGGCCGACGACGTCAGCGGCGTCGTCAGCAATCCCATGGAGCATGCCGAAGCCTCGAAGCTCGCCCTCTACGGCGTGGCCGATTATGCTTGGAACACGACGGGCTACAACCCCATCGACAACTGGGAACGCGGCCTCCACGAACTCGTCCCCGACGCCACGGAGGTCTACCGCACCTTTGCCATCCACTCGGGCGACACCGAGACGGGCTACCGGCGCGACGAGTCGTGGGAGACGCCCACGTTCCGCCTTGCCGACTGGCAGGACGCCGCGGCCGACAGTCTCGAAGCCGAGTTCCGGCGCATCGAGGCCGTGCCCGCAGCCCTCGAAGCCGGATGCCCCGCACCCCTGCTCGGCGAGTTGCGCCCCTGGCTCAAAGAGTTCGGCAAACTGGGCACGCGCGGCCGCCGCGCCGTCGAGCTGGGACGCCTCTACCGCGAGGGGAACGACGACGCCACGTTCTGGGCACGCTACGTCGACAACCTCATGACGCCCGCCGACCGGCAGGCCTACGAGGCGCACAAGTCGGGCTCACTGCGCCTGCAACCCTTCTACGAGCACATCATGGACGACACCGGCCACGGCTTCCTCACCCGCCTGCTCGGCACGACGCCCAACGACTACAAGGCCGTCGGGTCGGCGCGCAACATCACGACCGTCTCGTCGAAACTCATGCTCGACCACGACTCCACCACGTTCTACACCACCGGCGTGGCCCAACGTGAAGGCGACTGGATCGGCGTCGACCTTCGCACCGTGCGCGACGTCGCTGAGGTCTCCATCCTCCAAGGCCGCAACTCCGTCGACGACGTGGACTTCTTCGACCACGCCACGCTCGAAGCCTCCGAGGACGGCAAGACGTGGCAAACCCTCATCGGCGAGATGAAGAACCAGTATGTCATCCACTGGACCGGTCCCGCCGTCCGCGCCCGCTACGTCCGCCTGCGCCGCCTCGACTCCAAGCGCACCAACTGGGCTGCCGTGCGTTCGTTCGACGTCAACCCGCTCCATGCCGACAGCCTCGGTTTCGCCCTCGAAGCCGCCGACACGGACGAGGCCCTCTTCGCTTTCGACCGCAATCTGGCCACGTCCTACGAAGGCTCGGGCACGCTCTCGTTCGGTGTCGCCGAGGGAACGAAAGCCTACACCCTGCTGATGCGCCAGCCCGTTGCGGCCCTCTCCTGCAAGCAGTATGACGCCGACGGCGGCCTGCTGGCCGAGACGGCGCTCACCACGCCCTACGTCCGGCTCGACCTGGCCGACGGCGCCGTTCGGGTGAGCCTCGAAGGCAAGGCCGAGATCTTCGAAATCGTCGCCCACCAATAACGCAACAAACCACGCCAAACACCCCATGAGACGCACCCTCATCCTCACCGCCCTGATGGCGCTGGCCCTGACAGCTTTCGGCCAGGCCGTTCCCCGTGACGTTGCCGCGGACTACGACGAACTGACCGACACCAAGCCGCACGATGGGCCCGAGGCTTGGGACGGCATGTCCCGCCCCGCCGAGCTGGCCTGGGGCACGACCGACGTGCGCTATAAGAAGTTCGACCTTCCCGAGGGCACCAGCACCCGCACACTCCGCCTGAGGGCCTGGCGCGGCGAACGCGTCCATGCCCAGGCTGTCCTCTGGACCCGCAGCGGCCTCGACAGCGTCCGCCTCAGCGTGGGCGGACTCCGCGCCGGCCGTGCCGTCATCCCCGATTCGGCCGTGAGCGCCAGTTTCGTGCGCTACGTCATGACCGACGAGCCCAACCCCGACGGCAGCGGCTGCGGCCTGCGCCCGGTGAAGTCCGACTGGGACTCGTCGCTCGTGGCCGACGTGATCGACATCGCCCGCGTGCGCCCCGTCAGCGCCCGTTCGGTGCAGCCCGTGTGGCTCACGGTGCGTGTGCCGCGCGACGCACAGCCCGGCCGCTACCGTGGGACGCTCACCGTCACCGCCGCCCGCCACGAACGCCTCAGCCTGCCCTTTGAACTTGAAGTCAGCAGCCGCACGCTCACCCCGCCGCGCGAGTGGAAACTCAACCTCGACCTCTGGCAGAACCCTTATGCCGTGGCGCGCTACCACGGCGTGCCCCTGTGGAGCCAGGCCCACTTCGACGCCATGCGCCCGCTCATGAAGATGCTGGCCGACGCCGGACAGCGCGCCATCACCACGACGCTCATGTACGAGCCTTGGGGCGGGCAGACCGAGGACTTCTATCTCAGCATGATCACCCGTACCCGACGGATCGACGGGACGTGGACCTACGATTACGCCGTCTTCGACCGCTGGGTCGAGTTCATGACAGACGACGTGGGAATCGACGGACTCATCAGTTGTTACAGCCTGATTCCCTGGTCGTTGCGCTTCGACTATTTTGACCAGGCCACGAACCGCGTAGAGTTCATCACCGCCCGCCCCGGCGAAAAGGCCTATGCCGACTATTGGGTGCCCTTCCTGAAAGATTTTGCCGCCCACTTGCGCCGCAAGGGCTGGTTCGAGCGCACCGCCATCGCCATGGACGAGCGACCCATGGAGGCCATGCGCGAGGCCATCAAGGTCATCAAGGCCGCCGACCCGGCGTTCAAGATCTCGCTGGCCGGTGGCTACCACCCGGAAATCCTCGACGACCTCTACTACCTGTCCGTCCCCTACGGCACCCAGTTCCCCGACAGCGTCAAGGCCAAGCGCCGCAGCCGCGGGCAGTTGAGCTGCGTCTACACCTGCTGCACCGAGGCTTTCCCCAACATCTTCACGTTCTCAGCCCCGGCCGAGGCGGCGTGGACGGCCATCCATGCCGTGGCCGGCGACTACGACGGCTACCTGCGATGGGCTGTCAACTCGTGGACGGCCGACCCCCTGCGCGACTCGCGCTTCACGCGTTTTGCCGCAGGCGACACCTATAACATCTATCCCGGCCCACGCAGCAGCATCCGCTTCGAGCGCCTCGTCGAGGGCCTGCAAGCCGCCGAAAAGGTGCGCCTCCTGCGTGAGGAGTTCAGCGCCCGGGGCGAGCGCCGCAAGCTCGACCGCCTGAACCGTGCCGTCGGGCAGTTCACGCCCGCAGGCATGAAAGCCGGCAAACAGACAGCCGGGCAGATGGTCAGCCACCTGCACGAACTGCTCAATACGCTATGACACAGCGATAACCCTTCCGGGAAAGGCTGCATTCTCCGGTTTTTCGTGGCCTTTCCTTTGTGCGGCCACCAGCGGGTGTCCGCTTTTTTCTTGTGGCCGGGCGGAAAGCCTTTTTCGCCCGGGATGGGGCGGCGAAACCTATCTTTGCGTAACTTTGCAGCCAGACTATGATTCACGACGCCCTCTTCCGGCTCATCAACGCCGAGTTCCCTTTCGAGCCCACCGACCAGCAGGCGGCCGCCATGCTGGCCCTGGCGCGCTTCGTCACCTCCACGCAGCGGGGCGGAGCCTTCGTCTTGCGGGGGTATGCCGGCACGGGCAAGACGTCGCTCGTCGCCGCCCTTGTCCGCGCCTTGAAACGCATTGCTTGCCCCACCGTGCTGCTCGCTCCGACGGGCCGTGCGGCCAAGGTATTCTCACGCTATGCCGGCACGGCGGCCTTCACCATCCACAAGGCCATTTACAGGCAGGAAACCTTCGAGGGCGAACACACGCGCTTTGCCCTTGGGTTCAACAAGTTGCGCGGGGCCGTCTTCATCGTCGACGAAGCCTCGATGATCTCTGGCCGCCCCGCGCCGGGCTCCGTTTTCGGGTCGGGGTGCCTGCTCGACGACCTCGTGCGCTATGTGGGCGAGGGCGACGGATGCCGGCTCATCTTCGTGGGCGACACGGCACAGCTCCCGCCGGTGGGCGAGGAGGTGAGCCCCGCCCTCGACGCCGGCGCCCTGGCCCGTTTCGGGTTGAGAGCCACAGGCGTGGAGCTCTCCGAGGTGGTCCGCCAGGCCGAGGCCTCGGGCGTGCTCTGGAACGCCACCCGGCTGCGCCGCCTTGTGGGCAGCGGGGCTGCCGGCTATCCCTGCATCCGCACCGATGGCTTCGACGATGTGCGCCTCGTGCCGGGCGGCGAGCTCATCGAGGAACTCGTCGGCGCTTATGGCTACGGCGGAACGGACGAGACCATCGTCGTCACGCGGTCGAACCGCCGGGCTGTCATCTACAACAACGGCATACGCGCCCGCATCTTCGACCGCGAGGGCGAACTGACGCGCGGCGACTGGGTGATGGCGGTGAAGAACAACTACTATTGGACGGAGCAGGCGGCCGCAGCCCTGTCCGAGGGCGAGCGCCTGCCCTTTGATTTCGTGGCCAACGGCGATGTGGCCGAGGTGAGGCGGCTGCGGAACATTCACGAGATGCACGGTTTCCGCTTCGCCGACGCCACGCTGCGATTCCCCGACTACGACGACTATGAGCTGACGCTCCGCGTGGTGCTCGACACGTTGCAGAGCGAGGCGCCCGCCCTGACAGCCGAAGAACGCGACCGTCTTTTCGAGGCTGTCGCCGCCGACTACGCCCATGTCCGCAACCGTCGCGAACGGATGAAGCTGCTCCGCCTCGACCCTTATTACAACGCCCTGCAAATCAAGTATGCCTATGCCGTCACCTGCCACAAGGCGCAGGGCGGGCAGTGGAGCCGCGTTTTCGTCGACCAGGGATACCTCGGCGACGCCCCGGCCGACGACGCCTACCTGCGTTGGCTCTACACGGCCTTCACCCGCACGTCGGACCGCCTCTATCTTGTCAACTGGCCCCGGACGCAGACCGAGACATCACCCTCCGGACAGTCATAACCGCCCTTTTCCAAGGTCAAAAAACCTGTCACTGCGACAGCCGCGACGGAAGCAGTTCCCGTCGTGGCTGCCGCAGTGACAGGTTTTAGGCGCAGGCCGCGGGTCAGAAGGGGTAGCCGATGGCGAAGTGGATGGCGTTGCCGTCGGAGAAGCGCTCGATGTTGTACCACCCGCGGCGCGACGTCTCGTAGGGGGCGTGCAGGGCGATGCCGTAGTCGAGGCGGATGACGATGAAGTCGAGGTCGTAGCGCAGGCCGACGCCGGTGCCGACAGCGATGTGGCTCAGGTTGCGGGCGTTGAGCTCGCCGCCGGGGCGTTGCGGGTCGGCGCGCAGGAGCCAGACGTTGCCGGCGTCGAGGAAGGCGGCGCCGTAGAGCGAGCCGAAGATGGGGAAGCGCAGTTCGGCGTTGGCTTCGAGCTTGACGTCGCCGGTCTGGTCCATGTAGGAATACTTGCTGCGGTCGGTGCGGAAACGGCCCGGCCCGACGGTGCGCACGGTGAAGGCGCGCACGCTGTTGGCTCCGCCGACGTAGAACTGGTCGGAGTAGGGCGCCCGCTCGCTGTTGCCGTAGCTGTAAATGACGCCGCCGAAGAAGCGCGTGGCCAGGTCGATTTTCGGCGCCAGGCGCCAGGTTTTGTGCACTTCGGCCGTGGCTTTCACGTATTGGGCAAAGGGGTTGCCGAGCAGCTCTTTGTCGCGTTGGTTGAAGCCCTTGCCCGCCATGGCGTAGATGGCGGAAGTCAGGTTGCCGGCCTCTTTCACGGTGGCCTGGAACCAGACGGGATTGCGCCGGCGGACGGGCGAGGTGTAGGTGTACGTGTACGAAAGCGCGGGGACGAACTGGTTGCGCATGCTGACGGCCAGGGCCGGGTTCTCGTTCATGATGGAGTCGAAGTCGGCCGTGGTGCTGAGCATGTGGTCGTAGTCGATGTCGAGCAGGGCGAGCTCGTGGCGCGAGTTGGCGTTGAGGTGCCATTTGTAGGTGGCGCTCACGCCGGCGTTAATCATGTTGAAGAAGCCCGCCCGGTTGGTCCAGTCGGCGTCGACGGCGAAGACGGTCGAGGCCGGGAAGCGCACGTGGCGGCGGCTGACGCCGGGGAAGACGAAGCGGGGCAGGTCGAACGAGAGCTTCGTGCCGATCTCGAACGAGTTGAGCAGCGAGTTGCCGCCCCGGCGCCCGGCGCCCGTCTGCCACTCATAGGAGCCGTAGATGTCGAACGCCACCTTCTCGGCGCCGCGGAAGGCGTTGCGCTTGGCCAGTCCGAACGAGACGCCCGGGCCGACCTGCTGATTGCTCTTGAACGTGGCGTTGACCTCGAAGTTGCTGTCGTAGAGCTTGTCCATGACGGCGTTGATGTAGATGTCGAGCGTGTCGCACGTGGCCGACGTGTCGCGTGGCAGGTAGTTGACGTCGAGCGACGAGAAGACGCCGTAGCCGTTCAGCTTTTCCAGCGTGGTCTCCTGATGGCGCAGGCGGTAGAGTTCGCCGTGGCGGTGCGCCACGCCTTGGTGCCAGAGAATGTAGCGGAGGGGGATTTTGCCCTTCGGGAAGTCGAACGTGTAGTGCCCGAAAGCCTGGTGCTCGGTGAGGGAGTCGCCGGCTGTGTTCCGCACGCGGACGTGGGTGTTGCCGATGTACCACCGGCGGCCGACGCGCGGGGGCATGTTCTCGATGGGGCGCAGCTGGAGCTGCACGCGCTGCTTGACCCGGAAGGTGTCGGCGTAGTAGGTGGCGTAGGGGGCAGAGTAATAGTAGTAGCCGTTCTGGCGGAAGAGGCGTTCGAGGCGGCTGCGCTCCTGGCTGAGGTTGGAGGCGTTGAAGGGGTCGCCCTTGTGCAGGTAGGTGCGGCGGCGCCGGGCGCGGATGAGGCTGTCGGCCACAGGCGGGAAGCCGACGTAGGCGATGGAGTCGAGGCGGTAGACGGGGCCGGTGTGCACCGTGTAGACCAAGCGGGCCTTGCGCGGGTTCTTGGCAGGCAGGACCTCATAGCTCACCCGGTTGCCGAAGAAGCCGTAGTTGCGGAGCGTGTTGGCGGCCACCTTGACGCGCACTTCGGGGTTGACGGTCGAGATGTAGACGGGCGTCGAGGCAAAGTTGCGGAAGAGCCAGCGGCCGAGTTTTCCGCGGCTGTCCGAGAAGGCGGAGTAGAACCAGAGCCCCGGTTGGATGGGCCAGCGCAGGCTCGACGAGCCGAAGAGCGAGCCGTTGGGCGGGTAGCCCAGCACGGCGTCGACTTCGGGTTTGACGGTCTCGAAGGCGGCTTTGTTGACGCGGGCTTCTTCGGCCAGGCTGTCGCGTTCGGCCTGGCTGAGGGCTTTGCGCAGCGAGTCGGAACTGGCGGCCGTGACGCGGCCTGAGGTGAGGGCGCTGCTGACGAGGCGGTCGACGGCGCGGGCGGCTTCGGCGATCGAGGTGATGACGCCGGCCGTGTCTTTCTTCCCTTTTTTCAGGGCCTCTTGGTCGGCATAGGTGATGCTTTCCGTACCGAGGTAGAAGGTTTCGTCCTCAGGGATCTTGTCGGTCAGGGAGCAAGAGGCCGCCAGCCAGCTGCACATGGCGGCGTATAGGAGTGTGCGGAGTGTTTTCATCTGACGTTATTTTGTGGTCGTGGCTTCGGGGGCTTTCTTGGGCTTCGGCGTGCGGAAGATGAAGAGCTCACCGAGGCGGTTGCTCTTCCTTCGGAGCACGAGGCCGGCTCCCGTCTTGGTCAGCTGGCCTTCGAGGGGGTCGTTGGTGTTGCGGTCGTAGAAGACCTTGACGTGGCGCGTCGAGCTCTTGTCGAGGCGGTATTCGATCGAGACGTTGTCGATGAAGCTCTCGGCCGAGTTCTCGGCTTCGGCGCCGGTGCTGACTTTTCCGCCGATGATGATGCTGATGCGGTTGCCCCAGAAGCGTTTGGCGAATTGGAAGGAGTAGTCCGTCTGTTCCGTCCCGGTGGCCGAGGTGCCGCTTTCGACGCCGAGGTTGATGTCGATGGTGCGCAGGGCGCTGCCGGCGATGTTCTGGATTTCGCTTTGAAGGAAGGCGTTGAGGGCGTCGTTGGCCTTGAAGCCTCCGGCCGAGGTGCCGCCCTCGTCGGTGATGAACATGCCGGTGGCGAGCATCGTGACGGCTGTCTTTCCGCGCTGTTCGGGCGTCATGGCGGCCAGCTGGTTCTGCACGCTGAGGTCTTCGGGCGCTTCGATGGTGAATTCGAGGCCCATCTGTTCGAGGGGCTTCGTGATGGCTATGCCGACGTCGAAGTTGACCGAGCGTGGTGCGTCGTTCTCCGTCACGGTGGCCTTCACCCGCTCTTTGGCGGCGATGTTGAGCGTGGGGTTCATCATGTCGCCGAGGAAGTCGATGTAGCTTCCCTCGACGAGCTGGAACGTCTTGAGCGGGATGACCGGCAGGGCGTATTTCATTTCGCCGCTTCCCGCCGTGAAGCGACCCGTCAGGCGCATGTCGCCCTGCTGGTTGAGGCGGAAGTTGAGGGTGCCGCCGCCTTCAATGTCGACGTAGCTCGACTTGTCGTCGCTGAGCTCGCAGCGGAAGTGGGCGGCCTCGCTGATGTTCAGGGCCATCGAGATGTCCATGCCCATGACGGCCGGCGTGGCCGGGGCGGCAGCCGTGCTGTCGGCGAAGTTGACGAAATGGACGAGTCCTTCGAGCTGGTCTTCGACCGTAAGGGGCGAGTCTTTCAGGATGTAGGTCATGTCGGTGTTGCCGAGCAGGTCGAGCCGCCCGTTGACGTAGATGTGTTCCGTGGTGCCGCGCAGCGATGCGTGTATGTTCGTGTAGACTTTCCCGAACACCATCGATTCGCGGTTCCGCCGGGCGTTGACGAGCTCGTAGTTCATCGCGTCGATGTCGAGGTTCATCCTGACGGCCTCGGCGTCAGCGAAGTCTATCGCCCCGTTGAGCCGCAGCGGCGCGGCGCCGGTCGAGTAGAGGGCAAAGTCTTTCATGGTGAGCCGGTTGTCGTCGATGACGATGGGCGTGGTGTCCATGCGCAGCGAGATGCCGTAGACGTCCGAGAAGACGCGCGCCGAGTCGAAGCGTATGCTGCCGTTGGCCATGAGCTTGTCGGTCGGGCCGTGGAGGCTGAGGGTGCCGTTGCAACCGCCGTCGAGGTTCACGTCGGTGCCGGCCATGAAGCCGTTGGCCACGGCCAGGGGGAAGTCGAGCAGGTCTGCCTTGCCCGCGAAGCGTCCGCCGTCAGCGTCGGTGTAGACGCCGGCACAGCGGAGCACGTCGTCGCCGTTGCGCTCGATGGTGGCGTCGAAGAGGTGGTGGTCTCGTTCGGGCACGTACGAGGCGCGGAGCCCGATGTCGCCGAGGGGCGTCCCTTCAAAGGCCAGTTGGTCGATGTCGATCGTGGCGTTGGCCGTGAGGGTGTCGCGGCTCTGCGTCATGTGTACGTTGCCGTCCAAAAGTCCCGTCAACTGCGGCATGTAGGGCAGGACGTTCGAGAGTTCGCCCAGGTTGAGGCGTTTCACGTTCAGCGTGACGTCGTTGGCCGAGTCCTTGGGCAGGCCGTGGATTTGGAGCGATGTGCCGTCGTCGGCCAGCAGGTCGATGTTGGCATAGAGCATCCGGGCGTTGTTGACGTAGAGGTAGTTGTCGCGGTTGATGCGGAAGTCGCGGTAGGCGATGACGGGCCGTTCGGGGAAGAGGCGGACGGCCACGCCGCTGTCAGCCACGAAGGCTTCGACCCCGACGTCGACGCCTTTCGCTCCCTCGCTGTCAATGAACTGGAAGTTGGCCCCGGCGCTGCGCGAGCGCACAAAGGCGTCGGCATAGACGCGGAAGTGGTTCGGGTTGTCGGTTGCGGAGTTGATGACGCTGCCCCGCATCTTGACGCCGCCGCTGTCTTGGCTGACAACGAGGCGCACGCTGTCGAGCTGTAACTGCCCAGAGTGCAGGGTGAAGAGGTCGGTGTGTCCGTTGAGGCCGCGGATGGTGTCGGCATTGAGGTTGACGAACATGCTGTCGACGTCGATGCCCCTGAGCGCCATGAACTTGTTGATGGGGTTCTGCCGCCCGGCGTCCACGTAGAGCGCGAGGGCGGGCAGCTGGGCGCGCAGGGCGTTCTGGTCAAGGCGGCGGGCTTCGATCTGGCGGTTCAGCAGGGTGGCGAAGCGGCTTGCTTGCGCGGCGAGGCTGCCGACGTCGTCGCGCCCCAGGAGGCGCAGGTCGAGGTCGCCCGAGCGCATGAGGGCGTAGGTCGTGTCGGGCGCCGTGCCGAGGGCGAAGGTGATGTCGCGCATGGTGACGCTCTTCATGGCGGTCATGAAGCGGATGTCGCTGAGGCTGCCGTCGACGTCGAAGGCCGAGAAGTCGCGCCGGGCCGCCAGGTTGAGCCCGATGGTGGCGCCGATGTCGGTGCTGTCTTTCCCGCCGGTGAGCTGGCGCAGGCTGATGAGGGGCACGTCGGCCCGGAGCGTGGCCGTGAGGCTGTCGGGCGCGAGGCGTGCGTCGAGCGTCCCGTTGCCTTGTACAAGGCGGTTCTGCGCCGTGAAGGCCGCATGGGCCATGCCCCCGGCCATGTCGGCTTCGAGGGTCAGGCTGTCTAGGGGATAGCCGGAGTAGCTGAACGCGTCGACGGCGGCGCGGGCGCGCAGTGAAGAGCGGAGGGCCAGCGGGTCGAAGCCCCGGCCCGAGGCGGTGAGGCTGCCGCTGAAATCGCTCAGCCCCATGCCGGGCAGGAAGGCACCGAGCGGCAGGGCGCGCGCCGTGGCGCTGAGTGCGTAGTGCTCGGTGGCCAGATTGGCCCGGCCCGAGGCGGTGAGGCTGCCGCCGGGGGTGGAGAGGCGGAGGCGGGTTTCGTAGTCGTCGCCACGGAAGTCGGCCTCGCCCCGGGCGCTCATGCCGTTGGGGATGGACACAGCGGCGGGCACGAGGCGGCGGAGCGGCGAGAGGTCGGCCGTTGTCAGACGCCAGTCGGCGTGTCCGCTGCGTCGGGCAGAGGCGAGGTGCTCGGCGTGTCCGGTGGCGTGTAGGGCCAGTAGCC
>DVNY01000092.1 GCA_018714085.1 Candidatus Caccomonas pullistercoris
GCTCTGCGAAAATAGGAGGCGGCTCGGCCAAGCCCACTGAAAAACAAGTTTTTCCTTGTCTTGGCTCTCGCCTTTCACTATCTTTGCCTCACGAAACAGCACATCTGAGACCAAAGCATGACCGACCGGAAACTCACACTGAACATCCGGGGGCGCCTGATGGACCTCTCGACCCCCCGCGTGATGGGCATCCTGAACGTGACGCCCGACTCGTTCTACGCCGGCAGCCGCACGCCCGGCGCCGAAGCCGTGGCCGCACGCGTCAGGCAGATACGCGACGAAGGGGCCGACTTCATCGACATCGGAGCCTACTCCTCGCGGCCCGGGGCGGCCGACGTGCCCGCCGCCGAAGAGATGGAGCGCCTGCGCCTGGGGCTCAGCGTGATTGCCCGCGAGGCGCCTGAGATGCCCGTCTCGGTCGACACGTTCCGCGCCGACGTGGCCCGCATGTGCGTCGAGGAATACGGCGTGGCCGTCGTCAACGACATTGCCGGCGGGCAGCTCGACGCGGCCATGTTCGACACCGTGGCGCGGCTGGGCGTGCCCTATGTGCTGATGCACATGCAGGGGACGCCACAGACCATGCAGCGCGAGCCGCACTACGACGACGTGGTGGCCGAGGTGTTCCAGGCCCTGGCCCGGGGCGCGCAACGGCTGCATGCCATGGGCGTGGCCGACGTCATCCTCGACCCGGGCTTCGGGTTCGGGAAGACGGTGGCGCACAACTTCGACCTGCTCGCCCACCTGGACGAACTGGCGGCGCTCGGCCTTCCCGTGCTGGTGGGCGTCTCGCGCAAGTCGATGATCTGGCGCCTCGTCGGCGGCGGCCCCGACGACGCCCTGAACGGGACGACCGCCGTCCACACCATCGCCCTGATGAAAGGGGCGTCCATCCTGCGCGTCCACGACGTGAAAGCGGCCGTCGAAGCCGTCAGGATAGTCGGCGCCCTCCCAACCTCAAAGCCCTACGGCCATGATTGACTTCGGCGTGAAAGACGTGATCGACATCCTCTCGGTCGCGCTCATCCTCTACTACATCTACCGCTTGATGAAAGAATCGAGCGCCGCCAACATCTTCTCGGGCATCATCATGTTCGTCATCGCATGGATACTGGTGACCCAAGTGTTCGAGATGCGCCTTCTGGGCTCCATCTTCGACAAGCTGATCAACATGGGTGGCCTGGCGCTCATCATCCTCTTCCAAGAAGAGATCCGGCGCTTCCTCTCGTCCATCGGCGCCCACCAGAAGGCCCACGTCGTGCTGCGCCTGCTCGGCGTGAAGAAGAGCGACGTCAGCCGAGAGGACGTCATGCCCATCGTGATGGCCTGCATGAGCATGTCGAAACAGAAAGTGGGCGCCCTCATCGTCATCGAACAGAACGTGGGCCTGAACGAATACATCCGCTCGGGCGACCTGATCAACGCCAACATCACCCAGCGCCTCATCGAGAACATCTTCTTCAAGAACAGCCCCCTGCACGACGGTGCCATGATCATCAGCCACAAACGCATCACGGCGGCCGGCTGCATCCTGCCCGTGGCCCACGACTCCGACATCCCCAAAGCCCTCGGCCTCCGCCACCGCGCCGCGCTCGGCATCTCGCAGAAAACAGACTGCATGGCCATCATCGTCTCCGAAGAGACAGGCGGCATCTCCATGGCCCAGAACGGACAGTTCTACCTGCGCCTCACGGCCGAGGAACTCGAACACCGGCTGACCGAAAACTGGAAGTAGGCCGCGCGCCGGCCGCACGCGTCGCACAAAGGCAGGCCGAATGTGCCAAACAGCAAACACAGCGGGCACATTCGTTGCGCCTGCATACTATTTCGTCCCTTCCCGTTCGGTTTTTTCAGCAGAATTGCGTATCTTTGCCCTGCGAAGATAGGGTGCGGTCCGGCCAAGCCATGAAGAAAGCAGGGCTTTCCCTTGCCTTGTCCCTCACCCTTCGCTATCTTTGTTGTACGAAGATAGGATGCGGCTCGGCCAAGCCACGAAGAAAGCGGGGCTTTCTCTTGTCTTGTCGCTCACCTTTCACTATCTTTGCCGCGCAAAGAAAGAACACAGCCCGGCCCCGAAGAAGGCGCAGCGCCCTCCACGCCCCGCCCCATCGGCCGCAAACTGAAAACGCCCCGCCCCATCCGGGCAGCACGTTATGGGAAGAATAAAACGACTCAAACAGATACGCCTCCACCGTGAAGGGACGCCCATGCTCACATGGGGCGCCCTCGTCGTCGTCGTGCTCAACGCCTTGGCGTTTTGGGCGGCGGGTCTGTCGTTCTGGTCGTTCCTCGTGCTGGCCGTGACGTTGGTGGCCTACGGCATAGCAGTCAACTTCTTCCGCTGCCCGATACGCCTCTTCGGGGGCGAGATCGAGAACACCGTCGTCGCCGGAGCCGACGGCAAGGTGGTCGTGGTTGAAGAAGTCGAAGAGAACGAATACTTCCACGACCGCCGCATCATGGTCTCCATCTTCATGTCGCTGACCAACGTGCACGCCAACTGGTTCCCCGTCGAGGGCTTCGTGAAGCTCGTCGAGCACCAGAACGGCAACTTCCACAAAGCATGGCTCCCGAAAGCCAGCATGGAAAACGAACGCACCACCGTTGTCATCGAGACCCCCGCGGGCGAAGAGGTGCTCGTGCGCCAGATTGCCGGCGCCGTCGCCCGCCGCATCGTCACCTACGCCCGCCCCGACGAGGAATGCTACATCGACGAGCACTTGGGCTTCATCAAGTTCGGCTCACGCGTCGACGTCTTCCTGCCACTCACGGCCGAAGTCAAAGTGAAGCTCGGCCAGGCCACGACGGGCAACCAGACCGTCATCGCCAAACTCCACCCCTCATGCCCAGCCTGAAACGCCACATCCCCAACGCGCTGACCTGCTGCAACCTGCTCAGCGGCTGCGTGGCCACGGTCTTCGCCTTGCAGGGCTGCTTCGCCGCAGCGATGGCCGCCGTCGTCACCGGCGCGGTCTTCGACTTCTTCGACGGCTTCGCCGCAAGGCTGCTGCACGTGGCCTCGCCCATCGGCAAGGAGCTCGACTCGCTGGCCGACGACGTCACGTTCGGCGTGGCTCCCGCCTCGATGGTCTTCGCCCTCCTTGGCGAGGCCGAACTGCCCTTCTCCGGCGCCACGGCCCGCCTCGTCGTGCCCTACCTGGCCTTCCTCATCGCCGCATTCTCGGCCCTGCGGCTGGCCAAGTTCAACCTCGACACACGCCAGACCCACGCCTTCATCGGCCTCCCCACCCCGGCCAACGCCCTCTTTTGGAGCGCCCTCGCCGTGGGCTGCGGCGACACGCTGACGGCCTCGCCCTACGGGTTCTACGTCATCGCGGCGCTCGCCGCCCTCTCGTGCTACCTGCTCGTGGCCGAAATCCCCATGTTCGCCCTGAAATTCACCTCCTACGGCTGGGCGGCGAACCGCGTCCGCTACTCGTTCCTCCTGGCCAGCATCGTCCTGCTCGCCCTTCTGGGCTGGACGGGCTTCTCCGCCGTCATCGTGCTCTACGTCGTGCTCTCCATCCTCACCGCCCGCCGCACACGGGGCGGCCACTCCCAAACCGACAAAGCATGAACGCCCTCGGCTGCCTCTTCCTGTTCCTCTTTGCGATAGTCATAGGGCTGTTCGCGGCCGTGCGCAACATCGTCTACACCCTCATCGGCCGGCCGCCACGCACACAAAGCCGGCGCCAAACAACCGGCCACGACCGCACCACGCAGGAAAAGAAAAACACGTCGAAGACAAAGAAAGACGCCAACAAGATCTTCGGCAAAGACGAAGGCGAATACGTCGACTTCGAAGAAATCAAGGACTAAGCCGGCCGGCCGCCACGGCGCATGCGCCGCACGCCCGCCACCCTCACCGCCGACACCACCCTCCCCGCCCCCATTTCCGACCGATTTGCAAACCCGGCATAGAAAAAAGCCCCGCCGGCGGCTACGCCTGTGACGGAAAAGCCTTACCTTTGCAGAGCAACCAAAACACCCAAAAAGATGGATATAATCAGCCAACTCCTGAACCGTGCCCGCCGCTCGAAGCAACGCATCGTCCTGCCCGAGGGCACGGAAGGCCGCACCCTGCGCGCGGCCGACCGGGCGATTGCCGAAGGCATCGCCGACATCATCCTCATCGGCAACCCCAGCGAAATCAACGCCATGGCGGCCGACTGGAACCTGATGAACATCGGCGGCGCCACCATCATCGACCCGAACGACAACCCGAAAGCCGAGGAATACGCCCAACTGCTCGCCGAACTGAGAAAGAAGAAGGGCATGACCATCGAAGAAGCCCGCGAACTCGTCAAGAACCCGCTCTACTTGGGTTGCCTCATGATCAAGAACGGCGACGCCGACGGCCAAGTGGCCGGCGCCCGCAACACGACGGGCAACGTCCTGCGCCCCGCCCTGCAAATCATCAAGACCTCGCCGGGCATCACGTGCGTCTCGGGCGCCATGCTCCTGCTCACCCAGACCCAGGAATACGGCGAAGACGGCGTGCTCGTCATGGGCGACGTCGCCGTGACCCCCGTGCCCGACATTGACCAGCTCGCCCAGATTGCCGTCTGCACCGCCCGCACGGCCAAGGCCGTGGCCGGCTTCACCGACCCCCGCGTGGCCATGCTGAGCTTCTCGACGAAAGGCTCGGCCAAGCATGAAGTCGTAGACAAGGTGGTGGCAGCCGTGGCCCGCGCCAAGGAAATGGACCCCAACCTGAAAATCGACGGCGACCTCCAGGCCGACGCCGCCCTTGTGCCCGCCGTAGGCGCCAGCAAAGCGCCCGGCTCGCCCATCGCCGGAAACGCCAACGTGCTCGTCGTGCCGAGCCTCGAAGTCGGCAACATCAGCTACAAGCTCGTCCAGCGCCTGGGCCGTGCCGAAGCCATCGGCCCCATCCTTCAAGGCATCGCCCGCCCCGTGAACGACCTCAGCCGCGGATGCAGCACCGACGACGTCTACAAGATGATCGCCGTCACGGCCAACCAGGCCATCGCCGCCAAGGCACAAGAGAAATAACCCCCGCGCGGGGCCACACCAGATTCAGGCAAGCGCCTTGAATCCCACGTAAGACCGCAGGCCCGCCGCCACCGCCCGCAAGGGGCAGGGACGGCGGGCCTCGCCTGTGGCGGCCGGACAAGGCGGGCGCAAGCCCCCCGCAATAAAGCCGCGCCAGCATTTCGCCGTATGCGAAAATAGCTGTAATTTTGCAAAGCCGAAAGCACGCACGCGGGCAACGCCCCGCGTCCATCCTCGACAATCACAAAATTCATTCCTATACCCATGAAGATATTAGTAATCAACTGCGGAAGTTCGTCCATCAAGTACAAGCTCTACGAAATGGACGACAAGAAAGTCCTGGCCTCCGGCGGAATCGAGAAAATCGGCTTGGAAGGCGCCTTCCTCAAAGCCAAGATGCCCGACGGCAGCTCGAAAGTCATCGAAGCCGACGTCCCCGACCACACCGTGGGCATCAAGCTGATGTTCGACACCCTGCTCCACCCCGAATACGGCGCCATCAAGTCGCTCGACGAGATCGGAGCCGCCGGCCACCGCATCGTGCACGGCGGCGTCTTCACCAAGAGCCTCGTCGTCACCCCCGAAATCATCCAAGAGTGGGAACAGTACATGGACCTGGCGCCCCTGCACAGCCCCGCCCACCTGAAAGGCTACGAAGCCGTGCGCAAGCTCCTGCCCGAACTGCCCCAGGTCTTCGTCTTCGACACCGCCTTCCACCAGACCATGCCGCCCAAGGCCTACATGTACGCCCTGCCCTATAAGTATTACGAGCAATACCACATCCGCCGCTACGGCGCCCACGGCACGAGCCACCGCTTCGTGACACAGCGCGCCGGCGAGTTCCTCGGCGTCGACGTCAACGAAAAGCGCATCATCACCTGCCACATCGGCAACGGCGCC